>DCHJ01000062.1:40410-57077 GCA_002314805.1 Lachnospiraceae bacterium UBA1755 | reverse complement strand
AGGTGTGTCAGATTTGACACTACCAGACGGGTATAAGGGGTTGGAAATATGAATAATCGCATGCCGAGGCTATTCGGGTATTGGAATGACAGCGTCATGATATTTGAGCTGCAGGGCAGGATGGATATCGGAAGAGATGACGGATATAATCATCCTGCGATCGGGATACCTGTGATGTCAGTTTCAAGGGTTCATGCTGTCATAGAGGATACAGGAGAAGGCACGGTCATTACGGATATGGGGAGCTCCAACGGGACGGTGATCAACGGACAGCATGCTGTACCGCATGTGCCATATCTGCTTAATGACGGAGATATCATCAGGATAAGCAATCATACGGATATTCAGAATGAAGTGCTCCTGATCTACTCTGTCAGCTATATATCGGAGGCAAAATGGAACAGTCAGAGCCTGGGCCCGGAGATACGTGAGCTGGAGGCCGGCAGAGATGCATCCATACTGCTTAGTGATCCGATGGTTTCAAAGCATCATGCGAGATTCATAAAGACCGGCAATGAATGGATAATTGCGGATTGCGGCAGTACTAATGGTACATTCCTTAACAATATCGCAATTAACACAACTGCGGGACTGCGTCCTCTGGATGTTGTCAGAATCGCGAAGTATTATTTTATTTTCACGGGTCAGAAGCTGTATTTTCAGTCGGACAACTCCATCAGGAGGATCGTGGACGGCGGCGGCGGTCCGGGGCTTGAGATAGATATCGAGCGCAGGACTGCATGGAGAAAGATGAAGAAGTATACCCTGCTCAGAGATATACATCTCTCGATAAATACCGGCAGCATGGTACTTATACTGGGCGGTTCGGGAGCAGGAAAGACTACGTTCATGAATGCAGTTATGGGCTATGAACCGGCGGAAGGAAGCATACTGTACAAGGGTACGGATATTTACACTGATTTTGACAGGATGAAGTACGAGATCGGATATGTGCCGCAGCAGGATCTTCTGAGAATGAACGATACAGTATACAGTACCCTGCGCAATGCCGCTGAGATGCGTCTTCCCGAGGGGCTTTCCGATGAGGACTATGAGGAGAGCGTACGGGAGACCATGCATATGCTGGGTCTGGAAAGAGAAGAGGATTCTCTGGTGGGCAAGCTTTCGGGCGGCCAGAGAAAGAGACTGTCGATCGCTGTGGAATATATCGGAGGGCCGTCCCTGTTCTTTCTGGACGAGCCGGACTCGGGACTTGACGGTACCATGGCCAGATCTCTGATGGAAAACTTAAGGAGCATTGCAGATACAGGCAAGATAGTGATGGTTATTTCCCATAGTCCGGACAGAGCCTTTGAGCTTTTTGATCAGGTCATCATACTGGCAAAGGGAAGCGACGATTCCGGACATCTGGTTTTTACGGGCTCCCCGAGAAAGGCGCTGGAGTTTTTCGATGTAGACTGTCTTGAAGCTGTGGTAAGACGTATAAACCGTACCGATGAGGGCGGTGAAGGCCTTGCAGATGAATATATAGAGAAATTCAATCAATAATTGCGGGAGTGAACAATGGGAACATCCAGACTGAAACAGATCGGAATATATGTGGGCAAGCTGTTCAGATTGTTTGTGAGCGAGAGGAAATGGACTAATTTCATATCCACCGCGATCATTATGATCATTATTTCCATGGTGACCAGCGAGGATATGTTTATTACGTACAAGGACACCAAGAACGGCGCATTTGCAATAATATGCGCCTGTATCTGGGTGGGACTCTTCAATTCGATTCAGTCGATATGCAGAGAGAGGGACATAATAAAGCGCGAACACAGGACAGGACTGCATATCTCATCATATGTTCTGGCACATGTGATCTATGAGTTTGCCGTCTGCCTTGCTGAGACGCTGATAGTGGCGCTTGCGGTATTCATCAAGAATATTGACAACATACCGGAACGGGCTCTCATATTTTCTGTAGGGCTGGATATGTATTTTACTTTCCTGTTCACGATATTCTCTGCCGACATGATCGCTGTTCTGGTATCAAGCATAGTTAAAAATCAGAACAGTGCAATGACGGTCATGCCGTTTGTGCTTATCATACAGCTGGTCATGTCCGGGGCAGTATTTGAACTGTCCGGTATATCAGAGAAGATAGCCAATTTCACGATCAGCAAATGGGGACTCAACGGGATCGTATCCTCAGCCAACAAGGTTGATTCAGTGAAAATGCAGTATGATCTTATAGAGGGTACGGGGTGCGACCCCACAGGAGAAAATCTGCTGAAGATATGGGGTATACTTATCCTGTTCTCGCTCATATATGTAATAATAAGCATTCTGGTTCTTGAAGGTATTGACAGGGACAAGAGGTAGATTTTGCCGGAACTGATGAGTCAGTATAAAAAAGACGGAACTTTTATTGATATTGTGCCGCGGTCTGTCCGCGGAATGGAGACGGATATGACTATTGAGTACAGTGTTATCACTAATGCCGGCGGGCGCGAGACGGATGAGGATTACGCGCTTGCCTTCGCTGACACAGACAGGGGGGTATTCATACTGGGTGATGGACTCGGAGGACACGGCAGAGGTGACGAAGCATCCATGACAGGCGTGACAGAAGCCATGCGGTCTATGCAGGAGGTACCGCATGATTTTTCCAGAGCCTTCTGGGCCGCAGAGAATGCGGTGCTGGAAAGACAGAAGGAGGAGAGAGCCTTCTCACAGATGAAGACCACACTCTGTATCCTGGATATTGCAGACGGAATGGCCAGATGGGGGCACGTGGGAGATTCCCGTGTATATTATTTCTGCGGAGGAAAGGTAGCGGCAAGGACTCTTGATCACAGTGTGCCGCAGATGCTGGCCTCCTCAGGACAGATCAGGGAATCGCAGATACGCTTCCACGAAGACAGAAACAGACTGCTCAGGACAGTAGGAGTACCGTGGAACAGAGATATGTTTGAACTGTCCGATGAGTGGGAGATCAAGTTTGTAAAGAGGATGTTTTCAGATACTGCCACGGCATTTCTTGTCTGCTGTGACGGCTGGTGGGAAAAAGTAGATGAGAGACAGATGCTTGATACGCTCAGGAAATCTGCCGGTCCGGACGAATGGCTGGAGCGCATGGAAGAGATCATCATTGCGCAGGGCATAGATGAAGATACCGATAATTACACGGCGATAGGAGTATTCGTAAGACCATGAGACTGATCAAATGTGACAAAGGACACTGGTATGACGGTGAGAAATATGCTTTCTGTCCTCATTGCCATGCAGTGGAGACCAATCAGGATATCAATAATTGGTATGAGCAGGACGAAGAGCTGCGTAAGACACAGATGGTCGATGAGCCATCCGGCAGCGGAGTCAGACGCACCGAGCTGATATTCGGAGCTGCTCAGGCGGATAATGCAGCCGGGCAGGGGGCATCGGCTCAGGCTGTTTCAGGCGGCATGCAGGGCATCGGTTCCGGCAATATACCTGGGAGCTCCGCAGGCAGTCAATACGCAGAGACAAAAGCATATCTCAATACAGAGCATCATATGCAAAGATGTCTGCACTGCTTTGAAGAATATGACACAGAGCATTTCGGCACATGTCCATACTGCGGATATGTTCAGGGTACGTCACCCAGGGTGGGATATCATCTCCATCCCGGTACAGTGATAGGAAACAGGTATGTGATAGGAGTAGTCGAAGGCTTCGGCGGCTTCGGAATCACATATCGCGCATGGGATACCAGTATCAAGTCGGTAGTCGCCATCAAGGAATACTATCCTGCAGGCATTGTCAACAGAGTTCCGGGAGAATCCAGGGTCATCCTGTATACCGGAAAGGGCAGCGAAGAATACCAGAAGGGTATGGACCGTTTCCTTGAGGAGGCCCGCAATACCGCCAGATTTTCGGCGCATCCCAATTTTGTACATGTTTATGATTTCTTCAGGGAAAATGAGACCGCATATATGATAATGGAGCTCCTGCGCGGTGAGACGATGGAGAGCTACACCAGACGCTGCGGAGGAAGGGTTCCCTGTCAGGATGCGATAAGGATATATTCCTTTATCGCGGAGGCTGTCGGAGAGCTGCATAAAAACAATATCATCCACCGTGACCTGAGCCCGGATAACTTCTTTATCTGTGAAAACGGAGAAGTGAAGCTTATGGATCTCGGTGCCGCAAGATTTGCAAGCGGAGGCAGCGAAGAGAGGACAGTCATCCTTAAGATCGGACTGGCACCGCCGGAGCAGTACTTCAAAAACGGCAGGCAGGGACCGTGGACCGATGTATATGCGCTATCGGCATCCATGTATGAGACTCTGACCGGTATGGAGCCTGAAGAATCCACCGACAGACAGGTTGACGACCGGCTGCTGCCTCCCACATCCGTATTGCCTGAGCTGCCGACCTATATCGACAATGTGCTCATGAGAGGTATGGCGCTTAATCCCGAATACAGATTCCAGAGTATGGAGGAATTCAGGAAGGCCATACAGAATGAGGAGGAGGTCCTCGCGCTCAGTCAGGAGATACGCAGGAGAAAGACCAGAAGGGCATTGATCATTGCGGCAGCATCCATACTCATACTGGCAGGGGTCGTATTCGGAGTAAGCAGATTCAGAGCAGTAAGGCAGGAAGCATATCTGAGCAAGTGTACTGTGGATGTATGGATCCCGTATGATGACAGCGCGTCCGACGACGGTGCCGGTGAGCTTGCAATGTATGAGGACATGAGCTCTGAGTTCAGGCAGCAGTATCCGGATGTTACCATACAGTTCACACCGATACCGGCATCTGAGTACGGCAGCGAGGTAGAGGATGCATTGAGAGACGGCAGGAAGGATCCGACGCTTTTTATCAGCAGCGATCTGCCGGATGAGCTGGGTGCTTCATATGCGCCGATAGATAAGGCGATAGATAACGTCGATATTGAGGACTGTATATATTTCGAGGAATATGAAGAAAAGCTCAGGAGCAGGAATCAGCTGCCGCTGGGCTTTGAGATAATCACAGCCTACGGTAATATCGTTATGGCAGAGACGGGAGCGCAGCCGCAGGAAGACAATAATATTGCGGATTTTCTTAACGGTGACAGCGTACTCTGTATCGATTCCATATCCCGGTATTACGATGTACAGGATGCTCTGCCGGGGCAGTATGATGTACTGGGCATCCCAACAAAACGTCAGTATACAAAATTTGATGCCCTGTGGAGCGTCAATGATGAAAGCCGTGACAATGAGAAGAATGCGGCCTTCAGGCTTCTGAGCTTCTGGCTGGGTGAAAATGCACAGGATGTATATTGTATACAGAACAGGATGGCGCTGCCGATCAATGCGCAGAAGCTGTCGGAGCTGTCAGCGGTCAATGTGGAGGAAGCCGGCGCAATAAGCAATTTCGATAATACGTTCATGATGGACAGCGAGGCTTTTGAAAAGAAGATGGACGAGCTTTACAGTGATGAGGAATTGCGCCGTACGCTGTATGAGACTCTTAAGCAGGATGCAAAGGAGCAGATGAATGAGTAAATTATGTATGGGCTGTATGAGCGAGATACCGGATGAGGCTCAGTTCTGTCCGGTCTGCGGATACCGGGAGGGTACACTTCCTGTGGAGAGCTACCATCTGGTGCCGGGCACAGTACTTAAGGACCGCTATATAGTCGGCCGCGTACTGGGCTTCGGAAGCTTTGGAATTACATACATAGGCTATGATGTGAGACTTAACAGGGTGGTGGCGGTGAAGGAATACCTGCCCGGAGAATTCTCAACAAGATCCATGCAGGATACCATGGTCAACGTATATACCGGCGAGAGCGAGGAACAGTTCATGTCCGGCATGTACAAATTCATGGAGGAGGCAGAGCGCCTCGGACAGCTCAGAGGAGAATCTGAGATCGTCCAGATCTATGATAATTTTGAAGAGAACGGTACTGCCTATATCATCATGGAGTATCTTAACGGAGAATCGCTTAAGGATAAGCTTGAGCGGGAAGGTCTTATTCCCGAAGAGGAGGCGTTTCGGATAACAAGGGAGATACTCAGCGGACTTATCAAGGCTCATTCCTATGGGATACTGCACAGAGACATCGCTCCCGATAATGTATATATCCTGGCGGACGGTACGGTCAAGCTGATCGATTTCGGTGCGGCCAGATTTGCAACGACCAAGAGGAGCCGCAGTCTCACCGTTCAGATAAAATCAGGCTATACCCCGGTTGAGCAGTATCAGAGCCACGGAAATCAGGGTACATGGACAGATGTATATGCCACAGCAGCAACATGCTATAAGATGCTGACAGGTGAGACCCCGCAGGACTCCATGGAAAGGAAGGTCGGCGATCAGCTGCAGCCTCCCTCAAAGAAGGGAGTGAAGATCAAAAAGAGTCTGGAAAATGCGCTGATGAATGCACTCAACGTTGAGGTCGAGGACCGTACACAGACTGCGGAGGATTTTCTGGATGAGATACTGGCAGATGAAGTAAAACGTATAGAGGTCAGACAGGTGACTGAAGATACCGGCAGGATGCCGCTGGGAGCCAAGCTGGCGATCGTCACAGGAGGCTCGCTTGTTGCGATATTCCTGGTGCTGCTGCTGTCCGGAGTGATAAGCTTCAGTACAGCAAGATCCGGTGCAAGCGGAGTACCTGAAGGACAGTTCAGGGTACCAAATCTGATCAGCCGTACGCTGGATGAGGCTGAAAAGGAGGCTAAGACCAATTCCTTTGAGCTTACTGTAAGCGGTAAGAGCTACAGTAATGAGGTCCCCAGGAACAGGATCCTGACGCAGTCGCTTCAGGGGGGATCACTTGCCGAAAAGGGTTCACTTATGGAAGTGACACTGTCTGCCGGTATTGAGCAGACCTATGTGCCGGATGTTGTCGGACTCTCATTGGAGGATGCAAAGAGTACTCTGCTGGATCTCGGTCTTGATTGGGATGTCCGTACCGTTAAGTCCAATATTGCACCCGACTGCGTAGTCTCTCAGGATCTTAAGCAGGACAGCATCACCGATTCCGGGAAGAAGGTTGAGCTTACAGTATCTGAGGGAGCCGATAACATTACCGGTAAGGCTGCGGATGCGGATCTTAAAGGCAGGACCTGGGCTCAGGCTCTTAAACTGGCGGAGCAGTCAGGCTATTACATAAAGAGAAGCAAGACAGTATACAGTGATACTGTTCCCGAGGATGAGATCATTGAGCAGGCATCGGAAAAGACAGAAGCGGGAGAGCCTGTTGCAGCACTGGTGGTCAGTGACGGAAGGGAAAGAGTATCAGTGCCTGATATCGAACTTATTTCAGTGAAAGAAGCGGAAAAACTCTTGAAAGAGGCCGGCTTGTCCTATAAAATTACAGAAGAGACAAGTCAGTCTGTACCGGAGGACAGCGTGATCAGTCAGAGCATTCCGGCGAATACAAGAGTTGAGAAGGGCACGCAGATCAATGTGACAGTGTCGGCGGGCAAGGAGGAGATCGAGAAGGAGACCGAGGCTCAGACAGAGGCTCAGACCCAGCCTCAGACTCAACGGCAGCAGACTCAGCCTCAGACCCAGCCTCAGACTCAGCCTCAGACTCAGGCACCGGAACAGAATCAGGTGGACACCGGCGAGGGAAGCTTTTTTGATATGATAGATTTTTAAGGATGCAGTAATCACCAATATTTAAGTCAGGGGGATGACCATGAAAAAAACGATCGTTGTTATGGTAATGGCAGCTGTTATGGCAATAGCGTGCTGCATGACCTGCTTTGCCGGGTGGGAGCAGGACGGAGCAGAGTATAAGTATCTGGACAAAAACGGTAATTATGTTGTCAACAGGATCGAGGCCATTGACGGTGTACGGTATGGATTTGATGCCGGCGGACACATGATAAAGGGATGGAAGAAGCTGGATAATAACTGGTACTATTTTGACAAGACTTCCGGCGCAATGGCTACAGGATGGCTTCAGGACGGAGGCAAGTGGTACTACATGGGTCCTAATACGGGAAATATGATGACCGGATTTGTTACTGTGGGCAACAAGAAGTATTTCCTGGGTGCGGACGGTGCTATGGTGACTGGGCAGTTCCAGGACGGCGGATACTGGTATAAGGCAAATTCTGACGGATCAATAATCACAAATAAGCAGGAGACCCTGTCCGACGGCAGGACCATCAAATATGACGAGACAGGTGCTGTATGGTACAAGAATGCAAAGTCCCGCTCATCAGACAATTCAGAGTGGCTGCCGCTTACATCCAGTGTTCAGCAGGATTTTGATTACGACAACTACGGCAATTCGGTAAATGATATCCTTCAGAAATATTATGAGCGCTATACTGCTTCGATCAAGACCAAGAAGACTGCAGCTGCTAAGAACGAATACAAGGCAGAGTGGGAAGCAAGGGTAAGAGAGGAACTTAATGCAATTGAAGTAGAAGATGTCGTACCCGGACTGATCAATCAGTACATCAGTGATGTGTATAAGACAAGGTATAAGGATTACACGGATTATTTCGAGAAACATTATAATGGGGAATGATCATGGTATGTAAGGCCCGGCTGCTGTTGCAGGTTCCGGAGGATATGGCGATGGACATAATTCCATCGCCATATTCATTGTGCAGACAAGGAGCCGACGCAATCAGTGGGAACTGCCGGAGGGACCTTGTGAAAGAAAGCTTGACGGAACAAAGAAAAGCGGTAAAAGTGAGCATATTTTTTCGATATTTGCTTTCACGGATTGTGCTGAGGCTTAAAAGATGCTACAATGTTTTGGTTGATTAGCTATGAAGGCGCAGAGCGCTTTTTAATAGAAAAAAGACACGGGGTAATTTATCCGCCAAGTGTCAATCTGCAAAAGGGAGGATTATATATCATGGCAGACGAAACAATGAAGGATTTTGAACAGGAAATAGCTGAGTCATTCAAGAGCAAGAAGCAGATCGAGGATGCTGACGCTGGCAAGTGGGAGAAATTCTCACAGATGATGGCAGACGGTGAGAAGCTCACAGTCAAGGTAGCCGAAGCAGTTAAGGGCGGCGTAGTTGCATTCGTTGACGATGTACGTGGATTCATTCCGGCAAGCCATCTTTCAACACAGCACGTAGAGAATCTTGAGGACTTTGTAGGCAAGGAGATCGAGGTTGTCATGGTTACCGTAGACAACGAGAAGAAGCGTCTTGTCATGAGCCACAGAGAGCTCGAGAAGAAGGCACGCAAGGCAGGCAAGGCAGCAGCTCTTGCAGCAATAAAGACAGGCGATGTCCTTAAGGGCAAGGTTGAGTCACTCAAGGATTACGGCGCATTCATTGACCTTGGTGACGGTGTCAGCGGACTTCTTCATGTATCACAGATCGCATGGAAGAGAGTTAAGACTCCTGCTGACGTGCTTAAGGAAGGCGAAGAGGTTGAGGTTAAGGTTATCGGCGTTGAGAACGGCAAGGTAAGCCTTTCGATCAAGGCTCTTAAAGAGGCACCTGCAGGCTTCGAGGAGAAGGCTCCCAGAGAGAGAGCACCGCGTAATGACGATCCTACAGACGGCTTCAAGTATGAAGAAAAGGGCAAGGCAGTTACAAGCCTCGGAGATATTCTCAAGGGCATCAAGCTTGACTGATCTTCCGGCTGACCGGATAACAGGATCACAGAAAGTACGGACGGCTCAGACGGGGATCACGACCCGGTACAGGAGTATTTCTGAGCAGGATGTATACATACGACATTATCATGTGGCGCCGTGGATGTGGATGCCGAAGTATCGGCATATAAGCATTTCCCGGTGCCACTCTACAAAATGAAAGACAGTGTAAAGGAAGCCGGAGCCTCCATTGCTTTTTGATCTGAAGGTACACTGAGGGGAGATAAACAGCAGGAAAGGAAGGACAGGAATTCCGCACTGTCTGCCACGCGGCGGATCCGCGGAATGGAGACTGACATGATCAAAGACCTTACATGGAATTATCCGCATATAGCAGAAACCGACGAAGGAAAGAAGCAGATAAAGAAGGCGGACAGCTTCTGCGAGGAGTACAAGAAGTTCCTCGATCGTTCCAAGACAGAGCGCGAGTGTGTCAATACCGCAGAAATCATGCTGGTAAATGCCGGCTATGAGCCCTTTGATCCCGCTAAGAAATACAAGGCAGGAGACAAGGTGTATGAGGTTAATCGAGGCAAATCCATACTTGCTACGACCTGGGGCAGCGCAGACCTTACCGAAGGCGTGCGTATCAACGGTGCTCATATCGACAGCCCACGTCTTGACTTAAAGCCAAATCCCGTGGTTGAGCACGGCGAGCTGGCGCAGTTCAAGACCCACTATTACGGTGGCATCCGCAAGTATCAGTGGGTGACTGTCCCGCTGGCAATGCATGGCACCGTGATCCGAAAGGACGGTACGGCTGCGACCATCAGCCTCGGCGAGGAAGAGGATGATCCGGTATTCTATATCAGCGATCTCCTTCCCCATCTGTCACAGACTCAGAACGAGCGTAAGCTCTCGGAAGGTATCAAAGGAGAGGAACTCAATATCATTATCGGTTCACTGCCCTTTGATATTGCGGGTTTGAAGGGCGCAGATGCCAAAGAGGCTAAAGAGATCAAAAGCCGCATCAAGCTCAACGCGCTCAAGCTGATCAACGAGAAATATGATATCACGGAACGCGACTTCGCAAGAGCGGAGATCGAGTTCGTACCGGCATACAAGGCAAAGGATATCGGCTTTGACAGGAGCCTTATTGGTGCCTATGGTCATGATGACAGAGTATGCGCATTCCCGGCACTTATGGCAGAGCTTGCCACAAAGAAGCCATATTATACCACAGTCACCGTTCTTACGGATAAGGAAGAGATAGGGTCTTACGGAAACACCGGACTCAACTCCTGCTATGTGCATGATTACATCGCTTTTCTTGCACAGAACAAGAGTGTCGATGAGAAGACCGTATTTGCCAACAGCTGCTGTCTCTCGGCAGATGTAAACTCGGCATACGACCCCACATTCCCTGATGTATTTGAAGAGCAGAACAGCTCATGGCTCAACCATGGAGTTGTACTCACCAAGTACACCGGTGCCCGCGGCAAGTCAGGTGCATCGGACGCATCAGCGGAGTATATGGCCAAGGTCATAGATATTATGGACAGGGCCAAGGTGTTCTGGCAGATCGGTGAGCTCGGCAAGGTGGATATCGGCGGCGGAGGCACTATCGCGCATTATGTTGCGGAGATGAATATCGATGTAGTGGATCTGGGTGTTCCGGTACTGGCAATGCATTCGCCGTTTGAAGTGGTTTCAAAGCTGGATGTATACAACACATATCTTGCTTTCAAGGCATTTTACGAGTAGGTATCATTTTAAGGATCTTACGAAGATAATGAGGGCGCATCGCGGGGAGCAGAGAAAGTACTGCGGATAAAAGCTGCAGGCGAGGCAGAGAGCCGGCACGGCAGTATCGCAGAGATGACCGGATACGGGAGAAAACAGCTTCCGGCGGAAACAATACAGATAGGAATAAGGAATAAGACATGAGAAGATTATTAGCAGTTATACTTGCAGCAGTCATTGCGGCAGCAGTCCTTGCAGGCTGTTCAGACAAGCAGGCGGCAGAAGCACAGGGCTCTGCTGCGGAGACGGCAGCAGAGGTCAAGGCAGCAGAAGCAGGCACATCGGCTCAGGCAGAGACGGCGGCTGCAGAGGAATCCGATAAGGTGAGCATACTTGAGAAGGATGCGGACGGCAACTATATCAGGCCGGCAGATTACGGTGTAGTAAACAAGCTGGGTGAGTACAAGGGCCTTGAAGTAGCTCTCGGTGATGCAACAGTCACAGATGAGGAGGTTCAGACTGAGATCGATACAGTCCTTACATCCAACGCGCAGACGGCATCTGTTGACCGTGCGGCAAAGCTCGGAGATGTATGCTCCATCGACTACGTCGGTAAGAAGGACGGTGTCGCATTTGAAGGTGGCACAGGCTCCACTGATCTCGAACTTGGAAGCCATACGTTTATCGACGGCTTTGAGGATGGGCTCGTGGGTGTGAAGAAGGGGGACGTGGTAACGCTTAATCTTACCTTCCCTGAGGATTATCAGGCAGAAGAGCTTGCAGGCCAGGCTACTACCTTTGAAGTAACTGTAAATGATGTCAAGGAAAAGACATCACCGAAGCTCACCGATGAGTGGGTTAAGACCTATACAGAGGGCAAGACGGAGACAGTCGAAGAATTCAAAAAGGGAGTACGTCAGGATCTTGAGAAATACCGTCAGATGGATGTTGAGTCTACTGCAAAGAATGAGCTCGTAAGTCAGATACTTGCTTCCTCCGATATCAAGGTTTCCGATGCAGCGATCGAGTACGAGTACCAGTCAATGATGAAGACCTACAGTGATTATGCAGCAGCAATGGGCATGACCACTGATGACTATTTCAATGCTTACGGGGTCGATCCTTCTGCAATGAAGATCCAGCTTTCATATTATGCAGAGGAGTCTGCAAAGCAGAGGCTCATGGAGGATGAGATCTTCAGGCGTGAGAAGATGGAACTCACGGATGCTGACCGTGAGACTCTGGCAAGCCTTTACGACTATGACGTTGCCACGATGAAGCAGATCTATGGTGAAGAAGATTTTGATACATATGCAAAATCGTACAAGATAATTCAGTTTATCTTTGATAATGCCAAGATCAAGCCGGCAGGAAAAGCAGAGTAATAGAGTAAAACCGGTACTGCGAAGGCAGTAATGCGAAACAGAAAATGCAGAGGCAGCTGATGTAAAAGCGGTGATGAGGAAGCAGCAGTGAAAGGGCAGCAATGCGAAAGCCGTTGAAAAAAGACAATGCAGCAAAGCCGACAGTCCGCATCAGGGCTCATATCGGGTAATACAATGAGTTATACATATATCCTTGAATGCTCCGACGGTACATATTACTGCGGATATACTAATGATATAGACAGACGCCTCGCGGCCCACAATTCGGGACGCGGGGCGAAATATACCCGCGGCCGCGGCCCCGTAACACTCATATATCTTGAGATATTTGAGACGAAAGAGGAGGCCATGAGCCGCGAGTTTCATATCAAGCAGCTTACCAGAGCTCAGAAGGAAGAACTGATAAACGGACCGGAGAATATGGCGGCAAAGAGGAAGCGCTGAGGCCGTCCTGCGGAAAGGCAGCGCGAAGACGTGTCGGAGACTGCGAAGGAAGCAAAGCGGTGCAAAGAAGTGTCGTGACCGTGCTGAAGGCTGACCGATGACAGTGTGGTGCTGAGGCTGTCCGGCGGATTGGGAGCATGATTGCAGTGCCGGAGATCGTACAGGCAGCTAAGCGGCACAGAAAGAGGAGTAGATAAATGAATCTGCAGATTCTGTATCAGGATAAGGACCTTGTGGTAGTGATAAAGCCTGTGGGAGTATCATCCCAGGAGAGTCATGATTTTAATGACGATATGGTGAGCCTTCTGCAGAAGCAGCTGGGACGGGATGACATCTATGTGGTGCACCGCCTGGATCAGATGGTGACAGGTGTCATGGTCTATGCGCTCAATAAGGAAACGGCAGGAAGCCTCAGGCTCAATGCCAAGCGTTATCAGGCAATACTCGACGGGATCCCCAGGGAAAAGAAGGGTACTCTCACGGACTGGCTCGTAAAGGGCTATGACAATAAGAGCCGGGTATGCGATCCTAAGACAAAGGGTGCCCGGGATGCGAAGCTTAATTACAGGGTGATTGAAAATAAGTTTGTTAACGGGCATCAGCGTTCGCGGGTGGATATAGAACTTGTGACCGGGAGACATCATCAGATCCGTGTCCAGTTTGCAAGCCGCGGATGGCCTGTGGTTGGCGACGTGAAATATGGATATAAGGGCGAGGGAGAGCAGGTCTGTCCTATAGCTCTGGCGGCGGTGGAACTGGAATTTGCGCACCCGCGATCAAAAAAGGTTATGAGGTTTAAGTATGATTGGAACAGGGACATTAGTTAATGCGGCAGCGATCGTAGCCGGAACGCTTATCGGCATACTCTTTAAGAACGGGCTTCCGGAGAGGATACAGAAGATCATCTTCCAGGCAGTAGGCATAGCTGTCATATTTATCGGAGTGATTGGTGTAGTGCAGAATGCAGGCAACACGATGATGCTGGTATGTTCTCTGATCCTGGGGGCAGTAATCGGTGAACTTATTGATTTTGAGACCAGATGCGAGAAGCTGGGAGAGAAGCTCAAGGCGAGATTCGTCAAGCCGGACAGCAGCTCATCGGTGACCTTCGTGGAGGGCTTTGTGAGTGCGACAGTGCTTTTCTGTGTAGGAGCAATGGCTATCGTGGGTTCACTCAATGACGGACTCATGCATGATCCCGGCATGCTCTTTACCAAGGCTATCCTCGATGGCATCACATCCATCGTGCTGGCATCAACACTGGGTATCGGAGTCGCATTTTCGGCAGGACCGATACTTATCTATCAGGGACTCATCACGGTGCTTGCAGCAGTGCTCAGCGGAGTGTTTACTGATACACTTATACAGAACATGAGTTTTGTGGGCAATGCGATCATCTTCTGCATCGGACTTAATTTCCTCTTCCCTAAGAAGATAAAGGTGGGCAATCTCTTTCCTGCGATGTTCATGCCCATCCTCCTGCAGTTTATAATCAAATGAGCACTGCAGCAGTACCGGAGCTTTCAGCTTTTTACCCTGAGGTCTGCACTGATGTGAAAGGGTAAATTCCGGTGTGGCGGTAAATGCCGACGCACCTTGTAATTCAGCAGCATGGCCGTAAGCGTATGGGAAAACATACGCCGGGACAACGGAGAAACAAAAGGCATGAACCTCGCACAGAAAATCCTGAAACCCGGTCGCGGTCATTGAATGAAAAGTAAATTCTACTTGTAAAAGTAAATTCAGGTCAGTATGGCTAAACCCGTTCGCGGGTGGTCACGGCTGCGGGTTATGCTTGCAAAAAAATGATATATGGCATATACTAATCACGGATAGAGGTTGCGGTCGACAAGAGTAATCTCCGGTATGCGACGGGAATCGCGGAGATGAAAGGGGAGACTGCCGAAGGGATGCGGCTGTTCCTGCAGCTGTGTTGCCTGGGACACAGGGGAATACCCTGCGGACTGTCGCTTTTTTAAGCGTTGAGCTGTCATGGAGAATTGTTTTTGATGTAGTCATGGCAGCTGTGCTATGGCTTGTTTTTTTGCAGCCGGAAAAAGTCATGTTATAAAAACTGTCTGCTGTGGGTGAGTGCCCGCGCACAGAGGAGATGCCGGTACAGAGGCGGCACCCGGTGCGGGAGTTAGCAGGCGGAACAAAATTTTAGTGAAAAAGGAGAAATGAAATGGCACAGAATCCGATTTTCAGGGGAGCAGCAACAGCACTCATCACACCGCTCAACGCCGGCGGCGTGGATTATGAGAATTTCGGCAGGCTTATCGACTGGCAGATCGAGGAGGGTATCAATGCACTGGTCATTGCAGGTACCACCGGTGAAGGCTCCACCCTGAGTGACGAAGAGCACAGAGAGGTGCTTAAGTATGCGATCGAACGCATCGCAGGAAGAGTACCGGCAATTGCAGGCACGGGCTCCAATGATACCGATTATGCGATCTCTCTTACCAGGTATGCCTGTGAGCTCGGATATGACGGTATGCTCGTGGTAACTCCATATTATAACAAGGCCACACAGAAGGGTCTTATCGCGATGTTCACGGCGATAGCAGATGCATCTGCCAAGCCGCTCATTCTCTATAACGTGCCGTCACGTACGGGTGTCAACATCGAGCCGGCAACCTATGCGGCACTCGCAAAGCATCCGATGATCACCTGCGTAAAGGAAGCTAACGGCAATATCTCCAAGATCGTGGAGCTCTTTGCTCAGGCAGGAGACCTGGCAGTATATTCAGGCAACGACGATCAGATAGTGCCGATCATGGCCATGGGCGGTCAGGGCGTGATCTCGGTGCTTTCCAATGTTGCACCCAAAGCAACGGTCGAGCTCTGCGCAAGGATGCTCTCCGGAGATGTGGCAGGTGCGGCCGCAATGCAGAAAGAATATCTCCCGCTTATCGATGCTCTCTTCTGTGAAGTCAATCCTATCCCGGTCAAGGCAGCAATGGCAGCCATGGGCTGGTGTGACAATTATGTAAGACTTCCGCTCACTCCCATGGAGAAGGAGCATGAGGATAAGCTCCTCGCAATAATGAAAGGGCACGGTATCATCTGATGAAAATACTTATCAGCGGAATCGGCGGGCATATGGGTGCTGAGGTACTCAAGCTCGCACAGACCGGCTACAGAGGTATGCAGGCAGTGGCAGGTGTTGATGCATTTGCCGCGGATGAGCTTAAGAAGGCAGGCTGCCTGAGCGGCAATGTCTTCGCAGATTTTGATGAATTATGGATCGCGGGTGCGCATACCGGGGCTGCAGGCTTTGCGGCTGCAGAGACAGGAGCATCGGCTGCAGAGACCGGCACATCCGCAGGAGGTGACACCAACGTATCAGGAGCCATAGGGTCGGGTACAGCTTCATCCACAATAGCGGACAGCATAGAATGTATCGTGGATTTCTCAAATCATGCCGTTACAAAGGCACTGACGGATTTTGCGGTAAGAGCCGGTAAGGCTATTGTGATCGCAACCACAGGACAGACCCCGGAAGAACTTGAGATGATAAAGGAAGCCGCAAAGACAGTTCCGGTTTTCCATGCAGCCAATTTCTCGCTTGGTGTGGC
>DCHJ01000062.1:33988-40342 GCA_002314805.1 Lachnospiraceae bacterium UBA1755 | reverse complement strand
GAAAAGCATCATGACAGGAAGCTGGATGCCCCGAGCGGCACGGCACTTGCCATAGCAAATGCACTTAAGGAGGTGCGTCCGGAGGCAGTCTTCAGCCTCGGTCGCAGCGGCAATGCGAAGAGGACCAGAGAAGAGATAGGCATCCATGCCATCCGAATGGGCAATATCGTAGGAGAGCATGAAGTCATCATAGGTACCAATAATCAGACCATAACGCTTAAGCATGAGGCACACAGCAGGGCACTTTTTGCAGAAGGCGCGCTGGCTGCAGCGGCCTTCCTTGCAGGCAGACCTGCAGGACTCTATACGATGAATGATCTGATCGCTGAGTAGTCCGGACAGCAGACACCGCAGATCAGGCATCACAGAGCGGATGATATGAAGGTCCTGCACATATATACTGATTCAGCAGTACACGTTCATACGTTTGCGCTATGAAGAGGATTGCTGTAACGGCGGATGCGACAGGAAGAGACAGAAGAGGATTCCGGCAGAGCAGCAGGAGCGGTGAATGTGTGGCAGGAAGAGACAGAAGAGGATTCCGGCAGAGCAGCAGGAACGGCGAATGTGTGGCAGGAAGAGACAGAAGAGGATTCCGGCAGAGCAGCAGGAGCGGCGAATGCGTGGCAGGAAGAGATAGAAATTGATTTCAGGGGATAGAAGTATGAAGGCAGCAATTTACGGTTACGGCAATCTGGGACGCGGTGTGGAGCTGGCGCTCAGAGATGCAGAGGATATGGAGACGGTGGGCGTATTTACCCGCCGTGATCCGTCAGCACTCAGGACACTCACGGGGATACCTGTTCTCGCGGCAGCAGATATTCTGAAATATAAGGAAGACATAGATATACTCATTATCTGTGCAGGCAGTGCAACGGACCTGCCGCAGATGACACCGGAGCTGGCAGCGCATTTCAATGTTATCGACAGCTTTGACACTCACGCAAGAGTACCGGAGCATTTTGCCAATGTTGACGCAGCGGCAAAGAAGGAAGGCCATCTGGCAGTGATTTCCTGCGGATGGGATCCGGGCATGTTCTCACTTAACCGGCTGTATGCATCATCGATCCTGCCCGATGGCAAGGCATATACATTCTGGGGCCGCGGTGTAAGTCAGGGACACTCACAGGCAGTAAGGAGGATCCCTGGAGTAAAGGATGCGATCCAGTATACCGTACCCGATCAGGATGCGATAAAGGCAGTCCGCAGCGGCAGACAGCCTGAGCTCACTACCCGCCAGAAGCATACAAGGGAATGCTTCGTGGCAGCGGAGGAAGGAGCTGACAGGGCGGCAATCGAAAATACGATCAGGACAATGCCCAACTATTTTGACGAGTATGACACCACAGTGCATTTTATCACGGAGGAAGAGCTAAAGAGGGATCATGCAGGTCTGCCTCACGGCGGCATGGTGATCTATACAGGCAGGACCGGACTTAACAAAGAGCATAATCACGCAATAGAATATGATCTCTGTCTGGATTCCAATCCGGAATTTACGGGCGCCGTGTTGGTGGCAGCGGCAAGAGCAGCTGTGCGCATGCATGACCGCGGACTGTCAGGCTGCTTTACCATGTTTGATATCGCACCTGCAGATCTGTCTCCGCTTTCCCGTGACGAGCTGCTGCATACCATGCTTTAAGTCCGTTGCGTGAAGGACTGCTTCATATAATGCTTTGCGACTGATGCGTGAAAGGCTGTTTTACAGAAAGCGCTGAGGCCGGAGCGTGACGGACTGTCAGCACGCAGGCAGCAGGAAAAATTCTGGCGAAACTGTTGACCCAGGTACCTGAATATATATATATCAGATGCCGCTATTACAAGACACACAGGGGAAATTATGGGAAATTATATTTGTGACAACATTGGAACTGCGGGTGCGCATCTCACATTTGCGGGAAGGGATACCGTTGAGCTGGCTGAAAAGTACGGGACTCCGCTCTATCTTCTGGATGAGGATAAGATAAGAGAGAAATGTGCAGCCTATACCACAGCCTTCAGGAAGTATTTTCCGGAGGGCTCACTGCCGCTTTATGCCAGTAAGGCCAATTCCTTCAAGCAGATGTACCGTATCATAAAGGATACCGGACTGGGCATAGACGTGGTCTCCGGCGGAGAGATCGCAACAGCCAGGGCAGCGGGCTTTGATCTGTCCAAGGCATACTTTCATTGCAATAATAAGACGGATGAAGAGATATCATTTGCCATCGACAGTAAGGTGGGATATTTTGTTGTGGATCATTTGGGGGAACTCACAGCACTGGATGCCATCGCAAGGGAAAAGGATGTGGTGCAGAAAGTGCTCCTGCGCATAACTCCGGGCATAGATCCCCATACCTACGAGGAGGTAAATACCGGCAAGGTGGATTCCAAGTTCGGAAGTGCAATTGTCACAGGACAGGCAGATGAGATCACAAAGGCAGCGCTTTCGCTCCCGCATGTCAGCCTGAAGGGTTTTCACTGCCACGTGGGCTCTCAGGTATTCGGGGAGGATGTATATGACAGGACTGCCGAAGTAATGCTGGAATTCATGGCTGATATGGAGAAGAAGTACGGATATGTCACCGAACAGTTTGACATCGGCGGCGGATTTGGCGTGCCATATGTGGAAAGCGACGGCAGTATAGATATAGTGCAGAAAATCGCAGAGATCGCCGGGACGATAAATAAGACCTGCGAAAGACTGGGCATCAGGGTGCCGGCTATACTGATGGAGCCGGGACGCAGCATAGTGGCCGATGCGGGAATGACGCTTTATACCTGCGGGTTCGTGAAAAACATACCGGGCTATAAGAATTATGTGTCAGTGGACGGCGGCATGACTGACAATCCGAGGTATGCACTGTATGGCTCCAGGTATACCTGCTATATTGCAAGCCGTATGGACGAGAAATGCGATATGGAAGCGGATCTGGTAGGCCGCTGCTGCGAGAGCGGTGACATCATCCAGCCGGGGATCAGGGTTCCGTCAGGGACCCAAAGAGGAGATATCGCGGCGGTCTGCACAACGGGAGCATACAATTATTCAATGGCCTCCAATTATAACCGCATTCCCAGACCTGCAGTGGTGATGCTTAAGGCCGGAGAAGACTATCCTGCCTTAAGACGCGAGACCTATGAGGATATTGTAAGACTTGATATCTGATAACAGATAACCCGAAACCGGATGACAGAAAAAAGAATGGCTTGTGAAAGTGATTATTCATTTTCTCACGCCATTCTTTTTCTTTTCTGAATGAGTATTATTTACTGCAGGTATTACCCTCCGGATGTGTGTGCCGGGATCAGATTTCCTCAAGGATATATATCTCAGCTATGATGGAGCCGTTGTGGGTTACAGCCATAGCTGCTTCATGAGTACCGCAGTAGATATCAACTACAGGCACATTCATGGTACGCGGGATCCCGTATTCTACGGCAGTACCGCCTGTATCTTCAAATTTGTAGATGCCGTCATAGGTCTGCGGGAGTCCGCCGTCACCGTTGAGCATCCGGACACCCTTGATCAGGCAATACTTGCCGAGCATATAGGACGGTCCGCTGACAGTATGCTGCAGGGTCGGCATCACGCCAGAAGCCGTACAGCAGCCGGTATCGGAATAACCGGTCAGGCAGTGCTCGCCCCAGTCAGAGCTTATCCTGAAATTTTTACCTTCAAAAGTATAAGTGCCGTCCTGATTGTCCCTGGCATTGATCAGGTCCCCGTATTTGACGGGTGCAGCTCCGGGAATTCCGTCGGCCACTATACCGGCACCGCTGATTCCAAATGTAGGTCCGGTGAAGCTGTCGATCTCTTCCTGAGTGTAAGCATAGACTGTGATCCCCAGACTCAGTACAGATATTGCCAGAATTGCCACCAGAACTCCTAGTTTTTTCGTCATAGGCATTCCTTTCTCCCACTTTCGCGGGCATTTTCATTATATAGGGGATCGTTTTATAAAGCAAGGAAGTTAACTGTTTCGTAAAGCTATCGTAAAGGTGTACGCATATGTCAGGGGCGTATCGGGGCAAACATGGGGTAAAAACACAGGCGCAAAAACAAGGCGCAAAAATCTTGACCGTACCCCTTGACATCCCACCTGAAGGAGAGTATTCTATGACTGTAACGATTAGCACTCTATTTGAGTGAGTGCTAACAAGAGAAGACCGGATAACCAGGGAGTTATATGGAACTTGACGAGAGAAAAGTTACTATATTGAAGGCGATCATCCGCAGCTATATGGAGACCGGAGAGCCGGTGGGGTCGAGGACGCTCAGCAAGCTCCCGGACCTTCAGGTATCGAGTGCCACCATACGCAATGAGATGAGCGATCTGGAAGAGATGGGCTACATCGTGCAGCCGCATACTTCCGCGGGCCGTATACCGACGGACAAGGGCTACAGATTCTATGTCGATGAGATCATGAAGGAAAAGTCCGATGCCATCAGGGCAAAGGAGACAGAGCTTACCGAATATAAGGATCTGATGACCAGGAGAGTTGATAAGCTTGAGTATGTGCTTAGGCACGTTGCAAAGCTGCTTGCGGTCAATACCAACTACGCAGCCATGATCTCCGGACCCAACAGCCGCAGGAACAGGATAAAGTTCGTACAGCTGTCCCGTATGGAGGAGCATAAGCTGCTTGTGGCAACGGTCTTCGAGGGTAATATTATTAACAACCGCATCATAACGGTTTCTGCCGGACTTGTAGAGAAGGATATTTCCGATATAAATATGCTTCTCAATACATCCCTTACCGGGCTGACGATGGATGAGATAAATATCAGGACCATCATGAAGCTGCGCAGCGATGCGGGGGAATACAGCGAGGTGGTCGATCAGGTACTCACTGAGATCTCTGAGGCTTTCTCAAATAATGAAGAAGAGGAGCTGGAGGTTTATACCAGCGGCGCGACCAACATCTTCAAATATCCGGAGCTTACGGAGGGTGTAGCGGCAGGTATGCTCATAGAGCAGTTTGAGAAGAAAGACGAGCTCCGGCGGATGCTCGGTGAGATCAACGAAAAGTACAGATCGGATGTGCAGACAGACGGTATTCAGGTGTATATCGGAGAGGAACTCCCGCTTCAGGATATGAAGGACTGCAGTCTGGTGACGGCAAATTACGATTTCGGTCCCGGGATCTCAGGTACAATTGGAATTGTCGGACCGAAGCGGATGAATTACGATAAGGTACTCGGGACGCTCAAGTCGGTTATGAAGCAGCTCGAGGAGACCTTCAAGGAGGCATAGCTTGAAAAAAAAGAAACTGAATAAATCGCAGATAGATGTACTCCCTGAAATGTGGGAGGAGACGGAATCAGGCAAGGCAGCAGCAGAGGCAGCCGACGAACTGGCCGGGGAGTTTACAGGTACGGGAGATAAGGATGATGCAGGAGTCCCGGCTGCAGATGACGGCGTAGAGCAGACAGAAGGCCAGCCGGCTCCTGAGACAAAGCAGGAAAACGAGTGGAAAGAGAGATACACCAGACAGCTGGCAGAATTTGATAATTTCCGCAAGAGGACAGAAAAAGAAAAATCGCAGATGTACGATTTCGGAGCAAGAGCGATAGCGGAAAAAATACTTCCTACCATCGATAACTTCGAAAGAGGTCTGAAGGGTGCACCTGAGGGAGCATTTGCAGAGGGTATGGAGATGGTTTACAAGGAGCTCCTTAGCAATCTGGAGAATGCAGGAGTAACAGCCATTGAATGTGTAGGAAAGGAATTTGATCCCAATATTCATAATGCAGTAATGCATGAGGAGGATGATTCCGGTGAAGAAAACATAGTGACCGAAGAGCTTCAGAAAGGTTACATGTACAAGGACACATTGCTCAGGCCGAGCATGGTCAAGGTCAAGAACTGACACCGGTTTCGTACCGGGTACGGAGCCTGTATCAGAAAAACAGGAAAATAAACCCATAAACGGAGGAAAAATATATGTCAAAGATTATCGGTATTGATTTAGGTACAACCAACAGCTGTGTAGCAGTTATGGAAGGCGGAAAGCCGGTTGTCATCCCTAACGCAGAAGGCTCAAGGACAACTCCTTCTGTAGTTGCCTTTTCAAAGACGGGTGAGAGGCTTGTAGGTGAGCCGGCTAAGCGTCAGGCAGTTACAAATGCAGACAGGACGATCTCTTCTATTAAGAGACATATGGGTACAGACTATAAGGTTACCATCGACGGCAAGGCTTATACTCCTCAGGAGATATCAGCAATGATCCTTCAGAAGCTCAAGGCTGATGCAGAGGCATACCTCGGTGAGAAGGTTACAGAAGCAGTTATCACAGTTCCGGCATATTTCAACGATGCTCAGCGTCAGGCAACCAAGGATGCGGGCAAGATCGCAGGTCTTGATGTAAAGCGTA
>DCHJ01000062.1:0-33931 GCA_002314805.1 Lachnospiraceae bacterium UBA1755 | reverse complement strand
CTTGATAATGAGAAAGAGCAGAAGATCATGGTATATGATCTCGGCGGCGGCACATTTGATGTATCTATCATTGAGATCGGTGACGGTGTGATCGAAGTCCTTTCAACCAATGGTGATACCCGTCTCGGCGGCGATGATTTTGATAACAAGGTCACACAGTGGATGATCGATGAGTTCAGGAAGGCTGAGGGTGTTGATCTGTCCAATGACAAGATGGCACTTCAGAGACTCAGGGAAGCAGCTGAGAAAGCAAAGAAGGAGCTTTCAAGCGCAACAACGACCAATATCAATATTCCGTTCATCACAGCAACAAGTGAAGGACCGAAGCATCTCGATGTAACACTCACAAGAGCTAAATTTGACGAGCTTACAGCTGATCTCGTTGAAAAGACTGCAGTTCCTGTTGCCAATGCCATGAAGGATGCAGGCCTTACAAATTCAGATCTTGGCAAGGTGCTGCTTGTAGGCGGTTCAACACGTATGATCTCAGTACAGGATAAGGTAAAGGCACTTACAGGCCAGGAAGCAAGCAAGTCCCTTAATCCCGATGAGTGTGTTGCACTCGGAGCATGTATCCAGGGCGGTAAGCTTGCAGGTGATGCTGGTGCAGGTGATGTACTTCTTCTTGATGTAACACCGCTTTCACTTTCGATCGAGACACTGGGCGGAGTAGCAACAAGGCTTATCGAGAGAAATACCACAATCCCGACAAAGAAGAGTCAGGTATTCTCAACAGCTGAGGACAACCAGAGCGCAGTGGATATCCATGTGGTACAGGGTGAGCGTCAGTTCGCAAGAGACAACAAGACTCTCGGACAGTTCAGACTTGACGGTATCCTTCCGGCAAGGCGCGGTGTTCCGCAGATCGAGGTTACCTTTGATATTGATGCAAACGGTATCGTTAATGTATCAGCCAAGGATCTCGGCACGGGTAAGGAGCAGCATATCACTATAACATCGGGCTCCAATATGAGTGACGCCGATATCGAGAAGGCAGTCAGGGAAGCGGCTGAGTTTGAAGCACAGGATAAGAAGCGCAAGGAAAACATTGATGAATACAACGACGGTCAGGCGATGGCAGCTCAGGTAGAGAAGGCATTGCAGGATGCAGGTGATAAGATCGCTGAGACAGACAAGGCGACAGTAGAGGCTGATTTAAACCAGCTCAAGGAAGCCATCGGACGTGCACCGATCGATCAGGCAACCGATGACCAGATCGCAGATATCAAGGCAGCTAAGGAAAAGCTCATGAACAGCATGCAGCCGCTTGCTCAGAAGATTTATGAGCAGAGCCAGGCAGCACAGCAGGGTGCGCAGGGAGCAGGTCCCGATATGGGCGGCAGCGGCAATTTCAATGAGACTGCAGGCGGACAGAAGCCAAATGACGATGTCATTGACGGAGATTTCAAAGAGGTATAAGCTTTGACACTGCGTGTGGCTGACACGGAAGCGGATCTGTGAGTGTGTCGTTGGAGACGTCACCACTTAGTGAGCATGCTTTTACGGGCTTAGTACCGCTGTGTCGGAAACGAAGGCGTGGGCCTTTGCGCGAGGCAGTTTGTTCCCGGGGCATACACACAGACAATAACTACATAAATGCATGGAATGGCTCCTCTTGACAGAGGAGCTATCCGTGGGTTTAGGAAAGAGTGAATATGGCAGAGACAAAAAGAGATTATTATGAGGTGCTCGGGGTCGAAAGGACAGCCGATGATGCCACGATCAAAAAAGCATACAGAGCCCTTGCCAAGAAGTATCATCCGGATGCAAATCCGGGAGACAAGGAGGCTGAGGCAAAATTCAAAGAGGCCAGCGAAGCATACGCCATTCTTTCCGATGCTGATAAACGCCGTCAGTATGATCAGTTTGGACATGCTGCGTTTGAAGGCGGTATGGGCGGCGGAGCCGGCGGCTACGATTTCAGCGGCATGGATGTCAATGATATTTTGAGAGGCTTCGGCTTCGGAGATATCTTCGGCGATATATTCGGAGGCGGCTTCGGAGGTTACGGGAGAGCCAGAGGCAGCCAGCCGTCAAAGGGAGCAAGTGTACGTACCGGGCTAAGACTTACGTTTGAAGAGGCGGTCTTCGGCTGTGAAAAGGAAGTCCGCATCAATTATCGTGAAGAGTGTCCAAAATGCCACGGTACAGGTGCTAAGGAAGGAACGCAGCCTGTAACCTGCGGGAAATGCAAGGGACAGGGCAAGGTCGTTTACACCCGCCAGTCACCGTTTGGAATGATGCAGAACGTGGAGGAATGCCCGGACTGCAGAGGAACCGGAAAGGTGATCACTGAAAAGTGTCCGGAGTGCAGGGGTGAAGGCTACAAGACTATCAAAAAGACCTTTAATGTGACTATCCCGGCAGGTATAGATGACGGGCAGAGCGTAAGGCTTTCAGGCGCAGGAGAACCGGGATCCAACGGCGGACCGAGAGGAGATCTGCTTGTTGAGGCAGTAGTAAGCCAGCACCCGATATTCCAACGTCAGAATATGGATATCTATTCGACTGTTCCTGTCACCTTCGCAAAGGCGGCACTTGGCGGACCGATCAGGGTAAAGACCATTGACGGGGAAGTTGAATATGAAGTTAAGGCAGGTACGCCTTCACATACAAGGGTAAGGCTTAAAGGCAAGGGAGTACCCAGTGTAAGAAACAGAAATCTGCGCGGTGATCATTACATCACACTTGTGGTACAGATCCCGAACCATCTCACCGGCAGGCAGAGAGACGCCCTCAGGGCATATGCAGATGCTATGGGAGAAAGCTGATATAGCGGATCTGACAGAAAGCGGCTGCATGGCAGGAGCCTGGAATGCCGGACCGTCAGCAGCTTCTGAGACAGATGTTCCAAATCGATGAAGAATCTCGAAATACTTTTGACAGGCAGTAATGGATCCGGGATCGGAAGCAGTCTGTAATATGAGTCAAAAATAAGGTATCCCGCACCGATAGTGAAATCGTCAGTGCGGGATACCTTATTTATCTGAAACTATTGCTTATTTCGGCTTTCAGTCCGGAGTGTGCTTTTTGTCAGGGTTTCCTTAATAGGGGATGTTTATTCACTCGATCTTCTTAAACGGAAGCGGGAAATATTTAAACCCGCATTTAGCGATTATCTTGTCTCTGTATACGTAGGTATTATTCCAGTAGCGTGCATCCAGTGACTGATTGCGGTTATCTCCCATCATAAAGTATGCACCTTCCGGTACTTCAAAATGCATCGGAGACTCATCCGTGCGCATCGGCTCAGCCAGATAGGGCTCGTCCAGGGGCTCGCCGTTTATGTAGACCACACCCTGTACTATGTCCACTGTCTCGCCGGGCATACCTATGACACGCTTGACAAAATATGTCTTTTCGTTATCCGGCCAGTGAAAGATGACTACATCGCCGCGCTGTGGATCATTGCCTAGGATACCATAGGTAAGCCTCGAGCCGAACACCCTGTCGCCGGCCATGATCATAGGCTCCATTGAAGAGGTCGGAACGACCGAATTGGCAATCAGAAATCTGTTGATGAAGAAAGCCAGAGCTGCCGCGATGACCAGGACCTCCAGCCAGCTAAGGATATCCTTGCGGACATCGAGAGGTTCCTTCTCCGGGCCCTTTTTTACGTTATTAGGATCCCCATCGGGATTTTTGAATTTTTTCGTACTCATGCTTAATATTCTATTCCACTTGTGACAAAACCGCAACCCTATGCTACAATATGAATATCTATGCTCTGGAGGATAAAACCGCATGGGTAGAATTTATTGTGTAATGGGAAAGAGTGCGAGCGGTAAGGACACACTCTTTAAAAAGTTGCTCAAAGAGAGTCCCAAGATGAAAAAGCTGGTGCTGTACACTACGCGCCCCATGCGCGAAGGCGAGACCGACGGTGTTGAGTACTTTTTTGTAAGCACAGCTGATCTTGAAGAGTTTGAGCGTCAGGGGAAACTGGTGGAAAAGCGAACCTACGATACAGTATACGGGCCGTGGACCTATGCCACAGTGGATGACGGCAATATCAAGCTTTCAAGCCGTAATTATCTGGTGATCGGGACCATAGACTCATATATGAAGCTAAAGGAGTATTTTGGAGCTGACAGGGTAGTTCCGCTCCTTCTGCATCTTGACTCGGGTATCCGCATTCAGCGTGCGATCAATCGTGAGAATGCCCAGCCTGTACCGCAATACAAGGAGATGTGCCGGCGCTATCTCGCAGACGAGGAAGACTTTTCGGAAGAAAAGATCGCAGCGGCAGGCATAACAAGGCGCTATATCAACGAGAACCTGACAGATTGCTTCAATGAGATCATAAAAGAAATCAAAGATCCGAAGAAGGACTAAGTGTCGGATATATTGACAGGAGCTGAGATGCGACCGGCACCCGCAGCCGGGGACCAAGGACTGGTATAGATGATTCCCGATAATATTAAATCTATAATAGTGGAGTCAGCGACAGGGCACTGTCCGCTGAAATTTGATGATGCAGTCGTGCTGACTATAAATCATGCCAGGCCTAAGTCGATTTCAATTGATGAGATACGCGAAGGACTCATTGATACCATCGGGACACGGCCTGTCGGCTGCACACATAAGGTCTATCTGATACCTGATGCGCAGCTGATGACTCCCAGCGCGCAGAATGCGCTTCTTAAGACGCTGGAGGAGCCGCCTGAGTACGCACGGATCGTACTGATAACTGACAACAGTCAGTCACTGCTGGAGACGGTGCGTTCACGCTGTGTTAGGATAAGTGACCGCGGGGAGCCGGCAGGAGCGGATGAAGCAGATGCGGCTGCCAACAGCAAGTATTTTGCCGAGATATTTGATGGAGACAGGGATACGGATTCGGTAATAGCAGCAGAGATAGCAAGAGAGATAATTGCCCGCGGACCGGACGGTCCCGGAGAATTCATAGATGCGATAAGGGAGTTCCTCCTGTCAAGGGCAGGCAGCAGACCGGGCCCCTCAGATATCCGCAAGGGACGCCCAGTGCGTGCTGAAGAGGCATTATGCAAAGCTGAGCAGAGACTGAAGTTTAACGTAAATGCAGAACTTACATTAGAAATGATGTTAATGGAGATATAAGATGACAACGGTAGTAGGAGTAAGATTCAGAGAAGTAGGAAAGATATATTACTTTGATCCGGGCGAGCTGGAATTGAAGGCCGGTGACAATGTAATAGTAGATACGGCACGCGGTACGGAATTCGGTACGGTCATGGTCGGCAGCCACAGGGTGGAAGACGAAGAGATCGTGCAGCCGCTCAAGGTGGTGCGGCGCAGGGCGACAGCCGATGATGTGGAGAGAGTAAAGGCAAACCGTGAAAAGGAGCGGAATGCGTTTGCCATATGTAAGGAAAAGGTCAGGGAGAGAGGCCTGGAGATGAAGCTCATCTCGGCTGAGTACACCTTTGATAATGCCAAGATACTATTTTATTTTACCGCGGACGGACGAGTTGATTTCAGGGAACTGGTCAAGGATCTGGCGGCTGTTTTCCGTATACGCATTGAACTGCGCCAGGTAGGAGTAAGAGATGAGACCAAGCTCATGGGAGGTCTGGGCGGATGCGGCAGACCGCTGTGCTGTGCCAGCTACTTAAGTGATTTTGTGCCTGTTTCGATCCGTATGGCCAAGGAGCAGAATCTGAGCCTTAATCCTCAGAAGATAAGCGGAGTCTGCGGCAGGCTCATGTGCTGCCTCAAAAACGAAGCCGATACCTATGAGGATCTCAATACAAGGCTTCCCAAGGATGGCGGCAAAGTCATCACCCCTGACGGCAGAGAGGGAATAGCCGAGACAGTCAATGTACTGAGGGAAAGAGTCAGAGTACTCTTTACCGATGCGCAGGGCAACCGTGAGATGGAGGAATTTGCTGCAGCTGATCTCCAGTTCACACCGCGGCGCAAGCCCAGACCATGCGAGTGCAGGTCTGCAAAGCCGGTGGAGGAAGCCTTTGATTATGACGCGTCAGAACTCGTTGCGGAAGCTGACAGCGAGACTGATCCGGCACTCAGGGCACTTGCACGTGCGGAGGCAGAGGATGTGCTCGAAGAAAGAGATACTGATGAGGCAGATGCCAATGTGATGGGCGAGAAGAAACGCCGCCGCCGTCGCCGCAGGAAAAAGCCTGATACAGGCTCTGCACCGGGCATGGGATCTGATTCCGGAGAAAACGGCGGGTCGTATCAGAACAGTGATCCTGAAAACCTCAGGCGTGAAAACAGGAGCAATGAAAGAAATTGGTCAGACAGTCAGGCTGCAGGCAGAAACAGTTTTGACAGAAACCGTGCAGACAGAGCCGGAGTAAGTAATACAGACATGACCTGCACTGACAGGGACGGATCAGTCTCCGGTGATGCGAATAGGAATCCGTCAGAGGAAGCACAGGGAGAGAAGCGGCATCGCAGACATCATCGTCGGAACCAGAAGAGCGGAGAAGGCGGCGGAGGCAGTATTGCAGCCGGTGTAAGTATTCAGAAACATAATGATCCCGTAAAACCGCAGCAGCATCAGCAGCCGCAGTCTCAGCAGTCTCAGAGCGGCGGCGAGGGTACAGAAAAGAAGCAAAATGGAGCGTATAGACGATTTAGAAAGAGACGGCCTAAAAATCCTGCAGAATCCTGATAAGTTCTGCTTTGGTATCGATGCGGTACTGCTGAGTGACTTCGCCAGAGTCAGGCCCGGGGAGACAATGATAGATTTCGGTACAGGTACCGGGGTCATCCCGATCCTGCTTACCAGCAAATGTCCCGGGGCAGGTATCTACTACGGACTGGAGATACAGGAGGACATGGCAGATATGGCACGCAGGAGCGTGGCTATGAACGGACTTGGCAGTCAGGTCAGGATCATATGCGGAGATGTGAAGAATGCGGCCGGAATATTCGGCTATGAATCCGCCAATGTGGTGACCTGCAATCCGCCGTATATGAATGATGCCAAAGGGCTCATCAATTCCAACGAGAGCCTGGCGATCGCAAGACATGAGATACTATGCACCCTGGATGATATTGCTGCCGGAGCAGGGCAGACACTCAGGACCGGAGGAAGATTCTATATGATACACAGACCGCACAGACTGGCTGAGATATTTGAATGCCTCCGTTCACACAGACTGGAGCCCAAGCGTATGCAGATGGTGCATCCCCGCCACGGAGACAACGCCAGCATGGTCCTCATCGAAGCACATAAGAATGAAGGAGCTTTCCTGAAAGTGGAGAAGCCCATCATCATATATCAATAGATGCAGCGGACGGCACAGAGTTCGGGAGTCTGAAGCTCATGATGCTTCAGACCTTCAGACCTTCAGACTGCACAGACACATTGGCATCGTATGTACGTGCTGCCGTCATACACATTGGCTGTATGCATATACACTGACATTTTCAGGAGGTGTACTCAGACACCTCACAACAAACAAAAGGGATGATCTGTAAATGGGTAAGTTATACCTGGTAGCAACCCCCATAGGCAACCTGGGCGACATGAGCCCCAGAGCAGTGGAGACATTAAAGAGCGCAGGACTCATCGCAGCTGAGGACACCCGCAACTCCATCAGGCTGCTCAATCATTTCGGCATCAGGGTGCCGCTGACAAGCTACCATGAGTACAATCGCATAGAGAAGGCACATGAGCTTGTAGACGTGATGCTGGGAGGGACAGATGTGGCACTGATCACAGATGCGGGCATGCCGGCGATCTCCGATCCGGGCGAAGACCTGGTGCGGATGGCCGCTGAAGCAGGCATTGGCATATCCATAGTGCCGGGTCCCTGCGCGGCAGTCAGCGCTCTGGCAATCAGCGGACTGCCAACCGGACGCTTCGTGTTTGAAGGCTTCCTCCCCACAGACAGGAAAGCCCGTGAAGAGCGACTCGGAGCCATTAAGGACGAGACCCGCACCATCATAATGTACGAGGCACCCCACCGGCTGCTGAGGACCCTGAAGCTGCTCGGGGAATATCTGGGTGCAGGCAGGCGCATAAGTCTGGTCAGGGAGCTGACAAAGATCCACGAAGAGGCAGTGCTCACTACCATCGGAGGCGCAATAGCTTCCTGCGAGGCATCAGAGCCCAGGGGCGAATATGTACTGGTCATAGAAGGCCGGTCAAAGGACGAGCTTATTGCCGATGCCCGGCGCAGATGGGAAGAGATGACCGTCACCGAGCATGTGGATATGTATATATCTGAAGGAATGGACAAGATGGATGCAATGAAAAAGGCCGCGGCAGACCGCGGAGTTGGAAAACGCGACATCTATAAGGAGTACAATGCAAAAGCTTGATATCAGGACTATGGTGCTGGGACCGATCAGTACCAACACATATATCTGTACGGCCCGCGGCATGCGGTCCCCCGGTCCGGGCACTGAGCCATCTGCCGGTACAGACAGGGCAGCACCGGGAACGGATCCATCCGCTCCGGATGACGATGGACCGGCGGGCTGCTTCATAGTCGATCCCGCATCGGATGCACCCTCCATTATCGAGGCACTTGGGGGATGCGCACCCGCAGCCATACTTCTGACACACGGACATTTCGATCACCTGATGGCAGTCAACGAGCTGCGAAGGCATTATCCGGACATCCGGGTCTATGCACATCCGGCAGATGAAGACATCATGCGCCATCCCGGCAGAGGCATAGTCATCAGGGAGTTTACCAAGCAGGCTGTAACCGATTTTATCCCTGTCAGTGACGGAGAGCTGCTTGGAATTGCGGGTGTGAACATCGAGGTCATCGCAACGCCGGGGCATACCGGTGGCGGAGTCTGCTACTATATCCCGGGCGAAAAGGTGATGTTTACGGGAGATACACTTTTCAGAGGTTCCTACGGGCGCACGGATTTTGAGAGCGGGGATCACGCGCAGCTGAAGGATTCCATTGTTAACAGGCTCTTTGCAAGGCTTAAGGACGAGGGACACGTGGACATACTGCCCGGCCATATGGAGCCGACCTCTTCGGAATACGAGATGAAATACAATCCGATACTCACAGAGTAAGGCTGCGGCCGGCAGATACCGGAAGTGCGGGACGGCCTGCGGACGGCAGGCTGCATGTACCTGAGAAGGATTGCTTATGTGGACTTAAATCACTTAATACAGTATAATATTGCAGGGTGAAAATACCCTGAAAAAGGAGACATAAAGAAATGAAGAAATTGCTTGCAGTAATTGTAGTATCGATAATAGCGGCCATGGCAGTGACCGGATGCTCCGAGCACGAGTCGGAGATAGCAAAGCAGCAGCGGGCTCAGGCAGAAAAGCTGGAGCAGATACAGGCCGAGGAGGCAGAGGGAAGCAATGAAAAGCTTCCGGATGCGGATGCTCCCGAGGTAGTGGTTGTTTCTGTATATTATCCTGCTGATGGAACAAAAGGGATCGTGAAGGACATGGAGGATGTGCCGGAGCTCGATGACTGGGAGCTCTCACAGAAGCTTAAGGCTCACGGTGTACTTCCCGAAGCAGCTCAGGTCACTGAGTTCGATCCTGACAAGGGAATACTCGAATACAGCGGAGTGGATTCACTTACCCCGCGTGAGGCTCAGGCGATCATCAATACCTTCGCAGAGAATCTGGAGATCCCCGTACAGATCACAGTTCTTATTAACGGGAAGGAGATCCTTACTTCGGGTTATAATGCAGACTATGAGAACGTTGATGACACCTATGCCGGCGGTGCCGACGACGGAGCTTTATCACAGGGTGGTCCCGGCGTGAATTAATGGGGCTGCAGTGCAGTGCGGACCGGTACAAAGGAGAGAGACAATGTGTGACAATTGCAAAGGAAAACCATATTATATTACTACGGCTATAGCCTATACATCAGGCAAGCCGCATATCGGCAACACTTACGAGATAGTGCTGGCAGATGCGATCGCAAGATTCAGACGCGAGCAGGGCTATGATGTCCGCTTCATGACCGGTACGGATGAGCACGGTCAGAAGATCGAAGAGAAGGCGGCAGCCGCAGGCAGGACGCCCAAGGATTTTGTGGACGGTGTGGCAGGACAGATCAAGGATATCTGGGATCTTATGAACACTTCTTATGACAAGTTCATCAGGACCACAGATCCTTATCATGAGAAGCAGATACAGAAGATCTTCAGGAAGATGTACGATAAGGGCGACATCTATAAGGGATATTATGAAGGCATGTACTGCACACCGTGTGAGAGCTTTTTTACAGAGTCTCAGCTTGTGGACGGTAAATGTCCTGACTGCGGACGTCCCTGCAAGCCTGCAAGGGAGGAAGCATATTTCTTCAGGATGAGCAAGTATGCAGACCGTCTCATTGAGCATATCAATACACACCCGGAGTTTATACAGCCTGTATCCCGCAAGAACGAGATGATGAACAACTTCCTTCTTCCGGGACTTCAGGATCTCTGTGTTTCGCGTACAAGCTTCAAATGGGGTATCCCCGTAGATTTCGATGATAAGCATGTGGTTTATGTATGGCTTGATGCTCTTTCAAACTACATCACCGGTCTTGGCTACAATGCAGATGGTACGATGACAGAAGACGGTGCCGCATATGCGGCAAGCATGACATGCGCGCCGGCAGACCCGAAGGACGGAATGGGACTCTGGGATAAGTACTGGCCGGCAGACCTGCACCTTATCGGCAAGGATATTATCAGATTCCATACGATTTACTGGCCTATCTTCCTTATGTCGCTGGATCTTCCGCTTCCGAAGCAGGTGTTCGGACATCCGTGGCTGCTTCAGGGTGACGGAAAGATGAGCAAGTCCAAGGGTAATGTACTTTATGCCGATGACCTTGTAAGGATATTCGGAGTAGATGCCGTACGTTATTTCGTGCTTCACGAGATGCCGTTTGACAATGACGGTGTGATCAGCTGGGATCTCATGATCGAAAGGTTCAATTCGGATCTGGCAAATATACTTGGCAATCTTGTATCAAGGACGATTGCTATGAGCAATAAATACTTTGAAGGCATAGTGACGGATTCAGATGATGACGGAGGCCCCGGACACCGCGAGGCAGATGAGGATCTTAAGAACACGGTGCTCATGGCTGCGGAGCGCTGTTCGGCAAAGATGGATGAGCTTCGTGTTGCTGATGCGATATCTGAGGTATGGTCTATCTTCCGCCGCAGCAATAAATATATTGATGAGACATGCCCGTGGGAGCTTGCAAAGGACGGCGCCAACCGTGAGAGGCTTCAGACCGTTCTGTACAATCTCTGCGAGGCCATAACTATCGGTGCATCACTTCTTTACAGCTTCATGCCTGAGACAAGCGGCAGGATCCTGGCGGAGCTCAATGCAGAGAAGCTTGATCTGGAGCAGATGGTCAAGTGGGGCAGCTATAAGTCAGGCACCAGGGTGGCTGAGAAACCGGCTATCCTCTTTGCAAGATTAAAGCCCGAGGATATCATGGCAGAAGTTGAGAAGCTTCAGGCCGCACAGAGGGCAGAAGCAGCTGCAGCTGATCCGGCAGCATCGAAAGAAGCAGCCGCAGACGGCAGGAGTGAGTTCGTGGATGCAGAAGCCAAGGACATCGTTACCTACGATGACTTCGCAAAGCTTCAGCTGCAGGTCGGAGTTATTGAAGCCTGCGAGGAAGTTCCCAAGTCAAAGAAGCTCCTCAGGTCACAGGTCAGAGTCGGTTCACAGGTACGCACTATCCTCAGCGGCATCAAGCAGTGGTACAAGCCTGAGGAGATGGTAGGAAAGCATGTTATGGTGCTTACCAATCTGGCACCGCGTGAGATCGCGGGCACGATGTCGGAAGGCATGCTCCTGTGTGCAGAGGATGATGAGGGCAATGTTGTCCTGATGGCTCCTGAGAAGGCAGTCAAGGCCGGCAGCGAGATCAGCTGATACAGATTTTACCGGAGTCGCAGGATGTTGTTCTGATGGGGGGCCGCAGACTCAGGATAAAAGCTGCTGAGAGGGATTTAATGATAATTGATACACATGCACACTACGATGATCATGCTTTCGACGCAGACCGGGAGCATGTCATCGCAGAATTGTATAACAAAGACATAATTGCCGTAAATGTAGGAGCCACCTTTGACTCCGCACTTACGGCCTTTGATTTATCGCAGAAGTATCCTCATATATATGCTTCAATAGGTGTACACCCGGATGAGGTGGGGGATCTGGACGAAGCCGGGATGAGCAGACTCCTCGGGATGGCAAATAATGAGAAGGTAGTTGCGATTGGCGAGATAGGACTTGACTATCACTGGATGGTTCAGCCCGCAGAGGTGCAGCAGAAATGGTTCATCAGACAGATCGCACTTGCAAAGGAAGCGGGACTGCCGGTCAATATCCATTCCCGCGAAGCCGCGAAGGATACCTATGATATCGTAAAGCAGGAAAATGCGGGAGTAAACGGCGGTATAGTCCATTGCTACAGCTACAGTGCGGAAATGGCAAGGGATTACCTTAAGCTGGGCTTTCATTTCGGTATAGGCGGGACATGCACATACAAGAATGCAAGAGTGGTGAAGGAAGTGGTGGCCGGTCTTCCGATGGAAGCGATCGTGCTGGAGACAGACAGCCCATATCTGCCCCCTGTACCGCACCGCGGAGAGAGAAATGATTCCCGCAATCTGGTATACGTGGCTGAGGCCATAGGACAGATAAAGGGACTGACAGCTGAAGAAGTGATCGACATCACATATCACAACGCAAAAGAGGTATATCCCAGATTAGCAGTATGACCATAACTCAGGAGACCATAGAAATAATACGCAGGTACGAATTCGCCTTTCAGAAGAAGTTCGGACAGAACTTCCTGATCGACGAGCATGTACTGAACAAGATCGTCAATGCGGCAGAGATCTGCAGTGATGATGTGGTGCTTGAGATAGGCCCCGGCATAGGTACCATTACGAAAGCTGTCGCAAAGAAAGCAGGAAAGGTCATTGCGGTCGAAATAGATAATAACCTTATCCCCATTCTTAAAGATGTGCTTAAGGATTATGATAATATTGAAGTCATCAATGCTGACGTGCTCAAGCTTGATATAAGCAAGCTGGGCATCAACAAGGTCGTCGCAAATCTGCCCTACTACATTACCACACCCATTATCATGGGTATTTTTGAGGCCGGGGTGCCTCTTGATTCCATCACGGTAATGGTACAGAAGGAGGTTGCAGACCGTATGAAGGCGGGGCCCGGGACTAAGGATTACGGTGCTTTGAGCCTTGCAGTACAGTACTATGCGGACCCTTATCTTGTGGCAAATGTTCCGCAGAACTGCTTCATGCCGCGCCCGGATGTCGGCTCTGCCGTGATCCGGCTTCGGAAATATCCGACACCGCCGGTTTCGGTGAAAGACGAAAAGCTGATGTTTACACTGATCCGCGCGAGCTTCGTGCAGCGGCGGAAAACCTTATATAACGGCTTACGGAACGCGCAGGATGTGTGCTTTACACCGGAAGAGATTCAGGAAGCGATCGCCTCTCTCGGAAAGGGAGAAGCGGTGCGCGGGGAAACACTGAGCTTACAGGAGTTTGCCGCGCTTTCAGATAAATTAGGCGAGATCCGGGGAAACAGCTGAGAGGCAGGGACGGACTATGACAGCGGATGAACGGTATATGAGAATGGCGCTTCTGCAGGCGCGGAAGGCTGAGAAAATCGAAGAGACGCCGATCGGGTGCATCATCGTCCGGACGAAGGATTACAGCGGAAACCCGATTAATCCGCCGCAGGTAATCGCGCGCGGATATAACCGGCGGAATACGGACAAGTCGACGCTGGCGCACGCTGAGATTATGGCGATCCGGAAAGCGGCGAAGGTGCTTGGAGACTGGCGGCTCGAGGGCTGCACGATGTACGTGACGCTGGAGCCGTGCCCGATGTGCGCAGGAGCTTTACTCCAGTCGCGCATTGACCGGGTCGTGATCGGCGCAATGAACCCGAAAGCGGGCTGCGCGGGCTCGGTCCAGAATCTGTTAAATGACTCACGGTTTAATCATCAGGCGGAGCTGGTGAGCGGCGTGCTGGGGGAAGAATGCGGAAAAATGATGAGCAGTTTTTTCGCGAAGCTTCGGAGGAGTAAGAAGGATGAAAGCAAAACGGTTGGCGATTGACGCAATGCTCGCCGCGATGTGCGCGGCACTCGGTTATATCTCGATCGACGCGCACGTTTTCAAGTTCTCGTTTGAGAATCTGCCGATTATCATCGGCGCAATGCTCTTCGGCCCGCTGGACGGCGCGCTGATCGGCGGCATCGGCACATTTCTGTACCAGATGCTCCGGTGGGGCATTGAGGCCTCTACGCCGCTCTGGATTCTTCCGTACGTGGTAAGCGGCCTGATGGTTGGCTTTTTCGCGAAACGCGTGAAATTTACGTTTAAGCCGGTTTCACTCGGAATCATGCTGGCGCTGAATGCATTCCTCATTACGCTTCTGAATACGGGAGCGCTCTATGTCGACAGCTGGCTCAAAAGTTATCCGTATGCGGTCGTGCTGCCGTCGCTTCTTTTAAAGTTCGCGGTCGGCGCGATAAAAGCTGTCGTTTATGCGGCAGTGATTCCGCTTCTGATTCTGGCGCTGAAGAAAGCGAAAATCTATGAATCGCCGCTCGATCTTTCCGCCTGTAAGAAAGCGGAAGAACCGCAGACGGCAGAGTGTTATGTCACTGAGAAAGCGGAAGATATCGAACAGTAGACGGCGCCCGGCGCCTGAGAGGGCGGCGGATATATCACCGGGAAATTAATAGGCAATAACGAAAAAGGATAATATTGTGAGCACGAAGAAAACATCGGAAAACCGGAAGACTACAGGAACGAAGACCGGAAAAAGCGGAAGCTCGAAAACAGAGACTGCGAAGACCGGAAATAAATTTGATCTGAAGAAGATTTTATCGGCGATCGCGATCGTCGTGATTTTAGGCGTTCTCCTCGTCACGTTTATTAAGAATAACGGGAAGCTTCCGACGGACCCGACCGAGAGCGCGACGGAGACAGTCGCGTTTTCCGAACACGGGACGGACGAATCGCTGACAGACGGGACAGAGGCCGAGACAGATAAAGAAACCATAGAGACCTCTTCGGATGAGACGACCGGCGATCCGACCGGAGAAGCGACGGAGATTTCTTCCTCGGAGCGGACAGAAGAAGCGACGGAGAGTTCTACCGAGAAGCCGACGGTGAAACCGACGGATGAACCGACGAAGCCGGGGCTTACCGTGGAAAAGGACGGCGAATACTCGGATAAGGAGCATGTCGCATTGTATATCCATACCTATGGATGCCTGCCGCCGAATTATATTTCGAAAGAGGATGCGGAGGATCTCGGGTGGGTTTCGTCGAAAGGAAACCTATGGAAGGTGGCACCGGGGAAATCGATCGGCGGGAGCTATTTCGGAAACTATGAGGGGCTTCTTCCGAAGAAGAGCGGCCGGAAATACTATGAGTGTGACATTGACTTCGACGGCGGTTACCGGAACGCGAAGCGGATCATTTATTCGAATGACGGACTGATTTTCTATACGGAAGATCATTACGAGACATTTGAGCAGCTGTATTGACAGACAAGGGGGACAGGATGAGGGCTGTATATGTGGATTTTCGTATGTTTCAGAACCCGCGTGAGGTGCACGCGTTTTTAAAGGGGCAGATGAACTTTCCCGACTTTTACGGGATGAATCTGGATGCGCTGTTTGACTGCCTGACGGAGCGGAGCGAAGAAACCTATATTCTTTACCGGACGTCCGGACAGCCGTTTGAGCGCGGTTTTTTACAGGTGTTCGCAGATGCTGCGGCAATGAACCCGCGGATTATTTCAGAAGAGTTCATTCGGTGAAGGCCCTCTGGTGAAGGCCGTCCGCTAAAGGATGAACGGAAAACTGAAAAAGCGGCCGGAAAGCTGTTGACAGCGTTTTGAAACTATGCTAATATGAAAAAGCTTTGCGAAAGCAAGCCTTTGGCGGGATAGCTCAGTTGGCTAGAGCATGCGGTTCATACCCGCAGTGTCGAGGGTTCAAATCCCCCTCCCGCTATTTTTTTGCGCCCTTTTTTGGGGAATTATAGTGTTTCAGGGGTCCTGGCGGCATTGCGCGCCGGGACTTTTTGATGCTTGGGCGACTTCGGGCATCCTGCCGACGGCTGGCGGCGCGGCAGAAAATTTCATATTAACCATTGAGTCTCCGCCAAGACTCCCCTATCCTTTCCTGCCCGTTTCCAGCGGGCGGATCGACCTATCTCATCATTTCCAAGCAGAAAAGAAAACAGCTCCCCAGGGGCGTTTATGCCCTTGGGAGCCACAGAACGCCGGAATTCCGGCAGAAAGGGAAAACATGAAAAAAGAGAAGAAGCATTGGGCCCACAAGGCGTTAAGCATTGTAGGCATTGTATTACTTGCGCTTTTGACGCCGGTGCTGGTCGTCAATATCGTGATGATTGTGCAAAGCTATACGGATCCCGACCGCGTGCCGGATCTCTTCGGCGTGACGCCGATGATCGTCGTGACCGACTCTATGACGCCGACGATCAGCTCGGGTGACATGATTGTTTCACGGAAGACGCCGGCGGAAGAGATAGAGGTCGGTGACGTGATTTCATTCTTTGACCCGTTAAAGGCGAAAAATACGAGCATTATCACGCACCGGGTAGTGGAGATTCGGGAAGACGAGGAAGGCGAACTTTCCTTCCGGACGAAGGGCGATGGGAACAATACGGCAGACGAAGTCGCCGTTCCCGCAAGCAATATCGTCGGCGTATACAAGCTTACCATTCCGTTCGCCGGCCAGGCGGCGCTGTTTCTGCGGACCGGCCCCGGAATCTTATTCTGTATCGTGATTCCGTCGCTTGTTTTTATCGGATATGAACTGATCCGGCGGCATCTCTACGAGAAACAGGTAAAGAAGCTTCTCGCCGAGAAAGGGATTGCGACCGAGTATGTTTCGGCGGCGATTCATTGATCAATACACGCCCGCGGACAAAGCTGTTCTCACAGACAGCGGTCCTTTTCTGACAGGAACTGCAGGCCACGATGCAGCCTGATATAGATTTTTTTACTGGAGGTATTTATGAAAAAAATCATTACGTTACGGTCAGCAGCGGCTGTCGCTGTACTGACGCTTCTTACAACCTGCCTGATCGGCGGAACCTTTGCGAAGTATACGACGAAAGCAGGTTCCTCTGACGGCGCGCGTACAGCTTACTGGGGATTCCAGAGCACGAACACGCTTGACCTTACCGGTCTTTTTACAAATGAATACGGCGATGTCGAATCGGCCGATGAGGCGGATGTGATCGCGCCCGGAACCGAAGGAAGCGCGACATTCAGCTTCGCGTATGACGAGACGGACAGCAATGCGCCGGAAGTCGATTACACCTTCACGGTGAGCGTGACCGACAGCTGCGACGATTCCATAAAGAATAACCCCTCGATCCAGTTCAAACTGGACGACGGCGATTATGGAACATGGGATGGGATGGTAGCCGCCATCAAGGCGTTAGCAGGCGATGCGCTCGGCACGAAGGTCTATGAGGCGGGCTCGCTCCCAGACGCTTTCACGAAGGATGACGACGTCCATACCATCTCCTGGAAATGGGCGTTTGAAGGCGATTCTACAGAACTTGACGAGGATGGCATGAAGGCCCAGGATGAAGCGGATACCGCGATGGGCAATGCCGATGCCCTCGCAGAATGTTCCCTTTCCATCACCATCGAAGCCGTTCAGTTAAACGAATAATCTCCCTTTAAATTCTCCCTAAATGTACACGGAGCGTGCGCCGTGGCCGCACGCTCCGCATTCACAACGGGAAATGACGGGGGATAACTGTTTCGAAAAAGGTTTATGAACTGATTATTCTTTGCGAGGAGGAACTGAAGGGACGGTTCAGTCTTCGAGAGAAGAAAAAACGATAGAGCTTCTTGCGTAGAAGAACGGAGAAAGAATTACTTTCGGAGAGAAGGAATGAGGTATAAGATGAACAGAAAAAGGCGTCAGAAAGAACGATATTCTCGCGCAGCGGCACCGCACCCGCTGCTTCTTTCCGGTTTTCTGCTGATTTTTTGCCTTCTTCTGATTCCGGAAGCCGAAACCTATGGCGCTTATCGGACGAAGAGCGAGGGGGCAGATTCTGCGCGCGTGGCGGCATTTGACGTTGAGATCACGACGCCGGTTCCTGTTTCCGACAACGCGGTATTGGACCTGAACGATCCTGATGATATGGTCGTTTATCGGTTCGACGTGGTCAATCATTCGGAGGTGCCGATATACTACCGCCTATACGCAGAAAATGTACCGGAGGGATTCCGCGCAGTATTTTCCGAGGGGGAAGGGGAATTGGAAGCTGTAACCGGGCGAAAAACGGCGCGCCTCGTTCTCCAGAGAACAGAAGGAAACCCGGATGGGTTTTTGCTTCAAAATATGGAGATCAAAGCGGAGGTCCGACAGGTGGAGGCATTAGGCGGGCGATGAGCGGAGGTGCTGGAACAAATTGACAAATAGGAACGGACTTTGTATAATGATTCTTACCGCGCAGCCGGGGCGTTAGCGGTGCCCTGTACCTGCATTCCGCTTAGCAGGGGTGATGCCGACCGGAGGGCCGCAGGTGTGAAGCTGCCTTCTGCAAGTGGCGTTGATGCCCGGGTCTTATGCAATAGAATCCTGTGAACCGTGTCAGGCCGGGAACGGAGCAGCACTAAGCAGACCTTTTTATGTGACATAAGGCTGCCCGGGAGCAGCTAACTGCGGAGTAACGTTTAACCTGTAGTTCGAAGGAAGGCGCGTGGTATTATTATGCTCATTACCCCAGCGGAGAATTCCGCGGGGAACGGATAAAGGAGCCTGTCTTATGGACATGAAAGGCGAGCTGCTAAAGCAGTTCGGGAAGGAAATCCGAAAAATTTACTTTATCGGAATCGGCGGCAGCAGCATGCATGGTCTGGCAGAGATGGCAGTCATGCAGGGCTTTACGGTCGAAGGCTCCGACATGAAGGATTCGCAATACGCGGAGAATCTTCGGGCGCTCGGCGCGACCGTTTATATCGGCCAGAAGGCGGAAAATCTTTCGGATTCGATCGATTTAGTCGTTTACACGGCAGCAATCCGCGCAGAGAATCCTGAAATGATCCGCGCGAAGGAACTGAACCTGCCGCTTGCGGAGCGCGCGACCTATCTCGGCTTCCTTTCTCACATCTATCCGGAAACGACCGGTATTTCCGGTACGCACGGAAAGACGACCACTTCCGCCATGGTAGCGGAGCTTCTCACGAATGACGGCCGCCGCCCCTGTGTTTCGACGGGCGACCGGCATGCATGGTCTGACGGCGAGCACCTCGTCATAGAATCGTGCGAATATGTCGACTCTTTCTTACGCACGACGCATAATGTCGGCATTATTACGAACATTGAAGAGGACCATCTCGATTACTTTAAGGGCGGACTTCCGCAGATTAAAGAATCGTTCCATAAATTCGCAGCGATTATTCCGGACAGCGGGATCCTCATCTATTGGGGAGATTCGCGGGACGTGCTTGATGTGACGGAAGGGCTGACCTGCCATCTGTTAAGCTTCGGTCTGAATGCCGGCAATGATCTTCAGGCAGCGAACGTTGTTTATTCAGAATCCGGATGCGCGAGTTTCGACGTTCTCTATAAAGGCGCCTATTTTGATCATTTTACGCTTGGCGTGCCCGGACAGCACAATGTGCTGAACGCATTGGCGGCGATCGGCGTAGCCCTCTATTACGGCATTCACCGCGATGTGGTGGAAAAGACGCTTGACGGCTTCCGTGGCGCGAACCGCCGGTTCCAGGTGGTGGCGCGGAAAAATGATATCACGATCATCGAAGACTATGCGCATCATCCGACGGAACTGAAGGTGACGGTGGACTGCTGCCGCAAGCTCCCCTATAAGAAGCTGTGGGTCGTTTTCCAGGCGCACACTTATTCGCGCGTCTATTATTTCTTTAACGAGTTCGTCGATGCGTTTGAAGGCGCGGATCGCGTCATCCTCGACGAGATTTACTCGGACCGCGAGTCGAACCAGTGGAACATCTATTCGAAGGATGTCGCCGCGAAAGTGGAAGAGAAGTTCGGAATCCCGAGCATTGTCATCCATGAGTTTGACGATATCGTCGATTATTTGAAGAAGAATGTCGAGCCCGGCGATCTCGTGCTGGTGGCCGGCTCTCAGACCATCAACAAAGTCGCCTATCTGCTTGCGGACGCGATCGAATAACTCAGAAAACCCACAAAATAATTGAATTTTTTACAGAAAAGCCGTAGACAAAATGCCTTGTCACACGGCTTTTTTTGTTATATAATATAATCCAAATATTGTGGGTTATAATGTGCATTTATACCATAGGTTTGGGAAGGAGCAGAACGGATGGCTTATACAGCCCTTTACCGGAAATGGCGGCCGAAAAAGTTTGAAGAGGTCTTCGGACAGGAAGCCATAGTGCGGACGCTGAAAAACCAAATAAAGAGTGACCGTATCGGACATGCGTATCTCTTCTGCGGCACCCGCGGAACCGGTAAAACGACGATTGCGAAGATCTTCGCCCGAGCCGTGAACTGCGAGCATCCGGTCGACGGCAGCCCGTGTAATGAGTGCCCGACCTGTAAGTCTGTCCTTTCCGGCGCTTCCGTCAATGTGGTGGAAATCGATGCCGCATCGAACAACGGCGTGGAAAACATCCGCCAGATCCGCGAGGAAGTCAAATATAAGCCGACCGAAGGAAAATACCGCGTCTATATTATCGACGAAGTCCATATGCTTTCTCCCGGCGCGTTCAATGCGCTTCTGAAAACGCTGGAAGAGCCGCCGGAATACGTGATTTTTGTTCTGGCGACTACCGAAGTCCAGAAGATTCCGGTCACCGTCCTGTCGCGGTGCCAGCGCTACGATTTTAAACGCCTTCCGCTTAGCGAACTGGAGAAGCAGATCCGTTCCATCCTTGAAGCAGAAAATATTGAAGCGGAAGATTCCGCCATCACTTATATTGCGCGTTCCGCAGACGGATCGTCACGAGACGGACTGTCCATTTTAGAACAATGTGTTTCGTATTATTATGGCGAGAAGCTGACTTACGAGCGTGTGCTTGACGTCCTCGGCGCAGTTGACCAGTCCCTCTATGCGCGATTCCTAAACGGCGTGATGGACAGCGATATCCCGGGCTGCATGGCGCTCATTGACGAGATGCTTTCGGCCGGCCGGGACATTGGCCAGTTTGTGCTCGATTTTATCTGGTATCTTCGGAATGTGATGCTTATTCAGACGGAGAATCCCGGTGAAGAAGTCCTCGGCATCTCGAAAGCGAATCTCGAAGTGATGCGCGAAGAGGCCATGCGCTCTGACATTGATCAGATTATGCGCTACATCCGCCTTTTAAGCGAACTTTCGAACCAGATGCGCTATTCGGCTTCGAAGCGCGTGCTTCTCGAGGTCACCGTCATTAAGATGATGCGCCCTGAGACAGAAGACGATTATGAAAGTATTCTGGACCGCGTGCGTTATCTCGAGGAGATGATCGGTTCCGGGAAAGCAGTTCCGACGGCCTCGAAGGCGGCTCCAAATGCCGGAGGCGTGTCAATGCTCCCGCAGGAGACGATCGAAGTGGACCCCGCAGTTTACGACGATTATGCGCAATTGTCGAAAGACTGGGCGAGCCTCATTTCCGGCCAGCAGGGGTTGATCCGGTCGATTTTCCGGGAGGCGCAGGTTTCTGCGAAAAAGGACGCGATCGAGTTCCTGTTCAAGAAAAACTTCTACTATCAGCTGCAGGAAAACCATAAGCTCATAGATGAATTGAAGGAGATGCTGAGAAACCGCTACGGGAAAGATTTTAAGATTTCCATCCGGCTGCTTTCATCCAACGAACAGGCACCGAAGATTGTAATCGGTCCCCGGATTCCGGGAATTGAAATGGATATTGAAGAAGAGGAATAAGGAGAAAAGATGGGCAAACACGGCGGATACCCGGGCGGAATGATTCCGGGAAACATGAACAATATGATGAAGCAGGTCCAGAAAATGCAGCAGCAGATGCAGCAACAGCAGCAGGACCTCGAAGAGAAGGAATTTACTGCGACAGCGGGCGGCGGAGCCGTAACGGTCGTTATGAACGGCAAAAAGGAAGTCACATCCGTGAAAATCAGCCCGGAGGCAGTGGATCCGGATGATGTCGAGATGCTGGAAGATATGATTGCGGCAGCGGTGAACGAAGTAATCCGTGCGATTGATGCGGAAAACCATGCGAACATGTCGAAACTGACCGGAGGCCTCGGAGGACTCTTCTAAAATGGATTATTACGGAACGCGCGTCACGAAGCTGATAGAGCAGCTTTCCGGACTCCCCGGCGTGGGACCGAAAACTGCGCAGCGTCTGGCCTTCCATATCATTAATATGCCGGAGGACAATGTCCTCTCCCTCGCGGACGCATTGGTCGACGCACGCAAAAACGTGCGTTACTGCCGGGAATGCTGCACATTGACGGACCAGGATATCTGCCCAATCTGTGCGAATCCGGCGCGCGACCATACGACGGTGATGGTGGTCGAAACGACACGCGACCTGGCCGCATATGAAAAAACCGGCAAGTTTGACGGCGTCTACCATGTGCTTCACGGCGCGATTTCGCCCATGATGGGAATCGGCCCCGCGGACATCCGGCTGAAAGAGCTGATCAAACGGCTCGAGGGCGATGTCCAGGAGGTTATCATTGCGACGAACAACAGCCTCGAGGGCGAGACGACCGCGATGTATATCAGCAAACTGATCAAACCGAGCGGCATCAAAGTGACGCGGATCGCCAGCGGCGTCCCGGTCGGCGGCGATTTGGAATATATCGATGAAGTAACATTGTTACGGGCATTAGAGGGGCGTACAGAACTCTAATCGAAGCAGGAGTCTTTATGGACAAGTATGAGTTTGAACGAAAAGTACAAAAGGGCGAAGACCTGATGGACGATCGCGACTTTGAAGGCGCGGTGGCGATTTTTGACGAGCTGAACCTGAATCTCGTCGAACAGCCACGGCGGCTTCAGAATATCGCGGACGCTTATGAGAAATGCCGCCGCTATGAAGATGCGGAGGATATCCTCGTAATGGCCCTCGAGATGACGCCGAAGAGCCGCGGTCTTTTAGAGCGCCTTTGCAAGGTGGCGCTGAAGAACGGCGGCATTGACGCTGCGAAAGATTATTATCAGGAATTCTGCCAGATTGCCAAGAATGATCCTGCACGCCTGATTCTGGAATATCGGATTGCCGTGGCGGAGAATGCGCCGGACACGAAGCTGATCCGGATTCTCGAAAGATATAAGCGGGAAGAGCCCGACGACCGCTGGCTGTATGAACTGGCCGAACTCTATGCGCGGAACGACCGCTATGAAGAGGCCGCACAGGTGTGTGATGACATTGACCTGTGGTTCAATTCGGGAAAATATCTCGATAAAGCGCATGCGCTTCGTGACCAGCTGACCGGCATGCCGAATGTTCCGGAAGATGCGGTGCCGACTGACCCGTATAAGGAAGAATTCAATGACGGGACGGATAACGGCCTTTACGAAATGCCGGATGAGAATGCGGAAGCTGAAGGCGATTTCTCCGAGGAGAATGCTCCGGAAGAGAACCCGTATTATGAGGAGAACGCTGATTCAAATGACGGACAGAGCAGCGACGACCTCAATGTGACCTCAGAAAAAACACCGTATGAAGCGGAAAAACTGAACTTCCCGTACCAGCTGGAAGATGAAATTGCGCCCGAAGCGGCGTCCGCAGAAACGGCAGAAACCGATTCGTATGCCGCGCCGGCTTTCCCGATAGTGGAACCGACGGCGGCCAATCTGGCATTCGAACTGGATGTCGGCGAAATGAGAACAGAAGTGCAGCGGTTCTTTAGCGAGGACCGTTATCTGAGTCCGCGTTCGGTCCACTCAACCGTTGATGAAGTGGAAGAAAGCGGCGTTTTCGCGGCGGACGACCTATACAGTTTTGAAGGATTTACTGCTCCGAGTAAGAAGTCGGAGCTTTTGCAGGAGGCAGAGGCTGCAGTCCTCTCGGAAATCGAACGCGAGGAAGAGGACGCGACCATTACAGCGCCTGACGAGCATGTCGTGTTCTCGGTGACGAAGGCACAGGAAAACGGAAAGGCTTCATCGGAGAAGGACGACGAGATCGGCCAAAAGCTGGATTCGGAAGAACTTTTTGACGACGAGGCGGCGGATGAACTGGAGCCGGCCGAAGAGAAAGCGGCGGAGAAACCGAAGAAAAAGTCGTTCTTTGGATGGCTGTTCGGCAAGAAATCTGCAGAAGCGGAAGACGCCGATAAGGACGACGATGACGACGACCTCGAGGACTTCAGCGAGGATGACGATCTCGAGGGCTTCAGCCAGACCGAGGATAGCGATGACGATAGCGCGGAGCGCTTTGGCCGTATGGATATCACGTGTGAATCGTCTGAAGAAGATGCTCGTGAAGAAGATGCCCGTGATGATGTCGATCTCGACTTCCGGTCAGAGATGGATGACGAGCCCATCAGCGCCGTAAAAGAAAAGAAAGAAGATACAGATTTAGAAGAGGATGACCCGTTCAGCAACCTTTGGGATGATGAGGACGAGGATTCCGAAGCTGACGAGATCATCGAGGCCATTAAACCGGATAATGATTCTCGCGGCGGTACATATGATAATTCGAATGACGAAGAAGAACCGGCTGATTATTTGAATTTTGATTCGAACGATGATCAGGAAGCGGATGCTCGGTCAGACGAAGAACCTGAAGAAGCCGATGCGTTTGCTGAAGAAAGCGATAACTTTACCGAAGAAGATGATTCTGCCGAAGAAAGCGATAACTTTACCGAAGAAGATGATTCTGCTGAAGAAAGCGATGACGTAGATAAATCGGCAGAAGATGAGTTTATCGCACCGGCGGTCAACTTTGATGACGAATCAGAAGAGAAAGATGTGAACTGCGAATCAGATACTGAAGCTGATGCGGACTCGGCTGAAGAGTTTGCTGATGAATCAGAGGATGATTCAACCGATGAATCCGACGAAGAATCCGACACCGAATCCGATGAAGGATCCGACGCCGAAGCTGATGAAGGATCCGACGAAGAATCCGACACCGAATCTGATGAAGAATCAGCTGATGAAGAGGGTGGAAACTCGGACGAAGTTATTGATGCTGAAGAGGATGACGAGGCGGACGAGTCTGAAAACGCGGAAGCCTCGGAAGTGAAACCGGCGGCGGAAAACTTCTTCGATGAACTTGAAATAGACGGCGAAGAAGAGGAAGAAGACGAAAAAGAATCAGAAGTTTCGAAAGAAACGATTGAGATGTTAGCCGAGGAAGAGCGGATCAAGGACGAGGAAAAACTTTTTGGCCTTCCGTATGACCGCGGCGTCACGAAGGGCATCTGGCATTTCCTGGTCTACGGAAAGAATTCTGTCCTTACATTGCAATGCGCACGCGAAAAGATGAAGGAGATCTCAGAGCGGAATGCGGATTGCCCGTCGAAGCTTTTAAAGATTACGTCGGAAAAGATCGGAAGCGCCAGCATCCGGTCGGCACTCAGCCATTTTGTGGGAAACATGGTAATCGTCGAGCAGGCAGCTTCGCTTTCGCCGAAGCAGCTCCAGGAGTTTTCCGAGGTGCTGAGCAAGGATGACCGCTCGCTTCTCGTCGCATTTACAGACACACGGGCGAATATTCTCACGATGCTGAAGAAGATTCCGGAACTAAAGAAATCGTTCACCGCAGTTTTTGAAGGAAAGCAGTACACCGAACAGGAACTTTTCAGGTTCGCGCGGCTCACGGCATTCCGTAATCACGCCAGGATGACGGAGGGCGCGGAAGACTTCATGCTCGATTTCTGCGATGATCTGCTGGAAGACAAGCAGGGCTTCTATGAATATGAGATAGAGCGGCTGATTAAGAAAGCGATGGTCAAAGCAGAAAAGGGCGGATTCCTCGGAATCGGCGCAGGAAAGAAGGACGAGGAAGGATATCTGCTGATCGGCGAGAAGTATTTTAGAAAGGCGGAAGCTGAATGAGCCCATCCACGATTTCCATCATTGTCATAGTGGTGCTGGCCGTACTCGCGATATTTATGATGATTCGCGGGTATCAAAAAGGCTTTGCAAAGATGGTAATCCCGACCGCTTCATTGATCGTCGGCGTTCTCGGCGCTATCGTTTTAAGTCAGAGCGCTTACAAGCTCGTCGACGAGAAAACTGACTGGACGGAGCAGCTGAGTTTGAAACTGGAGACGTTCCTCGAAGAGAAGGGCGCCCTTGACGGGAATATCCAAGACCTTGTGAATAACACCGATCTTCCGGAAAAACTGCAGGAAGTTCTCATGAAAGCGCTGAGCGGACTGCAGATTGATCCGACTGAGATGGTCAAAGAAGCGGCAGACCGTGTGGCGGATTTCGTCATCAAGGTCGGCACCTTTATCGCGGTAGCGCTGATCTGCTTCATCATCGCACTCATCGTCGGCGCGCTGCTGGCAAATATGATTAAAGGCCCTGCAATGGAAAAGGTCGATAAGATTCTCGGACTCGTGCTTGGCCTCGTGATGACGCTCCATCTCATTGAACTTCTCGGAATCGTGATAATGCTGTTCGCAGCGACGCCGGCAGGCGAAGCGATCGTCAGCGTCATCCGGGAAAGTAAGGTTTTGTCGTATTTATATGACCACAACCTCCTTTTAGATATTCTGCATAGCTTTTTAGCGCAGTACGTGTAACAGGAAAAAGATATAGCGGAAGCAGATGAACCGAACAAAAAAGAGGCATGACCGAAGTCATGCCTCTTTTGCATCTCTGCTATTTGACCGCTTGCGCGGCCGTTCATCTCTTTATTCAACCGTGAACGGTAATAAAGCGATGTGACGGGATTTCTTGATAGCGGTGGTTAAAGCTCTCTGATGGATCGCACAGGTACCGGTAACGCGTCTCGGTAAAATCTTGCCTCTCTCAGAGATATATTTCTTTAACTTCGCGACATCCTTGTAATCGATCACGTCAGCACCTTCTGCCTTGCTGCAGAATGCACAGACTTTTTTCTTTCTGTGGAGCGGGCGCTTCTTAAAAGCACCGTCGCCCTTTGCATCAGCTCTATTGAATGCCATATCAGCCCTCCTGATTAATTGAACGGAAGTCCGTCGTCCTCTACTCCGTCCGGAATGTTCATGAAGCCATCACCGAGGTCTTCCACCGGTCTCTGGGACGAAGAAGTGGAACGGGCTTCATTCTGAGCGAAATTGCCGGAGAAGGAAGAACCGCCACCCTGAGATGCGTTCTTCGACTCTGCGAATTCCGTCTCTTCGACAATGACATCGGTCGTATAGACGCGCTGTCCGTCTTTATTCGTGTAGGATCCGGTCTGAAGCCGGCCAGTCACGATAACTTTGGTGCCCTGACGCAGATACTTCTCGGCGAATTCTGCATTTCTGTCAAAGGACACGCACTGAATAAAGTCTGCAGTCTGTTCGGAGCCGTCCTGGCTGTTACGGCCGCGTCCACGTCTGTCAACTGCTAACGTAAAACGCGCAATGGCCATCTGGCGTTCGCCCTGCGAATAACGGACTTCAGGGTCTCTGGTTAATCTACCGCACAACATTACTTTATTCATAATTCATACCTCGCATTCTCAAGCTTCCTGCTTAACGATCAGGTAGCGGATGACCTGCTCCATGATACGAACATTCGACTCAATCTCTGCCGGAGCTTCGAGCGGTGACTCGAAATTCACGATATAGTAGAATGCTTCACTCATCTTCTGGATTTCATAAGCAAGTTTCTTTTTTCCCCAGTCATCAATCTTCGTGACTGTTCCGCCGAAACGGGTGATGTAGGAACTTACTTTGTCCATGGCAGCAGATCTTTCGTCATCTTCTAAACTTCCGTTCAGAACGACTACTAATTCATACTTGTTCATCTTTTTTACCTCCTTTTGGTCTCTGGCCCTAAGTTTTCCTAGAGCAAGGAAATGACATTACATCACAAAATGGCATTATACAATGCGGACTCGGAAATTGCAAGGACTTATTTCAATAGTTTTTACTTTCCATTGAAATAGAAGGGGGCATGTGATATAATACGCTATCATATTGGCTTATTGTGCGGTAATCTGCGGATTTATTAGGAGAATACATGGAAAACAAAAAGAAAACTGTCCTTCGTGCATATTTCCGTTGGCCGTTTTTGCTGGGCGCCATCCTGGCATTAGCGGGAGTGATCATCCTGTTCTTCAGCTGGAAACAGGGACTGATCGTTTTAGGCATCGCAGCCGTATATTTCGTCATCGCATTGGCGGTGTACGGACTCAGCCGGCAGGATATCACACGGAAAACGGTCGATTTCGGCGCTTCCTTCGGGCGTGTTCAGGACCAGATGCTGAAAGACTCGAAGATTCCGTTCGTCATCTGCAATGCGGACGGCGAGATTTTCTGGTCGAATCCGGTCTTTAAAGAGTTGTTTGCTGAAAACCCGAATGAAAAACTGCTGGCGAGAATCTTTCCGCATCTCGAAAACGCGAACTTTGCGAAAGGGAATCCGTTCCATGTGACGTTTTCCGAGCGCAACTACTGCGTTACGGCGACGCCGGTAGACAAGTCATTGGCGAAGAACCTGTCGGAAATCTGTGATGTTGCGGAGTTTGTCTTTTTCAACCTCTGCTTCGAAGATGAGACAGACCTTTTGAATTATAAACGGACGGTGGAAGCGGAAAAGAGCGTCTTCGGTCTCGTTTATTTTGATAATTACGATGAAGCGATGAACAGCATTGAAGAAGTTCGCCGGTCGCTTCTGTCAGCGCTTCTGGAGCGGAAACTGGCACAGTATGCCATCCGGATGGGCGGCCTCTCCAAAAGACTTGAGAAAGACCGCTACCTGATCGTCATGAAGCAGGAATCGCTCTGGAAGATGGAAGAGGATAAGTTCTCCCTCCTGGAAGATATTAAGACGGTCAGCATCGGCAATGAAATGCCGGTTACCTTGAGTATGGGCATCGGTATGGGCGGCGAGAATTACGAGCGGAACTTCGAGTATGCGCAGGCGGCCATCGATATGGCACTCGGCCGCGGCGGTGACCAGGCGGTTTTAAAAAATGCCGGTGAAGTCAATTACTACGGCGGAAAGACGCAGAACAGCGAGCGGAGCACCCGCGTCCGGTCGCGGATCAAAGCGAATGCGCTCCGAGAGATTATTGAAAACAAGGATACGCTTCTGATCATGGGCCATCCGATCAGCGATTTCGACTGTCTCGGTGCGGCGATCGGCATTTCCTGTGCGGCGCGCTATTCGGGCAAGAAAGCCCATATCATTATGGAAGACAGCGTCGGCTCCGTGAGATCTTTGATGGAAACTTTCCGCTCGAATCCGGAATATGACGCCGATTTCTTTATTTCACGTGAGCAGGCGATTGCGATGGTGGACAAAAACACGTTGGTCGTGGTTGTAGACACGAACCGTCCGTCCTATACGCAGTGCCCGGAAATCCTTGAAAAGACGACGAATGTTGTGGTCATGGACCATCACCGCCAGGGCCGCGAGCGGATCGAAAACGCATTGCTTTCATATGTAGAACCGTATGCATCGTCCGCGTCGGAAATGGTTTCGGAAATGGTCCAGTATTATGCGGACGGCCTGAAGCTCCGGCCGCAGGAAGCTGATGCCGTATACGCAGGCATCGTTATGGATACGAACAACTTTGAAGATAAAGCAGGCGTCCGTACCTTTGAAGCGGCAGCCTTCCTTCGCCGCTGCGGTGCCGATATCACACGCGTCCGGAAACTTTTCCGTGACAGCATGGAAGATTATATGCTCCGTGCGGAGACGATCCGTTCTGCGGAAGTTTATAAGGAAAACTATATCATCGGCGTATGCCCGAGCGAGCAGAACAACCCGAACCAGACGGTTGTGGCGGCGCAGGCGGCGAACGAGCTTCTCGAAATCCGCGGCGTAAAGGCGAGCTTCGTCTTTACCTTATATGAAAATAAAGTTTATTTAAGCGCGCGTTCGATCGACGAGATCAATGTGCAGATTATCGCAGAGAAACTGGGCGGCGGCGGACACCTGAGCATTGCCGGCGCGCAGTTTGACGGAATCACCGTAGAAGAAGCGATCGGAAAACTGAAGGCAGTGCTGGAAGAAACATAAGCGCGGGCAGATGAACGAAAGCACGGGCAGATGAAAAGAAAGCGCGGGCAGATGAAACGAAAGCCCAGGCAGATGAAAAGAAAGCACATGCTGAAAAGCGTTTAGTTCGCACAGTTAAGAAATCGGCAGGAGGAAAAAAACATGGATATTATTTTATTGATGGATGTGAAGAATGTCGGAAAGAAAGGCGATACCGTCACCGTGAAGGATGGCTATGGCCGGAATCTGATTTCGAAAAAGCAGGCGGCAGAAGCAAACGCGAAGACGATGAACGATCTGCGCCTTCAGAAGAAACACGAGGAGAAAGTTGCGGAGGCGCGTCTGTCGGACGCACAGGAGCTCGCGGCGAAGCTGACCGGAATGTCGATCACGTTGAAGATCAAGGTTGGAAAAGACGGAAGAGCGTTTGGCTCCGTCTCGACGAAGGAGATTGCGGAGGCTTGCAAAAAGCAGCTGAATCTCAATGTTGACAAAAAGAAACTGGTCCTCGATGACGCGATCAAGGAAGTCGGAAAGTTTGATATTCCGTTAAAACTTCATCCGCAGGTGACCGGAAATTTAAATGTAATCGTTGAAGCTGAGTAAGGACAGGCCGCTGTCAGCACATTGCCGATGAGTAAAGACAGGCCGCTGTCGGCACATTACCGATGAGGAAAGACACATGGAAGAAGAGTTAATCAAAAAAACGATGCCTAACAGCCTCGAGGCCGAGCAGTCGGTTATCGGGTCAATGCTCTATTCGCAGGACGCGATCGGCGCTGCGTCAGAGGTGCTGACCGGTGAAGACTTCTATCAGCATCAGTACGGTGTGCTTTTTGACACGATACTGGAGCTCTATAATGCCGGAAAACCGACCGATATCGTTACGCTTCAGGAAGCCTTGAAGACGAAGGATGTCGCGCCGGAGGTTTATAGCGTCAGCTTTTTGATGGATCTTCTGAATTCTGTCTTTACTGCGGCGAACATCCGTACATACGCGACGATCGTTTCCGAAAAAGCGATGACCCGCCGGATGATAAAGACGATGGAAGGCTTGATCAATGACTGCTATATGGGGAAGAAACAGACCCCCGAACTGATGGCAGACACGGAGAAAGCGATCTTCCAGCTTTTAGAGAAGAAAACCGACAATGACACGGAAGACATTGAAACAATCACGCTCAATGTAATCGGAAAGATTGAAGAGGCGGCCCGGAATGGCGGCGCGCCGACCGGCGTGGAAACCGGATTTGCGGACCTCGATGAAGCGACGAACGGTCTTCAGCCGTCTGATCTGATCCTGATCGCAGCGCGTCCTGCTATGGGAAAAACAGCGTTCGCATTGAATCTCGCGCATCATTTTGCGGTGCGGAACCATGTGCCGACGGCCGTGTTCGAACTTGAAATGACCCGCGAGCAGCTCGTCAACCGTATGCTCGCGATGGAATCGCATGTCGACAGCCAGAAGCTTCGGAACGGAAAGCTTTCGGACATGGAATGGGACCAGATTGTGGAAGCGTCTGCTGATATCGCCGGCGCGACGCTCTATATCAATGATAACGCAGGAATCACCATCACCGAGCTTCGGAGCAAATGCCGGAAGCTGAAGCTGGAGCACGACATCAAAGTAATTATCGTCGACTACCTGCAGCTGATGTCCGGAAACAATCGCGAAAGCCGTCAGCAGGAAATCTCGGAGATCTCCCGAAATCTGAAGGTTCTCGCGCGTGAACTCCGCGTGCCCGTAATCGCATTGTCACAGCTTTCGCGTGGCCCTGAAGGGCGTCAGGACCACCGCCCGATGCTGGCCGACCTTCGTGAATCCGGCGCCATCGAGCAGGATGCCGATATCGTCATGTTCATTTATCGTGACGAGTATTATAATCCGGAGTCTGAGGACCGCGGAAAAGCGGAAATCATCATCGCGAAACAGCGTAGCGGCCCGACGAAGACCATCAAGCTCGCGTGGATTCCGGAGCAGACCCGTTTCGCGAATCTGGCAAGTTCGCGTACGGAAGGAAACGAATGATTCTGAGGCAGAAAACCCTAATCGATTCTGAAGCAGAAGACAAAAATTGATTCTACGGCCGTATCAATCGGAAATACGGTCTGGAAAATATACAAATACCAATAATAGTTTTTGGCAGAAGGAGCACAATGAACAACCACTTTTTATTCACGTCGGAATCGGTGACCGAAGGGCACCCCGACAAAATCTGCGACCAGATTTCAGACGCCGTATTGGACGCGCTGCTCGCAGAAGATCCGAACAGCCGTGTCGCCTGTGAAGTCAGCTGCACGACCGGCCTCGTCCTCGTAATGGGCGAGATTACGACGAAGGCGCACATCGATATTCAGAAAATCGTGCGCGAAACCGTCAATGATATCGGCTACAACCGCGCGAAATTCGGTTTCGACGGCGACACCTGCGCAGTCCTGACCGCAATCGACAAACAGTCCGAGGATATCGCGCTGGGCGTAGACAAGGCATTGGAAATCAAAGAGAACCAGATGACGGATGAGGAACTGGACGCGATCGGCGCCGGTGACCAGGGCTTAATGTTCGGCTATGCATCAGACGAAACGCCGGAGCTTATGCCGTATCCGATCGCATTAGCGCATAAATTGGCGAGAAAACTGGCTGAGGTCCGGAAAGACGGAACACTCCCGTATCTCCGCCCGGACGGAAAAACGCAGGTCACGGTCGAATATGATGAAAATAATCGGCCGGTCCGCTTAGGAACCGTCGTTCTTTCGACACAGCATGACGAGCAGGTCACGCTCGAGCAGATTAAAAATGATATTCAGAAGTACGTGTTTGACCCGGTTCTCCCGAAGGAGATGATTGATGCAGACACGAAGTACTATATCAACCCGACGGGGCGCTTTGTCATTGGCGGACCGCACGGCGATTCCGGATTGACCGGACGGAAGATTATCGTCGACACCTATGGCGGAATGGCACGTCATGGCGGCGGCGCATTCTCCGGAAAGGACCCGACGAAGGTGGACCGTTCTGCATCGTATGCGGCGCGGTATGTAGCTAAGAACGTTGTCGCGGCAGGATTGGCGAAACGCTGTGAGATTCAGATCGCCTATGCGATCGGTGTCGCACATCCGATGTCCGTAACGATCAACACGTTCGGAACCGGAATCCTTCCGGATGAAGAGATTACGAAGCGGGTGCTGAAGGTGTTCGACCTTCGCCCGGCCGGAATTATTAAAATGCTGAATTTACGCCGGCCGATTTATAAGCAGACGGCGGCTTACGGTCATTTCGGACGCACGGATGTCGAGCTTCCGTGGGAGAAGACGGACCGCGCAGAACTGTTAAAGTGAGGGGATAGTATGGCAGACAAGAAACTTGTAGAGCAGATCACATCGAGAGACGTCGATTTTGCTCAGTGGTACACGGATATCGTAAAGAAGGCAGAACTGATGGATTATGCCGCAGTGAAGGGCTTTATGGTCATCAAGCCGGCGGGATATGCATTATGGGAAAGCATTCAGGATGAGCTTAACAAGCGTTTCAAAGCGACGGGCGTTCAGAACGTCTATATGCCGCTTCTGATTCCGGAGTCTCTTCTGACGAAGGAAGCGGAGCATGTCGAAGGCTTCGCGCCGGAAGTTGCTTGGGTTACGATGGGAGGCGGCCAGCCGCTCCCGGAGCGTTGCTGCATCCGACCGACGTCCGAAACCGTTTTCTGTGATTTCTATTCAAAAGATATCCAGTCCTATCGTGATCTTCCGCGTGTCTATAACCAGTGGTGCTCGGTCGTCCGTTGGGAAAAGGAAACCCGTCCGTTCCTGCGTTCGAGAGAGTTCTTATGGCAGGAAGGCCATACAG
>DCHJ01000110.1 GCA_002314805.1 Lachnospiraceae bacterium UBA1755 | reverse complement strand
ATGGAATTATAGAGGAATTGATCAAAGTAATATTCCGTCCGATTTGAGCTTTTTTCACATAGAAATACCCCTAAGCAGGTTACGGCTTCTGGGACCTACTTGGGGGTATCATATCATTATTGTAAACGGCTCAATGCGGCGTAGTATTTATCCGTGGAAAAACTTTACAGCATAGACAGCGCCTGAATGGCGTTGTCTTTTATTATGAGCTCATAGTGCTCATCAAGGTAGCTGGTGCCGGTTTTGTTGTGGCAGGCAACCCTGCAATACTCTGACAGTACATTGCAGGTGCTGGCATAAAGCACTGGATCGGTACCGATATCATCAATATAGAGGTGATACTTTTTTGTTGCAGGATTCTTGTACAAAGAACTCTTTCCGCGAAAGTCACCGGCGAGGGTCTTGACTGCATCAGTAGCAGCATCAAGAGAATCAAAAATAAACGACTTTCTCAGGCAGTCGCTGCTTTCCGCAAGCTGCTGGGGATTGAGCATGCCGGGGAGTCCCTCGTTGATCATGGAAAGAAGCTCTTCCAGCGGATTGCGGGTACCTGCGGGGATTGGAGAGAAACGCGCAAAACGGGCATCAACCTCCTCGGGGTCGTCAACCTTGGTGATAACAAGCACAATACCCTGATCCTTATTGGGTATTGCCTCGACCATGATCGACTCTCCATCGGCATCAAAGCCAACTTCTGTGCTGGCTCGCTGCATCATCTCAAGGAAAAGGTTCTTTGCCTTTTCCGTTCCGTACGCCAGCTCTGTAATATTCATATTTCTGGCACTCAGATCGTCGCGTGATAACGTACACCGAATCTGATTGTCATTGATCCGTTCAATCTTCATAGTAGAGATATCATACTCCAAAATCATGAAAAGTTCAATTAAATCAGGTATATATGGAAATGCAAGAAAACGTCTCCTGACAATTTCCGGTGCCCGCGGATGTAAGAAAACAGCAAAGAATATCTGATTAATATGAAGACGACCCGAAGAAATAGTTGACGCTGGTTTTATAAAGGTAAATGAAAAAACGGGACGGTCCAAAAACAAATCCTGATCTTGTGCAGTGATCTGTATGCTGAAAAAAAGCGTACGCAAAGACAGACAAAAGTAGAATATTTACGAATAGGCGTAAAGGAAATTATCTGAATATCGTCCGCAACAACTGTTCGATAAACATTTTTGGGATCTGCGGGTGTAAAATCTGAGCGTAATATCAATGAGGACAAATTACCGGTAAACCCATTGAGCTCTATTAAAGGCCGGTCCCCGAAGTGAAACTTTTCCCAAGTGAGCATACGAAGAGGAAAGACCGGCTGCAACCAGTCTGTAGTAACAAGAAAGCAACCATTTAACAAATCCGGAAGATATGTCGCGTGGAGCATTATCTCCTTTCCGGAAACACAAAATTGATAGGAGGAGCGGAATATCGGGTCAAAAAGATAGTCTGAAAAGAGAGATAGTATAACATATTTCCCGGAGGTGTTCCGGAGAGAAGGTATCAATGCATCGATATGAAACGACGGCACTTTCCATATCGGGAGATTTGTTATAAACTAAAGGGGACCTTTGTCGTTAAAAAAACCGGGAGGCCCCTTTTGTTATGAAAAAAATTATTGCGGTCGCGGTGGTTCTTTTGCTTATGTCGGGCTGTGTTTTAGGATTCCTTGTCTATGAGAAGAAAAAAGAAAACCGCACCAATCAGGAAAGTATTTCGGAGACAGAGCTTTTTGATGTGAGCGGTAATGACGTGGCTCTTATCTACAACTTTTATCTGCAGAAGGAGAAGGGTGTCTGTTACAATGAACAGGCGTATCTTCCGATCGAATGGGTCAACGTAAATCTAAATGATAAATTCTTCTGGGATGAGAGCATAGGCAAACTTATATATACTATGCCGACGGAGATCCTTTTCTTTGATGCTGCCGAGGAACGTCGGAATGAGCACCCGCGATTTATAAAAAAGGGTTCCAAGGTGTTTCTTCAGGCGGAATTTATAGATACAAATACTCCTGTGACGTTTGAGGAATACTGCGGCAGGGAGAATACAGGCAAGCGCGTTTATATCAATGATAAATTTGAAAGCTATAAGACTGCTTCAGTCAAAAAGGACGCAGTGCTTCGCACGGGTGAATCGTCTCTGCAGAGAAGGATAACGGAGCTGACGGAAGGAACACGGGTGAGGATAGTCCGGGAATGTGAAAGCGGATGGAACCGGGTCGTAACGGAGCAGGGTTTTCCGGGCTATGTTGAGGCTGATAAGCTGGGAGATATAAAGGAGGAGACTCCGCGCAACAGCTACAGTCTGCCGGTATACAGCCACCTGCTCATGGATGAAGAAGTGATACTGGGATGGCATCAGACTACCAATGAGGATGCAAATGCCAAGCTCGAAGGATTGCTGGACACGGCGTACAGGATCAACGTAGTATCTCCTACATGGTTCTCTGTGACTGATACCAGAGGCAATATCAGCAGCCTTGTGAGTGATGAGTATATAGGGCTCTGCCATAGCAGCGGGATTGCTGTATGGGCTCTGTGCGATAATTTTACAAATGAGATCGACTCGACCGCACTTCTCAGGAGCTATGATGCCAGGACCAATCTTATCAGTCTGCTGACAGAGGAGATAAAGGAACATGAGATCGACGGATTAAATATTGACTTTGAGCAGCTTGAGGAGATCTGCGGACCGTATTTTGTCGAATTTATCAGGGAGCTCAGTATAAGCTGCAGGAATAACGGGATAGTATTGAGCATAGACGATCCAAATGCGCAGAATTTCAATAAGTTTTATGGCCGGAAGGCGCAGGCTGAATGTGCGGACTATGTGATCAATATGGGCTATGATGAGCATTTTGCAGGCGGAGACGCGGGAAGCGTGGCTTCTATGCCGTTTGTAGAAGAAGGTATAGATCTGAGTCTGGAGGAGGTGCCTGCAAATCAGCTGATCAATGCGATCCCTTTCTATACCCGGATCTGGACTGTGGACGGAGCCGGTTTTACAAGTCAGGCGGTCGGAATGTCAGCGGCTCAGAACTGGGTAGATGAGAATCACGTGCAGCTGCAGTGGAATGAGGATTTTGGACAATATTACGGCCATAGCGGAGATGATTATATGTGGCTGGAGGATACAGAGTCTTTATCATTAAAGATCAAGCTTGCCAGGGACAGGAAGCTGGGAGGAATTGCATGCTGGAAACTGGGGCTGGAGGTTCCGGAGGTATGGGAGCTGTTCTGAGGGCAGCGGGTGTGCGGTGTCCGGGATGAAATGTCAAATCTGCAGGAAGCGGCTGGATGTTGCGGCATCAGGGCTGAAAAAGCAAATCTGCAGGAATGGCGGGCTGTTGTGGCATTGGGGCTGAAAAAGCAAATCCGCAGGAACCGGCTGGCCGTTGTGACGTCGGGGCAGAAAAAGCAACACGGCAGGAGCAGGCTGGTTCTGACGGAATCAGAGCAGGCATCACGTGGTGATTATGGTTGAAATTAACCGGTTTATGGTATAGAATTATCAGTGTTTATAAGTTTTTCATTCTATAAGGAGGGAATACAATGGCTCACAAGATTAGTGACGAGTGCGTTAGCTGCGGAGCTTGCCAGGCAACATGTCCGGTAGAGGCTATCAAGGAAGGCGAAGGAAAGTTCGTTGTTGATGCTGACGTATGTGTAGACTGCGGAGCTTGCGAAGGCGCATGCCCGACAGGTGCTATCCAGGCAGAGTAATATTTGACGATTAACAATATAAGTGCAGGAGAGAGGGACGGCGAAAGGCCTTCTCTCTTTCGGCGCGTAAATTGGGTACACAACGCATTTCTGCAGAAAGCAGAAACAGCTGGAATTCTTATATGTAAAATGATGGAGGAAAGAAATGAAAACTAAGGCGGTTAGAATTTACGGTGTAGAAGACTTGAGACTTGAAGAGTTTGAGCTTCCGGCAATCAAGGACGACGAGATCCTTGCAAAGGTCGTATCTGATTCTGTATGTATGTCAACATACAAGCTTGCAGAGCAGGGTGCAGGACATAAGAGAGCTCCTAAGGATATCGATGTCAATCCGACTATCGTAGGACATGAGTTCTGCGGAGAGATCGTTGAAGTAGGTCCGAAGTGGGCAAACGAGTTTAAGTCAGGTGACAGATTCGTTATCCAGCCGGCTATCAATCTTCCTGAGAATGTATACGCTGCTCCGGGATATTCTTTCAGATATATCGGCGGTGACTCACAGTACATCGTGATCCCGAAGGAGTTTATGGAGAGAGGCTGCCTCCTTCCTTATACAGGAGCTGCTTTCTATCTTGGATCAGTTGCAGAGCCGATCAGCTGCATCATCGGTGGAGCGCATGTTAACTATCACACACAGGCCGGTACATATGTGCATCAGATGGGTATCAAGGAAGGCGGAAATATGGCGCTCCTTGCAGGTGTCGGAGCAATGGGGCTGGGCACTATCGATTATTCGATCCACGGACCGCGCCGTCCGAAGCTCCTTGTTGTGACAGATATCGATCAGGCAAGGCTTGACAGAGCAGCTTCACTTTATACCGTTGAGGATGCAGCAGCTCACGGCGTAAAGCTTGTATATGTAAATACAGGCAGCGTTGAGGATGTTCCGGCACTCCTTAAGAGCTACAATGACGGAAACGGCTATGATGATGTTTATGTATATGCTCCTGTAGCAGCAGTAATTGAGCAGGCAAGTGCTATACTCGGTTATGACGGCTGCCTTAACTTCTTCGCAGGCCCGACAAATCCGGAGCTTTCAGCCAAGTTCAACTTCTACAATGTACATTACAACGCAACACATATCGCAGGCAATTCGGGCGGAAACACAGAGGATCTTATCGAGGCTGTTAAGCTCATCTCTGACGGAACGATCAACCCATCCGGCATGATCACACATGTAGGCGGTCTTGACGCTGCTATCGAGACAACACTTAACCTGCCGAATATCAAGGGTGGAAAGAAGCTTATCTATACTCATATCTCAATGCCGCTTACAGCAATTGCAGATATGAAGGACAGCAGTGATCCGGTTCTTAAGCATTGCGGCGAGCTTTGCGATAAGACCAACGGACTTTGGAACCCGGAGGCAGAGAAATACTTACTTGCTAATGCAAAGGAGATCTGATCTGATGGATAAGACATATGCAGTAAAGATCGCACCGGCGTTCAGAGGAGCAACCGGCGCAGCCAGGGTAATATTCACAGAGAATGATTTTACAGGAAAGAAGATAGACGGAGATGATCTTGATGCAGTATATGAGGGCATCAGAGCAGCAGCCGGTGAGAAGAAGATCTATGTGGAGGGAGTCGGTTCTTTTGAGGCAGCTGCTTCAGAGAAGACAGGACGCTGTGCCAACAAGATAGCTATCGTAACTGGTTCTGCACAGGGATTCGGTTTCGGTATCGCATCTGCTCTTGTGGAGCAGGGTGCATTTATGGTTTACTGCGACCTCAATATCGAGCTTGCGCAGCAGAGAGCTGATGAAGCAAATGCAAAGTACGGAGCAGGCACAGCTGTGGCAATCAAGGTCGACGTATCCAATGAAGAGTCTGTTGAGAATCTTATCAACGAGACAGTCCTTGCATTTGGCGGACTTGATGTATTCGTAAACAATGCCGGAGTTGTACGGTCAGGTCCGGTCGAGGAGCTCTCGCTCAAGGATTTCACATTTGTTACCAATATAGATTATATCGCATACTTCACATGCGTTAAGTATTGCGTAGCGCCGATGAAGATAGAGCGTAAGTTTGCAGAGAACAAGATGTTTGATATCATCCAGATCAATTCCAAGAGCGGACTTGAAGGATCCAATAAAAACAGCGCATATGCAGGCGCCAAGTTTGGCGGCATTGGGCTTACACAGAGCTTTGCTCTTGAGCTTGCACCGTTTGGAATCAAGGTCAACTCGATCTGTCCGGGCAACTTCCTCAACGGACCGCTCTGGTCTGATCCGGAGAAGGGACTCTTCGTTCAGTACTTCAAAGCCGGCAAGGTACCCGGTGCCAAGTCAGTAGAGGATGTACGTAAGTTCTACGAGGCAAAGGTTCCGCTGGGACGCGGATGTGAGACTGCGGATGTTAACAAAGCTATTTATTACCTGCTTGAACAGGATTATGAGACCGGACAGGCACTTCCTGTAACCGGCGGACAGGTAATGCTCAACTGAGAAAAGAGGAAAGGGTTTCCGCGGAAGCCCTTTCCTTTTTAAGAGAGTGCAGCAGGAAGCAAAGCCGTTGGTCCGGAGACACTAAGGGAAAGACAAAAATGCGGCGGTATATGACAGGGCACAGCAGCGCCTGACGAGGACTGACTTATGATGCCGCGGCAGATCCCTGCGGGCTGATGTATATCCGTCAGCGGCGGGACGGAAAAAATATCTGAGAAATATTGTTTTGATATGCTGAAAGAATATGAGGAAGAGTTATGGCAAGAAATCTGACTTTATTGACTGACCTTTATGAGCTGACAATGATGCAGGGTTATTTCTATGAGAAAGACAGGAACGAGTCGGTCATCTTTGATGCCTTCTACAGGACCAATCCGGACGGAAACGGATTTGCGGTATGCGCAGGACTCGAGCAGGTTATAGACCTTCTTAACAATCTCCGTTTCGAAGAAGATGATATCAGTTATCTTAGATCAACGGGGCTGTTTAAGGAGGAGTTCCTTGCCTACCTTGCTGATTTTAAGTTTACCGGAAATGTTTATGCAATACCGGAAGCAACCTATATGTTCCCGCGTGAGCCGATCGTAAAGGTCATCGCTCCGATCATGGAGGCGCAGCTGGTAGAGACCGCACTTCTCAATATCATCAATCATCAGTGTCTCATTGCAACAAAGGCATATCGTATAGTTCATGCGGCTCAAGGTGACGGTGTCATGGAATTTGGTCTGCGCCGTGCCCAGGGGCCGGATGCAGGCATCTACGGAGCACGGGCCGCCATAATAGCAGGCTGTGTAGGTACATCCAACGTACTTACGGGACAGCTTTTTGATGTACCCGTTATGGGTACCCATGCTCATTCCTGGATCATGAGCTTCCCGGATGAATACACGGCGTTCTGTTCTTATGCAAGACTGTATCCTGATGCATGCACGCTGCTTGTAGATACCTATGATACTTTACGGAGCGGTGTACCCAATGCAATAAAGACCTTTGATCAGATGAAGAAGGAAGGGATAAAGCTTACGTCCTACGGTATCAGGCTGGATTCCGGCGATCTTGCATATCTGTCCAAGAAGGCAAGAAAGATGCTTGATGACGCGGGATACACGGATGCAAAGATATGCGCATCCAATGACCTTGATGAATATCTCATAGCTTCTCTCAAGGATCAGAAGGCTGCCATCAATTCCTGGGGCGTCGGTACAAATCTTATCACGTCCAAGGACAATCCGAGCTTTGGCGGCGTATATAAGCTTGCAGCTATCAAGAGTAAGGAGACGGGGCATTTCGTACCAAAGATCAAGCTTTCCGAAAATGCGGAAAAGATCACAAATCCGGGTAACAAGACCATCTACAGATTTTACGATAACGAGACGGGAAAGATAATTGCAGATCTTATCTGTTTTGCTGATGAGGTGATCGACGACAGCAAGGATTATGTATTGTTTGATCCGGTTGAGACCTGGAAGAAGACCAGACTGGAGGGCGGCACATACCATGTGAAGGAACTGATGGTCAAGGTCTTCAGCCACGGGGAGTGCGTATACAAATCCCCGACCGTCAAAGAGCTGCAGAAGAAGTTCAAGGAGGAACTTGAGACACTGTACGACGAGACAAAGCGTCTGCAGAACCCGCACAGAGTTCATGTGGATCTGTCAAAGGCACTCTGGGATACAAAGCAGAAGCTGCTGGACGAGTACCATGCAATTTAATGAAACTCTGATTTAATAAACGATCCCTGATCCATTTTGATAAATGCACAAGGATCAAGGCTTCGCTTGAAAGCAGTCCAATAAATTACTCTTTAATCAGAGGTTCTTCAATCGGGAAATAATAAAAGCAGCTCGGGACAGAGCTGCTTTTATTATTGAACAAGGATGCAGATGAGAGCGGCTGCTATTGCAGCAGTGCAGAAACCACATTCTGCGGCTGCAGTCTGTGCGCACTCATGCTTACGGCAAATATCCGTCAAGAACCGCAGATATTTCCGCGAGCTTATCACTGAAAGGTTTCGGGAAGGATTGGGATGAAAACTTGACTGTGCCGCGCTCAAATGTAAAGCAATAGCACATAACCGGTCGGTCAGATGAAAAGGTCAGCGTCAGTCAGCATCAGCCGACATCAGTCAGCATCGGTCCGCATCAGTCAGCATAAGTTAACGCACCTGCACCAGCCCCGCCTTCCTAAGTCCATTGACGATGGGCTTGTAGATAAGCAAAATTATCAATGAATTCAGTATAGCCTTAAGCAGGTTAAACGGCAGGATGATCGGGACGAGCATTGCTGCAACATCGCCCCGTGACGCACCCATATATATCGGAGTAAGTATATAATTCCATAAGATCATAAGCAAAGTCATGGAAACGGTACCAAGCAAAAGCCCCATTGCGGCAGCCTTTTGGGTCCGGTGCTTTTTGTACAGCAGAGACGGTGGTATCACAAAGGCAGCAGTTGCAATGACCTGCATCAGCATCCCGATGATCCCGGTCTCGCTGACTGTGATCATCTCAAGAAAGGCCACTATCACAGAGATGACGACTGCGGCTACAGGCCCATAGAGAAAACCTCCGATGGCGATAATTGCATCCTTGGGATCATAGGTGAGAAACGGCGCTGCGGGGATGAGCTTTACGTGGATAAGAGCCATGGCGACATAGGCCAGCGCACACAGCATGCCGATAGTTGCAATTGTCTTTGCAGAAAATGTAGAATTGGAATCTTTCATATGCACTCCTTCTTCCATCCGGACTATACCGTTGGTACCGGAATCACACCGGGTTCCACATCCGCATTCCCAGGACTTTAGCGACAGTAACCGATCCTGCACATATTACAGAAAAAGATACGGCAGAACCAGAAACATAACAAATCAGGTTCAGTCAGGCAATTGCAGATGTTCGCGGACTATACCGCCAGTGGGGAAGCTAACCCCGCCCTGAAGTTCTTAACTGCATGATACTACGGTCAGGTAATGATGTAAAGGACTAGCTGGCAGGAAGCGGCGCAAAGGAGTGATGTATTGTCAGAGAAACGGGCCGTGTAAGGAATATCAGGACAATCATGCGGCGGTTACATTGTCCGGTCGCGTGGCAGCGTAAGCTGCGGCGCTGCCACAGTCAGGCAAAGGCGTAAAGAAAAAGTAAGGGAATAATCATTTGTACCGGACAGCCGGTAGTGTATACTCATATCATAAGTTACCTGTCGGACGACATGATCATGAATTGCGGGTGTGAAAGGGTAGGTGCATGAAAAAGATAATTGCAGCAATGCTGGCGATAGTGATGTGTTTTGGTATGTGCATGACAGCATATGCGGGGAAGTATGAAAAAATCGGGGACGGCTGTTATGAGCTGTGGGAAGGCGAAAGGATCTCGGGTGTATACGAAAGAGGTGTGGACGTCTCCCAGTGGCAGTCGGGCGTAGACTGGAACCGTGTTAAAAATGATGATGTGCAGTTTGTGATGATACGTATGCGCAGCAAGGGCGCAATAGATCCTGAATTCCGCGAGCACGCGTCGGGCGCAGCAAGTGCAGGGATCAAGCTGGGAGTATACCTTTACATGAATGCGCTGACTGTGGAGCAGTCAGTCGCAGATGCCAACTGGGTCCTTGATCTGATCGGGGAATATCCCATCTCCTATCCTGTTGCGCTGGATCTTGAGGACAAGGACTATTACTGGGACATGAGTAATGATGAGCTCAATGCTCTGGTAGATGCCTTTTGCCAGACGATCAAGGACGCGGGTTACTATCCGGTCCTGTATCTCAACGATTACTGGGTACGAAATAAGCTGGACATGAAGCATCTCAGCAAATGGGGGATATGGATAGCAAGGTACGGGGCATATCCAAGCACGTCAGGACATAAGATGTGGCAGGTGACCAATCAGGGCTATATTGACGGAATTAAGGAATGGGTGGATATCGATTTTGCCATGACGGATATGAGCACACTTATTCCGGCCAACAGCTGGAAGACGATACAGGGCAATCAATACTATTACAGGAATTACAGCAAGGTCAAGAATGACTGGGTAGAAGACGGCGGCAAGTGGTACTATATGGATCAGATAGGACTGAAGAAGACCGGCTGGCTGACAGATGACGGTGATACATATTACCTCGGAGCCGACGGGGTGATGGTGACGGGTGTGCAGACCATAGACGGAGTGCTCTATGCGTTTGAACTCTCCGGAAGACTGATGAAGGAGGGGCAGGTCGAATATGACGGCAGGACCTATACCGTGAGTGCGGACGGCCGTATGACGGAGTACATCCCGCCCGAGACAGAGGCAGCGGCACAGGAATAACGGGTGAGGCCCCGGGATCTGCGATACAGTCTGCTGCGCAGTGATCGCACAGCGCGGGCAATACAAGTATCATTTTATGGATTTCTGTGCTAGAATGTGTAAGGTTAATTAAGACGGGACAGCCGGGTTTCACACCCGCGATCCCGCTATATAAATCAGAATCAGGAGGAATGACAAAATGAACCTTTCACCACTTCAGAAGGCAAGATATGAATACACACCAAAGCTTCCGGGCATGCTCAGAAACGGCATCGCAGACATCTGCGTCAAGGAAGGCGCGCCGACACAGTCTGTTGCAGACCAGGAGCAGATCAAGGCACTTTTCCCGAATACATACGGCAAGAAGGAAGTTACATTTGAGAAGGGGCAGAATACGTCAGTGGCAAAGAAGCAGATCGTAGGCGTTATCCTTTCCGGCGGACAGGCTCCCGGCGGACATAATGTCATCTGTGGTCTTTACGATGCTCTTAAGGCAACAAATAAGGACAACGTGCTCATCGGATTCAAGGGAGGCCCCAGCGGACTTATTGATGACAAATATATCATCTTTGAGGATGCCTTTATCAATGAATACAGAAATACAGGCGGCTTCGACATCATCGGTTCAGGCCGTACAAAGCTTGAGACTGAGGAGCAGTTTGCGGTCGTGACGGATGTATGCAAAAAGCACGGCGTAACCGCTATCGTTATCATCGGCGGTGATGATTCCAATACCAATGCAGCAGTTCTCGCAGAGTACATGGCTGCACATGATACAGGCGTACAGGTCATCGGATGCCCCAAGACCATCGACGGCGACCTTAAGAACGACGATATCGAGTGCTCATTCGGTTTCGATACGGCAACCAAGACATACAGTGAGCTCATCGGCAATATTGAGAGAGACGCCAATTCTGCAAAGAAGTACTGGCATTTTGTAAAGGTCATGGGACGCAGTGCTTCCCACGTGGCACTTGAGTGCGCGCTTGAGACCCAGCCCAACATCTGCCTCATCGGTGAGGAGGTTGCAGAAAAGAAGATGAGCCTTTCACAGATCGCAGACCAGATCGTTGACTCGGTAGTAAAGAGATCAGAGACAGCAGGCAATTTCGGCGTTGCCATCATCCCGGAGGGCATCGTAGAGTTTGTTCCGGAGTTCTCAATGCTCATCAAGGAGATCAACGAGCTCCTCGCAGGCGAGAATACAGCTAAGTTCAACGCCCTTGAGTCATGGGAAGAGAAGTATGACTTCATCAAGAAGGGTCTTTCACAGGAAGCTCTGGCAGTATTTGATGTACTTCCCCATGCGATCCAGCTCCAGCTCTTCCTCGAGAGAGATCCTCACGGCAACGTACAGGTCAGCCTTATCGAGTCAGAGAAGCTCTTCTCAGAGATGGTCAAGGAGAAGCTTGCAAAGCTTACGGCAGAGGGTAAGTATAAGGGTAAATTCAGTGCTCAGCACCATTTCTTCGGATATGAGGGCAGATGCGCATTCCCGTCCAACTTCGATGCAGATTACTGCTACTCACTGGGATATAATGCATTCATGCTCATCCAGTACGGCTACACAGGATATCTTTCAAAGGTTTCCAACCTTTCAAAGCCGGCTGAGGAGTGGGTTGCAGGCGGCATGCCGATCTCCAAGATGTTCAATATGGAGAGAAGAAACGGCAAGGACAAGCCTGTTATCAGAAAGGCACTCGTAGAGCTGGACGGCAAGCCATTCAAGTACTTCGAGGCACACAGAGAAGCATGGGCCGTTGAGACAGCGTACACATATCCGGGTGCTATCCAGTACTACGGACCGGCAGAGGTATGTGACCTTACAACAAGGACACTGGCGCTGGAGAAGGGCTGATACGCGTAAAGCAAAAGGAATAGAAAAGAGTCGGAAAATTATGGAATACGCCCATGGTCAGCGGCGGGGTCAATGCCGGCGGCCGTGGGCGTATCCATGAATTTGCAGGTCTTTCTCTTTACATTTTATGCATTTATTCATATAATGGTTACGTTCGCAAAGACTATGACGAGAAAGTAGTCTCACTACGTAATATCAGATTATGACTCGTCGGCAGCGACGGGTTTTTTTGATGCAAAAATTTCACTGAAAGGGCAGGCCCTCAGCAGATCATCCAAAGCGTCCGGGGCGTGCTCCGCAGTGCGGCTTTTGCATTGAAAAAACTATGTCCGAAACTGCCGGATCGTGAAAAACTGCGGACGGGAAAGGAAAAGAATATGGCTATCTACAAGAAAGTACAGACTGACCTCAACTTCGTCGAGAGAGAGAAAGAGATCGAGAAGTTCTGGGACGAGAACAAGATCTTCGAAAAGAGTATCGAAGACCGCAAGGATTGTCCGACATATATGTTCTATGACGGACCGCCAACAGCCAACGGCAAGCCTCATATCGGCCACGTGCTCACACGTGTAATCAAGGATATGATCCCCCGTTACCGTACGATGAAGGGCTACAAGGTGCCCCGTAAGGCCGGCTGGGATACTCACGGTCTTCCTGT
>DCHJ01000068.1:21388-28583 GCA_002314805.1 Lachnospiraceae bacterium UBA1755 | reverse complement strand
GATTTGCTCATGCCGAGCACACATATAAAACACCGGTGATGCAAATCGCCGGTGTTTTTTGTTTTGCTTATTTGGTATTTTTTACTCTCGTCTTCCCCACAAATGGCGAATCGGGGGATTTCTCAGAATTCCCGGCTTTTTTTCGAGATAATGTATGAGCAGAGATCTTTTACAGTGCTCGTGAAAGCACCTTCGAATGTAAGTGTGGCCCCGGTAACGTCGAGCAACTGATCACCGTATGTATGATTGACTTTTTTATCGTACCTTGTTGTTGTGAATAATTTAGCATTGCCGTATTTATCAAAGGTAACTGTGAATTGATAATTTTCCTGGTCGAAATTCTTTACGAAGGTAAATCCTTCGAAATACTTATGGGTGGAAAACGTTATCGTCGAATAATTATTTCTTACAGAAGCTGAGTTTTTGCAGCACGAATAATATCTGTCACCGTTCTTGAAGGTAATTATATCATCAAAATCATTATAAGAGATGAGCACCTCAATACGTCCTGTTCCGACTTTCGATGCCAGTGCACAATTATCGTTTTTCAGTTCTATTTCAAAATATACCACTTTGGTAATCACAAAAGCAGCATCGGGATTCAGATTTACCGTATAGCTTCCGTTGTTGTACACGATTGCACTGCTTCCCGACTTATCAAAATAGTCTGCCCTGCCGGATGAACTGGCAATGGGAATCTGTATTCTGTAGGCGTTCGCGGAATATGATGAAAGAGTCTGTATCGCCTGCGGCGTGACGCTCTGATTTCTGAGCGTTCCCTGATATGCATCCCCGAGAGCGTAAACACCCGAATAGAACCAAAGCATATCAAAGCTTGTAATCGTTTTTCTGATTTCAGCTTCATCTACGGTTCCCGCGGCTTCACCTGATGTTTCGGGGGTCAAATCAGAAGTTTCGGGACTCAGTGTCTCGGGATCCTGCCCGGATGTTACAATCCCATCTGTAGTATCCTGCCATAAATAATTGTTCGTCTCATCTTCGATTGACGAAACCGGTTCTTCCTGATTCAGATATCTGTATCCCATTACCCCGCCGAAGCCGACCGTCAGACACAGGACCGCTGCCAGAGCACCGATTGCCGCAGCTCTTAGAAAGCTTTTGCGTTTCTGAACTGCACCCTTTGACAAAACGTATTGTCTCAGCTTTTCGGCATCGTCGATTTCATAAGCTCTTTCAATGATTTTGCCGTCTATTTCCGACAGATGTCCGGACAGTTTTTCTTCTTTTGATTCCTTCATAAGACAATGCCCTCCTTTTCCAGTTCTTTTTTCAGTTTTCCGCGTGCACGGTACAATTTTACCGAAATATAATTTTCATCAAGCTTATACTTAGCTGCAAGCTGCGCAACCGATTCACACATAATATATCTGTGAACGAACAGTATTTCGGTTTCGGGGTCAAGATTTTCAATAAACCGCTCAAGCACGGCTTTAATCTCTTCGCTGTCGTTTTCGTATACCGTCAGCTCTTCCCCGGGAAGGCAGCCTTCAAGTTCCGACAGCATTACGGTATATTCCGTACTGCGTTTCTGACTGCTCTTCATTCTGTAGCGGTCAATTCCGATTCGCTTTGCTATTTTGCAGACGTAGGCAACGAGACTGTCGGGGCAGTTCGGAGGAATGCTGTTCCATACAGCCAGCAGAACGTCATTGGCACATTCGTCAACGTCCGCTTCATTCCCGAGAGTATTTCTGATTATGCTGCAATACAGCTTTGAATATTGTCTGTCAAGTTCAACAAGGGCGATTTCGGAACGCGTATTGAGTAATTCAATAATTCTGAGATCGTTCATTCTGTCTCCTGTCCGGAAGTTTATTCCCGTTCGCTTATTAAGTCGTACGTTCGCATGAAATATGACATATATTTTTGTCTTTTTCAATATTTTATCATTTTTTCTGAAAATTTCAACAGTTTTCACCGTTCTGTCTTAACCACGTTTTAAAAAAAGTGGTATCATTATATTGTAAAGACATTATACGGATGAAATAAGGAGCACAAAATGAAAAAAACACTTACTGCATTGGGGCTCGCTTTACTTATATTGTTGAGCTCCTGCTCAAAAAATACGGAAACGGATATTACGGAGCCGGCACCGAGCACCGATACGACGCCGACGACTGCGGGAGAAGCCGAGACGGCCGAAGTAACCATGGCAGCCGATGCCGACGACAACAAGGTTGAAATCAGCGGGGACTTCACGATAACGCCCGAGGACGCCAACGGTGAAGTCAGCCTCAACGGAAACGTTTACAATATTACCAAAGCCGGAGTTTACATTCTCAGGGGCAAGCTTGAAAACGGACGGATTGAGGTCAACGTTGAGGGGGACGGAGAGGTCGAGCTCGACCTTGAAGGCTGCTCGATTTCAGTGGGCGATAACTCCCCGATATTCTTCGTGAACTGTGAAGATGCAACGGTGAAATCCGTTGAGGGCAGCTACAACGAGATTATTGATAACAGAAAAGCGCGCTCCGACACCTCGACTGACGACGATACGCAGGGCAACGGGGCAATTTCCGCCAAGTGCGACCTGAAGATAAGCGGCAAGGGCTCCCTCTCCGTAACGGCAAGTTACAACAACGGGATTCACACCTCAAAGGACCTCAAGGTCAAAAACACGACCCTGAAAGTCACAGCCTACAACAATGCTCTCAAGGGCAAGGATTCGGTTGAAATCGAGTCCGGCAATCTGATTCTCATCTCGTCAGGCGGCGACGGCATCAAAACGGACGACAGCGACGTCTCGGACAAGGGAAATCAGCGCGGAACCGTCAGCATCACCGGCGGAACCGTCAATATCTACAGTGCCTGCGACGGAATTGACGCGGCTTACAATGCGGACATTTCAGGGGATGCAAGCGTCTCGATTATGACCGACAAATATTCGGATTACTCAGGTTCCGTTGCGGTTTCCGGAGGAAAAGAATTCTATATCATAGTCCCGAAGGCAAGCTATTCGACAAGCTACCGCTATGCGGCTTATTATTACAACGATGACACGGCGGCGGGAGTCTGGGCCGAAGCGAGCTATTACACAATGGTTTCTTCGGGCAGAACTCAGTATTACGGACTCAAGCTGACGGCTCCTTCCGGATATTCGAACATCTGCTTCTTCAGATTCAAGGGCAGCCAGAGCAACAGCACCGAAACCTATGACGCCTGCAGCGACAACGGCTCGGTCAACACCTCGATGAACGCGTGGCTCATTTCATCCGTGGGCTCCTCGAAAATTGACGGCGACTGGGTTTCGATGACAACGTCCTCTTCATCCTCCGGAAAGAGCGGAACTTCGTACTCATGCAAAGGAATAAAGGCGGCAAACGCAATCAATATTTCAGGCGGAACCCTCGTCATTCAGGCAACCGACGATGCGATTCACGCGAACAATGAAACCGCGCTTGAAAGCGGAGCTGCAGCCGAAGGAACCGTCAATATCACGGGCGGGAACCTGACTCTGACCTCGGGCGACGACGGAATTCACGCCGACAGCACCGTCAATATGGACGGCGGAACGACCAATATCGTCACGTCATACGAAGGAATTGAAGGAGTATTCATCAATTTCAAGAGCGGAACCACCTATATTTACGCAACAGACGACGGCGTCAACGCCTGCACCGGCAATGACAGAAGCAAAACCCCGCTGATTTCAATTTCGGGCGGATATCTTGACGTAACGACCAAGAGCGGCGACACAGACGGAATGGATTCAAACGGCAGCATTGCAATTTCCGGCGGCTTTACAATTGTCAAGGGCGGAGCCTCACAGGGCTCGGTTGCGGGTTCAGTCGACGTTGACGGAAGCATAACGGTTACCGGAGGCACGATAGTGGCCCTCGGCGGTATATGCGAACTTCCTTCAAACTCAAAGATCTGCACCGTAACGATGAACGGCAAGTCTTTTGCAGCCGGCGATTACGTTCTCAGCGGTAACAATGAGGAGCTCATAACCTTCTCGCTCAAGACCGGCTATTCAAACGGCTGGATCTGTTCTGACAAACTGACAACCGGTTCAAGCTATACGCTCACGAAGAGCGGTTCAAGCTTCACGTCCTGGACTCAGTCCTCAACCACAACCCAGAACGGCACGACAGTTACCGGCGGCATGGGCGGAGGCGGCGGTTTCGGCGGAGGCGGTTCCGGCGGTAAGACTCCCGGAAGAAGATAAATATTCACAAAACCTTTTGAAAGGGGGGCAGTGCTGCTCCCTTTTCTTTTCGTTTAAAAGTATAATATGTCCTGACGTCCTTGCACACTTCACAGTGATTTCAGCAAGAAAAACTTGACAACCCTACGATAAAATTATATAATAACATCAAATAAAATAAAGGAGAACACAAATGAAAGCAAGAAAACTCATATCATCAATTTTGGTTCTTACAACTCTTCTTCTCGCTGCCGTTTCCTGCGGAAATACAGACAAGCCGGGAGATACTGAAGCACCGGCTGCCGCAACAACTGAGGTTATTGCGGACGTTACCACACAGGATCCCACAAAGGACGAAAACGGTTATCTTAAGGATGATCTTCCCGAAACGCTGAATTACAACAATAAGGATTTCAAAATCTTCACCTGGGAAAATCAGACAATATGGGAATGGTCCGACAGTGATGAAACGACAGGCGACATCATTAAGGACTCGATTTACTCCCGTCAGCTTATGGTTGAGCAGAGAATGGGCGTAAAGTTCGTTATTTCCGAGCAGAACGGTGACTGGGATCACAGAAACAGCTTCATCGATGCCGTTTATGCCAACGTTTCCGCCGGTGGTAGCGATTCTTTTGACCTTATCGGCCAGTATACTCCTGCTTCTGCCATCGGTACCGTAAGAGGTCTGTACTGCAACCTCGTCAACATTGAAAATCTTGACCTTTCAAAGCCCTGGTGGCCTGCTGATATTACAGATTCCGGAACAATCAACGGCAAGGTATATGCCGCTGCCGGAGATATCAGCTGCACACTTATCCGCAACATGGTCTGCCTGATGATTAACCTTGACCTTGCAAACGACCTTCAGCTCGAAGACGTTTATACGCTCGTAAAGAACAAGCAATGGACAGCCGAGAAGTTTATGACAATGGGAACCGGAACCGTTGTCGGGCTCAATCCCGACGGTTCAACCTGCTACACGACCACAGTTCCCAACAACGTCGTTTACGATAACATTTTCTATGCCGGCGGATTCAACTTTGTTGACCACACTGCCGACGGAATTGCTCTTTCCGAAGACCTGACTTCAACAAGAATGTCCGACTGGTTTGACCTCTGGTGCAATTTCAACTCAAAGGAAGACGTCGGAATGATTGGCATTAATGCAGCCAACGGCTTTACCTCAGGCAGCGTCCTCTTCCACTTCGGAGCCATTTCCGATGTTCAGAACTACCTGCAGGACATCACATTCAAGTTCGGTATTCTTCCTTACCCTATGTATGATGAAAACCAGGAAAACTACGCAACAATCTGCGGTTACTGGGTAACGATGTACTCCATCCCCACAAACGCTGCTGACAGATCAATGTCCGGTGCCGTTCTCGAATGCCTCGGTTCAGAAGGCTACAGAACGATCACACCTGCCGTTTACGAAGTATCCTTCAAGTACAGATTCCTCAACAGCCAGGACAACGCGGATATGTTCACGCTTCTTCACGACACTCTGAGCTTCGATATCGGACGTACGATGGGTGACCAGATCAACTGCTTCGGTGCATTCCGTCAGGTAGCAACAGCCGGTAACAGCTGGTCTTCTTACTACAAATCTCAGGAAAAGTCCTGGAACAAGAACATCAAGAACGTTCTCAAGGCCGTCGACGGTTTTGACGAATAAGATTTTTCAAAATAAAAAATGCGGTGAATTTCACCGCATTTTTTATTTTGCCTTTTTATATTGATATGGGCTGTTTTCAGAACTTTTCGCACAAAGTGGCAAGCATGACTGCCTTTATCGTGTGCATTCTGTTTTCGGCCTCGTCGAAAACGATTGACTGAGAGCTTTCAAAAACCTCGTCTGTAACTTCCATTGAGGTTCTGCCGAACTTTTCCCCGATTTCCCATCCGATGGAAGTATTCATATCGTGATATGAAGGCAGGCAGTGCATAAATACGGCCTGTCCCCCCGCTTTTTCCATAAGCTTACGGTTCACCTGATACGGCGAGAGGTCGTCGATTCTCTTTTTCCATACCGAGGGATCTTCGCCCATTGAAACCCAGATATCCGTGTAGATGCAGTCGGCTCCTTTGACGTCATCGGTGTTTTCGGTAAACTTCAGCGTCGCCCCGGTCTTTGCGGCAATATCACTGCACTTGTCAACGAGTTCGGCATTCGGGAAATACTCCTTCGGTGAGCAGGCAACGAAGTTCATTCCGAGCTTTGCGCAGCCGATCATCAGGGAATTTCCCATATTGTATCTTGCATCACCCATATATACGAGGGTAAGGCCCTTCAGTTTCCCGAATTTTTCCTTCAGAGTGAGAAAATCCGCAAGAATCTGAGTCGGATGATATTCGTTTGTAAGTCCGTTCCATACGGGAACCGTCGAATACTCTGCAAGCTTTTCGACGATTTCCTGTCCGTATCCGCGGTATTCGATTCCGTCGAACATACGCGTCAGCACGCGGGCCGTATCCGCAATGCTTTCTTTTTTGCCGATCTGCGACCCGCTCGGTTCGAGATAGGTGCACTGCATACCGAGGTCGTGTGCGGCAACCTCAAAGCTGCAGCGTGTGCGCGTCGAGGTTTTCTCAAATATGAGGGCAACGTTCTTGCCTTCAAGATGTCTGTGCGGAATTCCGGCTTTTTTCTGCGCCTTGAGTTCGGCTGCCAGATTTATAAGATACTCAATCTGCTCCGGTTCGAAATCGAGAAGAGTGAGAAAGTCGTTTTTATAAAGAGATTTCATTTTCGTTTCCTTTTCCCTGTTTTATTCTGACTATATTATAGCACTTTTGACAGAAAAGTCTGCAGTCTTTCCGATTTCGGATTGTTGAAAATTTCCGAGGGACTGCCTTCTTCGGCGATAATTCCGTCAGAGAGAAACATAACCCGGTCGGACACTTCCCTTGCAAAGCCCATTTCGTGGGTTACGACAAGCATCGTCATCCGGCTTTCGGCAAGCTCCTTCATTACGTCCAGAACCTCGCCTACCATTTCAGGGTCGAGCGCCGACGTCGGTTCGT
>DCHJ01000068.1:19924-21326 GCA_002314805.1 Lachnospiraceae bacterium UBA1755 | reverse complement strand
GCAACTCTCTGCTTCTGTCCGCCCGAAATCTGATTCGGGAAAGCTTCTGCCTTGTCGGCAAGACCGACACGCTCAAGCAGAGCCATGGCCTTCGCCTCGGCTTCACATTTAGGAACCTTTTTCAACATCATCGGGGCACAGGTCAGATTGTTCAGAATCGACATATGCGGGAAAAGATTGAACTGCTGAAAAACCATACCCATCTTCTGACGGGCAAGATTTATGTCCTCATAATTTGCTTCGTAGATGGAGCGCATCAGTGACGCATATTCTTTGCCCTCGGCGTTGAATTTTTCAACGAGGAGGTCTTCTTTTTTTATCTTCTGTATTGCGTCGGCATCGGAAAGTCCCTGTGCCGTAAGCTTTTTATACGTCTTCGAGAGCCTGATAACGTCGAAATGAAGATAAGGATCAACAGGAGTCAATAACTTACCGTCCATCCATATTTCCCCGTAGGTTGGGGCTGCCAACAGGTTTGTGCAGCGCAGAAAGGTCGATTTTCCTCCGCCGGAGGGGCCTATTATACTGATTACCTCGCCTTTGTGAATTTCGGTGGAGATTCCGCGCAGGACCTTCTGTTCCCCGAAATTCTTGATGAGGTTGTCGTATTTTATGAGAACCTGTGAACTCTTGTCAGTTGTTTGCATCGCTCTTTCCGAGCCTCCTTTCGAAGAATTTAAGAAGCTCTGTTAGCAATACCACCAGGACGAGATAGGTTATTGCAACTAACATCAGAGTGTTAACGGCATCAAAGGTATTGTTTCTGACAAGGTTTCCGGCTCTTGTCAGGTCGACGATTGCAACGTAACCGGCAACCGAGGTTTCTTTGAGAAGGGCGATAAATTCGTTTCCGATGGCAGGAAGAACGTGACGCAGCGCCTGCGGAAAGATTATCTTGTAGGTTGCCTGGAAACGGGTCATGCCGAGACTGCGGCCGGCCTCCATCTGGCCCTTGTCCACACTCATGATGCCGCCGCGGATGATCTCCGCAACATAGGCACCTGAATTTATACCAAAGCTCAGGATGGCAACCAGCATCGTATTAGTGGAATTGGCCATGATCACAAAATACATGATCAGGAGCTGTACCATCATAGGTGTACCACGTATCACGGTAAGATAAACCTTGCATATCCAGTTGGCCACATCCAGCAGCCAGTTGCTCTTATGCTGGCTGCTCATCTGATCATGTGAGGATCTGACTACTGCTATCAGCACACCAAGTATGGCACCGATGATAAGCGCCCCGAAGGTGAGCCCCAGAGTGATCCCCAGACCCTTCAGCAGTGCCTGCCAGCGGTGGCTGGCTATAAAGGTCTGTTCAAAATCCGCTGCAAATTTTTCCATTTCTATCCTATTCTTTCCTTCCTGTAAGTACTCTCATGCACAGTTCTTTTCGCAC
>DCHJ01000068.1:7010-19870 GCA_002314805.1 Lachnospiraceae bacterium UBA1755 | reverse complement strand
TTTTTTCACGCACACGCGGGAGTGACCTCATCACTCCCGCAAGCTAAACTGCGCACCCGCAATTCAGATACATCCCATCTGATCGTAATTAGTTTGCGCTGATGTACTTATCGATTATCTTCTGCACTGATCCGTCTGCGATCTTGGCATCAAGTACTTCATTGAAAGCCTTGAGAAGAGCCTCATTGTCCTTGGAGATAGCTGCTGCATAATCCTCCTCTGCATAAGAGGTATCAAGGAGCTTAAGTCCCTCGTTGGCCTTGACAAATTCCTTTGCAGGGTTATTGTCGATTACCACGCAGTCAACCTGGCCTGTAAGAAGAGCCTGAACTGCTGTCGCACCGTTGACATATGCTGTCACGTTGTCTGCACCGAAATCATCCTCACAGTAGATATGGCCTGTTGTTGACTCCTGCACGCCTATCTTATGGCCTGCAAGATCATCTACCGACTGGATATCACTGTCCTCGGGAACGATGACTGACTGGATGCCCTGTGCATATGTTGATGAGAAGTTCACGTTCTGAAGACGCTCCTCAGTTACTGTCATACCTGCAAGACCGATATCGACCTTACCTGTCTGTACTGCAGTAAGGATAGATGAGAACTCCATATCCTCGATCTGAAGCTCAAGTCCGAGCTCCTCTGCAATAAGAGCTGCGATCTCTGCATCGATGCCCACGATAGTCTCGCCGTCCTCATCACTTATGAACTCGTAGGGAGGGAATGCTGCGTTTGTAGCCATGATGAGCTTGCCGTCCTGAACGGTTGTGAATGCCGCCGGCTCAGCCTTCTCTGCAGGAGCCTCTTCAGCCTTAGCCGGAGCTTCTTCCTTTGCGTCTTCCTTTGCTTCCTTCTTAGCTTCTTCCTTTTCCTCAGCTGCTTCCACTGCCTTATCTGCCTTCTTCTCAGAAGTGTCTGCCTTTGATCCACAGGCTGCCAGTGAGAGTACCATTGCTGCCGCAAGAACAGCTGCCAAAATCTTCTTCATAATATCTTTCCTCCAATAATCTATATAAAACAAAAATATCTGTTCCTTTCCGAACAAAGGCAATACTACTGCCATTTTGAATATATGTCAAGGAATTCTGCATATTTTTTCTAAATTATTCCGTTTTTTCACGATTTCACGAATATTTATGCACTTTTCCGCGAATATTCATTCATTTCAGCCGGCCAATTATGCCAACCGTCAATTTCTGCCGTTTCTCCCGGTCGTTTCTCCCGGCCGTTTCTGCCTGTCTTTTCACACGCCGATCCGCCGGACACAGCGCGCAGCGATCCCCGTCAGCACCGCCTGATACTGCACACAACGATCCCTGCATCCCAGCAAAGAAGGCCTTGTCATATCCACCGTATCCCCTGTCAATCTTATCTGGTTTTCTTCCATGCCTTAACCAGAAACAGTATCGTCGGATTAAGCACCAGATTCAGCGCCAGCTCTATCGCAAAATTGACCAGCACAAAAATCGTAAGAAGCGCTTTGACATTATCACCATACAATGTCAGGCACCCGATAACAAATAAACCTGTGTTCAGGACCGGCGCCGCAGCTGCCGCAGCAAGGACTGCCGACTTCTGGTTCTTCTCACATAGTCCATCATAAAGCAATCCGGGGACAAGTCCGGCTGCGATTCCCTTTAGTAATACCATCACTATCGTCCCCGGAGCATTCAGACCGAGAAACATTGCCGCCTGCCCCGACAGCAGGACTGTCATTCCAAAGACAAATCCAAGCCACGCTCCGGCCGCAGGGCCAAACAGACACGCCCCTACGACGATCGGCACCAAAACCAGAGACAATGATAATTGCCAGAATGTAAGCAGGCTCGCCAGATACGCCTGGAACAGAATAACCAGCGCCGTGAGCAGCGCGAGCGTAGTCAGTTTTCTGATCTTCCGATTATCCACAGTATTATACCGATATATTACTTATTGTATTTCTTCTCTATTGCAGTGATCTTATCAATACGCCTCTGATGGCGTTCACCCTGGAACTCAGCAGCAAAAAATGCATCCAGGATATCCTTCGCAAGCTCCACACCGACGATCCTCTCACCAAGAGAGATCATATTGGCATTGTTGTGCTGCACGATAAGTCTTGCAGTTGCCGTATCCGAGCATACACCGCAGCGGATACCCGGCACCTTATTGGCTGCCAGAGAGATTCCTACACCTGTGCCGCAGATCACTACGCCCTTGTCAATACTTCCTGCCACAAGCGCTTCTGCCACCGCCTGACCGAAATCCGGATAGTCATCCTTGGCCTGCGGATCCACCGAACCGTAATCAACTACCTCATATCCCTTTGACTCCAGATACTCCTTAAGCACGTTCTTGAAATTAACTGCTGCATGATCATTACCGATACCAACTCGCATCGTTACTTCCTCCATAACAATAATAATAAAATGCGGGTGCGCATGCCGGATATTTTTCCGTATCAGCCTAAAACCACACGCTTTGCCCGACCGTCTCTCTTCTCAAAAAAGGACATTGAGTATAATTCAATGTCCTTTTTCCCGCCCCGAAAAGGGTCTTCCGATTTACTCTACAACGTATGGCATAAGGCCGATATGTCTTGCCCTCTTTACTGCTGTAGTGATATCTCTCTGATGCTTAGCGCATGTACCTGTCACTCTGCGAGGAAGGAGCTTGCCGCGCTCTGACACATACTTCTTAAGTGTTGCTACATCCTTGTAATCAATTGCCTTATCTTCTGTGCAGAAAATGCAAACCTTCTTCCTTCTTGCACGCATGCCCATGCCCGGTTTTCTTCTTGGAGCATCGGATTTGTTTTCTCTATTAAAAGCCATTTCTTTTCCCCTTTAATAATTAGTTAAATGGAAGTCCTTCGTCTTCCACACCATCCGGAATGTTCATGAATCCGTCACTTGCAGCCTGAGCCGGTGCAGGACGCGTACTGGTCTGTGCGCCGCCGTCGCTGTTCTTGCTGTCTGCGAATTCCTGTTCTTCCACGATTACATCGGTGGTATAAACCTTCTGGCCCTCTTTGTTAGTATAGCTTCCTGTCTGGATACGTCCGGATACGAGCACCCGCTGTCCCTGACGGAAATACTTCTCTGCAAACTCACCTGCACGGTCAAAAGCCACACAGCTGATGAAATCTGCTGTCGGCTCGCTGCTGTCGCTTGATCTTGCACGGCGGCGGTCAACTGCAAGTGTGTATCTGGCGATTGCCATCTGACGCTCGCCTGTGCTATATCTAACCTCGGGATCCCTTGTAAGTCTACCCATCAGAATAACTTTGTTCATAAACTCTCTCTTTCCGAATTAAGCTTCCTGCTTAACGACAAGATATCTGACAACCTGCTCCATAATGCGGACATTGTCTTCGAGTTCATTAGGGCAGTTTGAATCTTCTGACTCGAAAGCGATGAAGTAGTAGTAGCCCTCGTTCTGCTTGTTGATCGGGTATGCAAATCTCTTTTTCCCCCAGTCATCAACATTAGTTACAGTGCCGCCAAATCTTGTGATGTAGCCCTGTACCTTTTCGAGAGCAGCTGCCTTGGCATCTTCTTCGAGTTGTCCGTTAATTACAAGTGCCAACTCATATTTGCTCATCATTTGTCTTACCTCCTTCTGGTCTCCGGCCTGTGCCTCCTGCACAAGCAAGGATATATAATATGTCGCGAAGTGATATTTTAGCAGAAAGTACAATGGATTTCAAGCATTTTGAAGCAAAATGACCGCAATCCGTTTCACAACTCCCCCGCATCGTCTGCAACTCCATATGCGACCCCGCAATTCCTGCCTCATCACACCGCACGGTCAGCCAGGAGTATCAGCCGGAAGTCATCAAAGTTATCGTTTTCATCATCTCTGAAGACTGTGCTGCGCTCTTCTATTGTGGGATTGAGCACGAGCTGCTTGGAAAACTGATCTTCGGTATCAATGGCCGTACTTTCAAGGTTAAGCTGTATCCAGCCCATGGGTATCTCATTCCTTCCGGTCCTCTCCGTACGTGTGAATACCTGCTCAATGATGCCCTCATAATTGAAAGGCTTTGAAGTATCCACATAATCGGAGAACGGCTTCAGTACCACGTTCTTGCCTCTGTGCTTCAGGAGCTCCTCGAAAATATAATACTTCTTTGGATCCTCTGCGACCTGCACCATAAATCTGTTGGCCACCTGTGAACCGACTACGAAATCGTTGACACTAAGACCCTGGACAAGGGCCTGATTCTGCGGCTGCCTTACCTCGGTGGTGATGCATACGCCGAAGTCGCAGTTCTTCCTGAGATAGTTTCTCATATTGAGAAGCAGGACCATGACCTTCTCATCCGCATCTGCATCCTCCACTCCGTCCTTGCCAAGTATGACCATATTTGTGAGATGTCTTTCGTCATCCTTATCAAACCAGTACGAATGCTCCTCCAGATGCTTCCTGGTATGCTCCCAGTTATACGGATCGTCCGCGATGATATCACGGCCGTCAAGCGCTGCCATATTATCGTCATCATATTCCACATCCATCGGAGTAATGATGTCTATATGCGAACCCTCCTCGCAATATTCATTCATATTCGTCAGGAGTCTGGGCAGTGCTGAACTCCGGCCCATGATCAGGAAGTTGCGCATTTCGCTCTCTCCGTGTCCTCCTGCTGCCGCCGGCTCACCCAACGGGCTGACAGCTTCACTTGATGCAAGGCTGAGCTCTTCCCCGTCGTCTGCGAGGTAGATAAGCATATCCGAAGCGCTGTACCGGACATCCGGCCCCGGATTGAGCACGACACGGGACTGTCCTGTCTCATCCACGCCGGCAAAGCCCACTGGGACTGCTCCGCATACAGACCGTGTGATCTCAACGATATTTTTGCCGATCATCATATCCTGAAGACCCGGAGCTGTGTCCCCCGTCTTGTCTTCGATATAAAAGGATGCATTGCTGTAATTAAGCAGATCGCTCATGACAAGCGAAAGACCCGGCTGCACACATACCTGCGCAAATATCTTTGCCAGTATCTCCCTGAAATACATGATCCTTACCTTATGCTCATTTTTCTGTTTTGTCTCCTGCGACTTGCTGTCATGCAGGACTCCGACAGCGATCTTGGCGGCAGTAAGATTGCTGCTCTTGCGTATCACTGCAACCACCGACGGCATACGGTCGTTGCTGATATAGGCATTCATTTTCTTAAGATATGCAGAAAGCGCAAGCAGGATGCGTATTGTCTCAAAATCATCATCACCGTTTACGATAACAGCTCTTGCGCGGTCTACGGCGCACATTACAAAGGTATTCTCACTCACCAGATCCCCGGACCTGAACAGGGTAGTTGTCTTTTTCTCCTTCTTAAGGGCAGTATCCTCATCCTCTCCCGGATCCCTGCGGCTCCAGTTCAGCTCTCTGGACTGATGCTCCATCTCTTCCTTGGACATCCCGTCCACGATGACCAGAGTATGATTTCCCCTTTTCTTATCGTTGCTCTCCTCTATCTCATGACGGATAGTATGGGTGTTCTCATTAAAGCCCAGTACCACCACGTGGTTTTTCTCTACGATCCTGGAATGTCCCTTGTTGAGCTCACTCATTTTTTGCTGGATGGCATTGCCGATGATACCGATAATGGCGCTGGTAAAGGCCATGCCCAGGAAGGTGATCCCCAGCATGAAGAAAAGATACAGGTGGTTGTTGGTCTCATCGCCCGTGATGGTGCCCTGATCGATGATGTGCATCAGACTGGTCCACAGAGACTCCCTGAAGTCTTCGCCCTGCGCAAACAGCATAAGTATGATTGCAAATACAAATACAAAAAACAGCACACAGCCCACCAGCAGCGCCAGCTGTGCCCAGAAGCCTTTCGAGATAAAATCGTCCAGCTCATATTGTATTTTCTTTCTCAGCGTATATTTTCTCTTACTCATAGTCCCATTCTCCGACCGTAATTATGTTATCCGTGTCAGGCAGATGCATGCCGTCACAGCCGCAGGACAGTCACATGCTTAAAAGCAGAAATATCCGGCTCCTTCCTTTCCGGAAGGTCAGTGAGCTGATACTCCATATTGAGCATATGATATTTTGCGGGTGCAAAGGCATTGTATTGAAGCAGCTCCACGGGAGAATCTCCCGCGATCCCGGCTATTGCCCTCAGATTCTCCTCTGTATCCGTGATACCGGGGATAAGGGGGATCCTGAAGAGATGCGGTATGCCGCTTTCCTTAAGGATACGGGCATTCCTGAGTATCTGTTCATTGTCCTCTCCCGTATACTCTCTGTGCTTTTTTGGATCTGCAAGCTTCAGATCCATCATCACATATTCAAGATTATCTGTCACGCGCTTAAAGGTCTCTTCATCAGTAAAGCCTGATGTCTGCACGGCGCGGTGTATGCCCTTAAGCCCCTTCAATACTTCCACTGCAAAATCCGCCTGCAGCATAGGCTCTCCGCCCGACAGCGTGATCCCTCCGTCCATCGCCCTGAGCATATCCTCATAGCGGCGCAGCCTTGTGACAAGCTCTTCTGCCTCCCAGCCTCTGCCTGACACAGTAAGTGCTCCTGCGGTACAGCGTTTCAGGCACCTGCCGTAGGGTCTGCACTCCGGGTGATCACAGGGCTTTCTGCACAGACCGCAGCCTGTGCACAGCGATTCCTTCCACATGATCTGCGGCTCTGCCTTCAGACCCTCGGGGTTGTGGCACCACCTGCATCTCAGCGGACAGCCCTTAAGAAACACCGTGACTCTCGAGCCCGGCCCGTCATGTACCGAAAATTCTTTTATATCAAATACTGTTCCTGTCATATTGTATCCTGTGATGCAGCCCGGCTGTCCTGTGCCGACCCTGTCATCACTGTATCCGATCTCTCATTTCTTCGTCAGACCTCTGCCAGGCTGTTCACCTGTGCACGACCATGCACGATCCGGGCGGTCACACAGCTGCTTTCTCGCCTGCTTCATCTGCACCTGATCCGGACCGGTACTCTGTCCCGTTTATATATCTCCACACTGCCGCCCGCCACCGGATCGTCAGCCGATACTCATTCCTGTATGATCCGGACAGCCATCTGCTGCACGTCCCTGCACAGTCCGGCACTCAGCCGTCATTTACAGCACATGCTCCTGCCGCGAGATCACATGATCCTGATATGCCCTGTCAAGCTCCACGAAATATGCGCTCCATCCCCAGATACGCACTATCAGCTGAGGATATTTCTCCGGATGAGCCTGAGCATCTCTCAGCATGTCTGCATCCACCGTATTAAGCTGCAGCTGATGGCCGCCGTTATCGATCCACACCTTGACCAGTGCTGCCAGCTTCTTTATGCCGTCCTCGGCTGCAAACATAGATCTGTGAAATTCAAGTGTCAGCGGTCCGCCGTTGATGGTCTTCTTAAGATCCGGCTTGCTGAAGGACTTTACGATGGACAGAGGCCCCTGAGTTCTGGCAAAAAGCGAGGCCGAATAATTGGTCCCGAGACCTTCCTTCCTGAGTCTTCCGTCAGGTGATGCTCCGATCTCCTCAGGATGCCATATATAATACATCGCCGATCCGGTACCTGCGCGGAATACTCCGCCTCTGCAGTTCTTCTTTCCCTCAAGCGCATCCGCAAAGATAGCCAGCAGCCTGCTTGCCAGACCGTCCACATAGTCATCGTCATTGCCCATCTTGGGCGCATCATAACGGAGCTTATGGAGCAGTTCCGGATATCCCTTAAAATTGGCATCCACAGCCCTGATATATTCCTCAGGCGTGATACTCTTTTCTTCAAACACATATTTCCTGATGGCAGCGAGTGAATCTGCCGCAGTCGCCACTCCTGTACCATGGATGCCGAAGTTATTGTACTTAGCGCCCTTTGATATATCCTCACACGGGAAGAAAAGACCGTAAAACGGCGACGGAATGAACCACAGATTCTGCATGCGCCCTGTGATGATATCGCACTCATCCCTTATCTCTGCTTCCACGGCAGCCATGAAGCTTTCAAAATCCGGTGCTTCCGGCAGCGCCTCATGGAATGCCGTATCGATGACTTTGGCAAATGAAAGCGCTCCGACATTGATGACATCTGCAGAAAGTATAGGTACCACGATCTCCCAGCATGCGGCGATAGCATAATCGCGGGCATCCTCAAGAGAATATCCCTTACTCATAAAGCCCGGTATGACGACATCATCATTGGTATACTGAGGAAAGCCCAGTCCCACCGCAGTAAGCTCGCTTCCCTGCTCATATAGCTCCGCCGGCGTGGTCCTGTCCACCCTGATATTGATCTTGGGATCGATGACCTTAAGTCTTTTGCTTGCAAGCAGACAGAGTTTTGAAAGCGTATTCCATACATGCCGTCCCTCCCTGTCAACACCTCCCAGAGTGAGCGACTGGCCGTTGTCACCGCGATAGATAGAAAAATATATATCCGTATCCTTGTTAAGCGCAAGGAAAAAATCACAGAGCAGGTCAAGCGCACTTTCCTCAGTCTCTGCACCCTTCCTGAGATCATCCTCCAGATACGGTCCGCAGTACATGTCAAAACGCCCAAGAGTCATATGATAATCACCCTCGAGCCACCCTGCCCAGTTGACAATACGTATGAACTGCAGCGCTTCCCTGAAGCTCGATGCCGGATAGCGCGGCACCACCTCAAGTACCCTTGCGATATCATCACGCCCTTGCCTTTTTGCCGCCTCTGCGTACCGGTCCGTAAGCCTGATAAGCGCATCTATCATACGGCAGGAATACTCGTCCGCGTCCTTCCTGTAATCAAGGAGCCCCCGTCTCAGTATTTCACCGTTATCCGGAATGACATTGGAAAGATATCCGCACTCATGAATGAAATGCTGCTTCTTTACCTCAGCCCACTCCTCCTTTGTATATATGGATGGGAGATCGACCCTCTCCTTGCCCTCCTCCTTGATGATGACAGCGTTGGCGTCGGTTATGGTCCTCGTCATTACTATGCGCTCACCCGGCATGATGACCGGAGTCTCCATATCACATATCCTGGCAAAATGCTCAGCCATCCTCGCTCTCGGTTCAAGCTTCCTTGCAGAGAATTCAGCCGCCCAGTCCACCCCCGAATGCCTGCGGAGCGGGTAATATTTCTTTTCAAGTATGTAGCTTCTCAATTCGTCGATCATAGCTCTTCTCCTGTACTATTTGATCATTATGGACTGCGGGTGCGCATGGCAGGTATCCTGCTCCATCACAAAGCCGCTGCTGGAACGGTCACATCCGATTTTACAGATGCTCCGTCCCCACTGTCAAAGCCGCTGCCGGAACGGTCACATCCGGCTTTACATATGCTCCGTCCCCACTGTCACTCCGTCCCCACTGTCAAAATGAGCCACAGGGTGCATTCCCGTGACTCATCGAGATATTTATTTGCTGACCTTGCCAAACAGGCTTTTTGCCTCTTCGGCTGCCGCAAGTATCTGCTCCTTTACCGGCATAGCTTCCAACGTATCAGCCTTGTTTTCCAGATCTGCAACTGCATATATTACCGGTGCTATACCCTGTCTTACCAGCTGACGGGTAATATCGCAGTGTACCCAGTCATCAAATGCCTCCTGGGGTGTCATGTAATCGTCATTCTCTTCATCAAGCTCTGTATTGAGGAGATTTTCTCTCAAAGTAAGCAGTGCGAAATGCAGTTCCTGGACTCTCCTTTTCTTATCCGGATAAAGCTCCGTGAGAATCTTTACCTCCCAGTCATTCTGTTCCTTTCCGAACGGGAACATCCTGCCGTAATATGCTCTCTCTCTCTTCTCACGTTTAGCTCTGGACTCAAATTTAAACCAATTCAGTATTCCGTTCCTTCTACTCATATCATTCTCCTTATAGCTTAGTATCGCCGTCCTTGACCCATCCGAGTCTCCTGACAGCCATATTTATGAGCGGACATATCACTGCCGGCAGCACTATGCACACAAGCAGCATTCCTATCCAGTCCTTAGGCGTAATGGATGCTCTGACCCCATTAGCCACATCATTGACCCATCCTGTATATACACCGATAGGTCCCACCATACCGCAGGTACCCATACCGCTTGATACAGGTGCTCCGTTCATCTCCATCCCGAAGACACAGGTGGCGATGGGTCCGGTAATTGCAGCGGTTACTGTAGGTGCTATCCATATCCTTGGATTTCTGACTATATTGCCCATCTGGAGCATTGACGTGCCCAGTCCCTGACTGACAAGACCGCCCCAGCCGTTCTCCTTAAAGCTCATCACTGCAAAGCCTACCATCTGCGCACAGCAGCCTGCCACTGCAGCTCCTCCCGCAAGTCCGACAAGCCCGAAGGCTGCACAGATAGCCGCCGAGGAAATGGGAAGAGTAAGCGCCATGCCTACGATCACGGAAACCAGTATACCCATCAGGAAGGGCTGCAGCTCTGTCGCCCACATGATCAGGTTTCCGACCTTCATGGCCAGTGTACCAAGCGGCGGTGCCAGTAAAGCCGACAGCCCCACGCCTATTCCTACCGTCACCAGAGGCGTGACGAGGATATCGACCTTTGTCTCCTTGCTTACCGCCTTGCCGCATTCCGCTGTAATTATCGCCACGAAGAGTACCGCCAGAGGTCCTCCGGCTCCGCCCAGTGCATTGGCTGCAAAGCCTGCCGTAATCAGCGAAAACAGCACAAGAGGCGGGCACTTAAGTGCATGACCTATGGCAACGGCCATAGCCGGTCCGCTCATTGCTGTTGCCAGTCCTCCCACCGTATACTCGGCTCCGCCGATAACTGCCGCGGGAGCAGTAAGGAAACCGATATGAAACTGAGTCCCGACAGTATTGATTATTGTCCCTATGAGAAGTGAACAGAAGAGACCCTGAGCCATCGCGCTCAGCGCGTCTATACAATAGCGCTTTGCAGAGATCTCAATATCCTTTCTCTTAAGGAAAGCTTTAACACTCTCCACTCTTTTTCTCACTTTCGTGCTGTATACAGCACCTTTTACACCTTGCTCCGGGATACCCTGCTTTCCTGCTGCTTACCCCGGACAGTCACAGCTGTGTGTCACATATCCCACTTGCCTGTCTTCTCATGATTGATGAGAGTCCAGGTCGCATCGATGAGATTTGCAAACTCCGGATTGTCCATTGCCCTGATGATAAAGCTCTGACGCGGTCCGTTGATATCCTCACCGGATACCTCAAACAGCTCAAGCTGACGGCAGAGACCTCTGAGCTTATCAAGCTGAGCTTTGGTATTTCTTGTAGGCATATATGTGATGCCTCTGGCTCCCTGAGCCTTATAAACCTTAAGGATCTCCTCAAGGTGATCATCCTCAAACTTCTGGGGCTTCTTGTCTCCTGTCACGGAATCCGTAACATCTCCCAGATATGCCGGACAGAAAAGAGCATCTATATCGGCACAGAACTGCGCCACCTTACTCATCGGCGGACACTCATCCTCCTGAGAATCAATGTAGACCTTCTCGATGAATTCTCCCTTAAGTATACTGAGCAGATCGTAGTCGTAGAATGGATACTCCATATCCAGCAGCTGAGTCTTCTGCTTTTCCGTAAGCCTGAGTCCGAAATTATCCTGAAGATAATCCACCATCGGCTGACCCTTTCCTACTGCTTCCATGAGCTTACGTGCCAGAGCAAAGAGCAGATGTCTCTCAGTAACGCCGCCGCCCTCTGATGCCCATGAAAGCGGGAGCACATCCTGCTCATAGTCAAGCCCTATCCCGGGGATGAGTGCATTGATCTTTGCCACCATCTTTTTGTTTCTTTCGCCTCTTGCCCTGCGATAAGGCTCAAAGAAAGCATTGAGCTCATCTATCTTATCATGAGGAACAGACTGGATGGTACAATAGCTCACACCCACCTGATCAGGATTGTTGGTCTTGATATTCTCACATTCCGTACCCTTCAGGTTTACACGGCACTCCATACCTACTGTTGTCGGTATACCCGCAATATCTCCTGCCTCGATAAATTCCTTTGCTCCGCTGATCGAATCATGGTCGATTATACCTGCGGTGCAGAGTCCCTCCATACGTGCGGCATAAACAGCAGCTGTGGGTGAATACGGTGAGAAGGAATACTTCGTATGGATGTGGTTGTTGATGTAATTGGGCTTAACCTCCGGGAAATCAGTCTTTGCGCAGATCTCGCGCAGATTTGCAAGGCGCTCTTCCTTTGTCGGAGCGTTGAGCTTTTCCAGTATCTCAATGTTGATCATAATTATGCCTCTTAACTTTTTTATTTTGTTCCGGATGCTGTTCCGGATGTTTTACATGTTGACCGTCTTCCCACGTACAGACCACGGTACAGGCCGTGATGAAATCCTGCGATCGTGCTTACTGCTGTTTGCAGCGCACAGACCGCGTTTCGGGCAGTGATGAAATCCTGCGATCGTGCTTACTGCTGTTTGCAGCGCACAGGCCGCGTTTCGGGCAGTGATGAAATCCTGCGATCATGCTTACTGCTGTTTGCAACGCACGGACCGCGGTACATGCAGTGATGAAATCTTACCCGATATTAAGGATATCACTGAAGCCGGTGATCTCGAGTACTTCCATTATCTCGGGGCGCACATTTTTAATCATAAGCCCGCCTTTGGACATGAGAGCCTTGTGGGTCGACAAAAGCACTCTCAGACCTGCAGAGGAAATATACTCAAGCTTTTCAAAATCCAAAACTGCCGAGTCAATACCTGCAAGCTCTTCCTTAATAACCGCTTCAAGCTCCGGCGCCGTGGATGTATCAAGACGGCCCTCAAGTGCGATCACCAGTCTGTCTCCTTCAAGATTCTTAACTATATTCATACTTCCTCCTTGAGCTGCATTGTGCTGCATCCTCTTACTGCTCTTTCCCGCTGACTATCCTATACGACGGACCAACCTCTCTCTGCCCTCTGCCGGCTTATGCTGTGATCC
>DCHJ01000068.1:0-6925 GCA_002314805.1 Lachnospiraceae bacterium UBA1755 | reverse complement strand
ATGCTGTGATCCGTTGCTGCATTGAGCCATGCATCCTGCTGCTGTGCTTTCCCGCTTGCTGTCTGACACGGCACGCCTGCAGCCATCACTATGCAAAGGGTGCTTTATTTTTCCGGTGAAACTCGATCTCGTCGATCACCGCATTGGTATGCCTCATCTGCAGCAGGAACCCGATTATCTCTGCCACATCCTCAGGCACGGGCATCCCATCCGGCGAAAGATCCGGTCTCGAAAATGCCACCATGTCGGTATACACTCCTCCCGGTGTGACTACATGCACTCTGATATCTTCACCGTATACTTCATTGGCAAGAGATTTGCTCCATCCGAGGATAGCATGCTTGCTTGCCGCATATACGCTCTGATCCACGTACCCCTTATGGGCAACCACCGATGCAATATTTATTATAGTCGCACTGTCGGATTTTCTCAAATACTCAAGCGCCTTCTGACTCAGGAAATACGGTGCCTTCACATTGATATCCATGATGGCGTCATATTCCCCGACATTCACATCCGCAAATCCGGAATGCTGTGCCTGACCTGCGCAATTGATGAGCACGTCGATGCTTCCTGTGGCTTCTTCAGTCTTCCTGAGCAATTCCTCACGGAAGACCTCGTCCTTGATGTCTCCCTCCAACTCTACAGGATGGCCGCCATGCGCTCTGACCGAAGCAGCAGCCTCGCGGAGTCTGTCGGCACTGCGTCCTACCAGTACCACATTCATGCCATAGCTGCCCAGCTTTTCGCAGATGGCTCTGCCTATACCTCCTGCCGCGCCTGTGACTATGGCGGTCTTTCCTTTAAGATAAGCCGTCATCATGCGTACTGCTCCATCTCGTCATTTATTCTTTCTTCACCAGCCTTCATTGCCTCCAGTGTATCATTAAGGAGCCTGTCCAGCTCCCAGCCAAGGCGCTCTGCTCCGGCGGCGATGACATCCCTTGAACAGCCTGCGGCAAATCTCTTGTCCTTGTATTTCTTCTTAAGGCTTGAAAGCTCCATGTCCATACAGCTTTTGGACGGACGCATCCTTGCTGCGGCACCGATAAGTCCCGTAAGCTCGTCACTTGCAAAGAGCACCTTTTCCATCTCATGCACCGGCTCTATATCGCTGCAGATGCCGTATCCGTGACTGCAGATGGCATGTACCAGCTCTTCCTCCGCTTTGATCTCTGCCAGAAGCTCAGGGGCCTTGCTGCAGTGCTCATCCGGCCAGCCTTCAAAATCCACATCATGGAGCAGGCCCACGATGCCCCAGAAATCCCTGTCATCTGCATATCCGAGCTTATCCGCAAACCATATCATGCACTGCTCCACCGTAATTGCATGCTGGATGTGGAAGTTTTCCTTATTGTACTTCTTAAGCAGTTCAAGTGCCTGCTCACGGCTCACATCAGTTTTCATATCTCTCCTTTAACGCCTCATAGATCTCGTCCTCCGACGGCGGACATCCCGGTATATTAAAATCAAAAAGTCGCGTGCAGTTTCCGACTCCACACTTACCCTTCCTGCCGCGATATCCCTGACCGATGGCGATCCGGTCTTTAATTATCCTGCTCTCTAGTTTATCAAGAAACCCTTCTTCTTTCAATCTGTTAAGAGCACTAATTAGCACGGCATAGCACGCGCTGCATGAATCCACATCCTCAACCGCATAGCTCACGGCGAGGACCTTGTGCGAATCGGGCATGTCCTCACAGTTCACTCCCTCTATCGTGATGATATGCGCCGCCTCTGCATCCGCACTGCCGACTCCAAGCTGCTCTGCCAGCTTCACATAGCCCACATCGCGGGCACCGTAGCCAAGGATCGTCGCTGTATATGCATCCGAAAGCACAGGGTCAAGTGCGCACATGATGCAGTTGCGCACAAGCGGATTGCCGCCTTCCTCAAAATCAGGATCTCCGCAGATATGGTCCACCACGATGAAATCCTGATGGATATGCGTATTGAGATGGGCAATGGGCCTGTGGAGCCCCAGTGTATGGAATCTGCGTTTCTCCGAATTGGGGATAAGCCCCTTCATGTTTTTGAGAGCGCAGGTGATCTGAGTCTGGCAATGTCCCTTAAGTACCGGTACGTTGATGAGAAAATCCACATCCTGATAGCAGCTGCATACAGAAAGCTCCATACCGGCGCAGCTGACTCTGTAGGAAGACTCGTGCTGGCAGTCTATGAGCGGCACACCGTAACGCTTCTCAATATCCCGATAGCCGCAGTGCTTAAAGGCCTCCTGAGTATTGCCGCCCACCCACGCACCTTCCATGATGGTAATATTGGTATAATTACGTGCCTGAAGGTATCGGATTATGCCTTCCACGATCTCCGGATGCGTGGTAGCACCGTAATCTGCGGGTGTGCAGTCCAGGAGATTTGGCTTTATAGCTATGCGCATCTTCTCCGGGCGCATCTCTCCCTGGCCGCATACTCCCGCCATGCGCTCCTGCTTCTGCCTGATTATTTCTTCCAGACCGGCATACTCAAGGAGTCTTTGGATCATCTGAGTGAAGTCTGTCCCGTATGCTTTTATTATCTCGTTTCTTTCCATATGCAATATCCCTCTGCGCTGCGTACATCCTTATTTATTTGTGCCTGCTGACGGATGCTTATGCTATTCCTTTGCCTTGCTGCTGTCCTCCGGTCTGATCCTCACTTCACTCCGTACCGGTCCCGTCTGCACGGTCTGTCTGAAAGTGCCAGGCAGTTTTATCCCGAGAAAATTTTCCTTACCGTATGGTGTCAAAATCATCTTGCTGCACACATCGGTAATAAGATTCTCCGGTCTCATGCGGTTTCCATGACGATATCATACCATCTATGAGTAACATTGAAAATATCCGGTTCAAAACAAAGCCCGCGCTTGAATTGACTACTCGAGAGTAGTATACTTACGAGTAGCAAAAAGGAGTGGAGTATGATTGGAAGAAAAGAAGAAATAAAGCATCTCGAAGCATTATACAGTAGTAATTCATTTGAATATCTTGTTATGTATGGCAGACGAAGAGTCGGAAAAACAACAATACTGCAGGAGTTTTCTAAGAATGCCAATACTGTTTTTTACCCTGCACAGGCAAAGAACGACAAATTGAATCTTGAAGATTTTTCTAAAATGATTCAATTTCATTTTGACGGAGTGTTTATTTCTTCCTTCAAAAACTGGAGGGATGCCTTTGAATATATTGATAAGAAAGCAGATAAGCGGACAGCAATAATAATAGACGAATTTCCTTTTCTGGCGGATGAGAACCCGACTATAAAATCTATGCTGCAGCATACAATCGATCATTTGTGGAAAAAAAACGGAAACATATTTCTGATCCTATGTGGTTCCTCGGTAAGCTTTATGGAAACGGATGTAATGGGAAATAAGAGCCCACTGCATGACAGACAGACTTCAAGTCTTGAAATTAAGCCTTTTGATTATTTGGACAGCAGTTTGTTTTTTGAACACTTTACAAATGAACAGAAGCTTATGGCTTATGGAATACTAGGTGGCATTCCCCGTTATCTTGAAGCATTTGACGATCGCATTTCCCTGGAGGAAAATATTGCATCGAAAATAATAAAAAACGGAGCATACTTACATGAAGAACCCATCAATTTACTTAGAGCCGAATTAAGGAAAACTAATGTATACAACAGCATATTAAGCGCAATCGCCAATGGTAAGAGTAAAGTGACTGAGATCTCTGATTCTATTCATGAGGAAAGAAGTAAGGTTTCAAAGTATCTGCTTACCTTGCAGACCATGCGACTGATAGAAAAGACAGTTCCATGTGGAGAAAGCAAGGACAGCAGAAAAGGCATATATGTAATATCAGATAATTTCTATAAATTCTGGTTCAGATATGAATTTACCAATAATGCATATTACGAGATGCTGGGGGTGGAAAAAGCAACAGAAGACATAATGAATGATATTTCCAATCTTATGGGAGATGCCTTTGAAAGAATATGTATGGAGTATCTCATAAGACAGGCAAAAGCAGGACAGCTGGAGTTTATCCCCTGCAAGATCGGAAAATGGTGGGGTAATAATCCATTAATAAAGGCTCAGGATGATGTCGATATACTTCTTATTGACAAAACAGGCAAAAAGGCACTCTTCGTAGAATGCAAGTATACTAACAAAAAGATGCCTCATTCAGAATATGAAGATCTGAAAACAGCTATGATGGCATTTGAAAATATCGCAGATAAGAAGATGATGTTTATCAGCAAATCAGGCTTTGAGGATTCTGTAATAAGACACGCGAAAGAAGACGGAGCAATACTGCTTGGGACAGACGACCTGTTTAAGGTATCTGCCCTGTGAATGGCTAAGAATATTACTCTATGACTGCTGCCTGTGCGGATGAAAAGTGTCCCCGGCTTATGCCTTCCGGAAATTTCTTCCTGCTTATTGATGTAACGTGTGAATTGGTCTAAAATCGAGTGGAAATTAACAGATTTTCATGAATAATGCAGAGGAGCATGGAGATGAACGGCAAAAGCAGATTTATTGTAGCAAGTGAATACCTTATGATGCTGCACCAGGGCATTTATTCTATCCTTATCGGAGCTATCCTGCCCATGATGAGAGTGTCCTGCGGGCTGTCCTACGATGTATCAGGCTTCATAGTATCTGCCATGAATATCGGGCAGGTGGCGGGAGGACTTGCGGCAGGATTTCTCGCGCTTAAGCTGGGCATCAAGACCAGCAACGTGTTTGCATATATACTTGTTACCGCCGGTCTTTTAATCTCGCTCATGACAGGCAGTGCCATACCGCTTATCATCGCCTTCTGTCTGGTTGGAGCAGGCCGCGGGATCTCATCCAACTATGGCAATTATCTGATGAATGCCGTTCCTGCCAATACTTCGTTCCTGCTCAATGCTTTCCACACATGCTTCGCAGCCGGCGCTGTCATAGCTCCTCTCATCGTGATGGCATGCACCTCCCGGTCCTCATCCAACTGGAAGACACCGCTGTTTATCGTGACCATATATGCGGCTGCAGTTGCAGTCTGCTTCATCTTCCAGGACCTTAAGGACATCGCGCCCATGACGGGATCGAGAGCCAACAGGTCCCTTGCCTTCCTTAAAGAAAAGATATTCGTCATGATAGTGCTCATCATGTTCTGCTACCAGGCCATCGAATGTACTATCCTGGGATGGATGACTTCATACTACGTGGATACGAAAATCGTCTCGGAGGCTTCGTCACAGCTGTTCACTTCCATCCTGTGGGGTGCCGTGCTTGCGGGAAGGCTGATATTCACCGTGATCTCAAGGAAGCTCCGGAGCAAGGCCATCATCAAGTATCTCTCTGTCCTTGTACTGATATCGCTGATACTCCTTTTGCTGAGCAGAAGCTATGCGATGCTCCTGATATCAACCATCTGCATCGGTCTGGCACTCTCCGGCATGTATGCCAATATCGTCGCTTCTGCAGGCACTCTGTTCCTTGACTATGCGCTTTCAATGAGCGTGTATTTTACGATCATCTGTCTGGGCGGCACGATCTGGCCCATCATAGTAGGCTTCATGGCAGAACATTTCAATATCCGTACCGGCATCGGCACTCTGATAGTGCCTGCTGCCGCAATGCTCATCCTCTGTATAATATTTGACCGCGGGCACTGTAAGGACAGTCCCGCGGCATGCTCTGATTGATATATGAAGATTCGTGAATTACCCGGATACAAGTAACCAGGAATTCCCGCCCTTTATCTTAAAAATCCTTTCTGTTTTCTCTTTCCGTAGGCACGTCATCACCGGTTGCCAGGCTGCCGCACCTGAGTGAAAGTGTGTATTCATAGTTCTTTTGGAAGCTGAAGACCTCGTTAAAATAATCGACCTTAAGCACCTCGTAGTTTCCCTCGTCGCCAAACATATCAGTTTCACCGAACCAGTCACCGTAGCCATATGCGGACTTAAGTATATAATCTCCGGCCGGAAGCTTTATCTTAGCCTTATCCCCTGCATTGATAAACACACTTGACACATGTATCCCGTCAGAGGTATATACCTTCAGATATGTGCAGCTGCCGTCACCTGTCGGCGGTTTTATGACAAGGTCACAAGCCGAGCCCTTGTATGCGCTGTTCCTGTACGTTTCTCCTGTTGCAGGCTTTGTGACCTTGCAGCTTTCAGCAAGAGCTTTGGAATCTCTGAAGTCCCCCAGTTTCTTAAAAAGCTTATAGGCATCATAGTTGAATCCGACATCAAGCATCTCATGTGCCTCGAAATATCTGATCTCATTTTCGCACTTTTCCAGCAGCTCATCTCGGTCAGGGAACTGATCCGCATCAAGAGACTGCAGTATATCTGCCGCCTTGACATACTTACCCTCTTCCATGCAGCTCTTTGCCTCGGCATAATCTATCTGTGCGCTGCATTTTTCCGCAAGCTCCTGTGCATCTTCGTAATCACCCGCACTTTCATACAGCGCTCCGGCAGCTTCATAATCACCTGCCTCATAGAGCGCTGCCGCACTCTCATAATCCACTGCCTGCTGACATTTCAGTGCCAGTGCTCCTGCATCCTTAAAGCCCTTCAGAGCCTCAAAGCTATCCAGAGACTCGCTGTATCTGCCGGCCTCCATGTCCTCAACAGCCTTTTCATAGTTCATACCCTGCTCTGCCTGAGCGGCCTTTTCAGCGGCATCCTCAAAATCTCCCAGAGCCTCAAAGCCATCCAGAGCCTCGCTGTATCTCTCATCCCGCAGGGCCTCGTCTGCCTCGTCATATTCCATCCACTTCTCTGCATATTCAGCCTTGTCGGAAGCATCCTCAAAGCCTCCCAGTGACTCAAAAGCCTCCTGTGCCTTATCATATTCTCCCTTTTTCAGCCATGACGATGCTTCATCATACTGTTTTTGCTTTGCTCTGCGCATGGCAACGGGAATGATGACCGCTGCAAGTATCACAACCAGCACTGC
>DCHJ01000111.1:11831-16564 GCA_002314805.1 Lachnospiraceae bacterium UBA1755 | reverse complement strand
CGGCAGGTGCGGATGGCGTATAATCAGTGGATAAGAAATGGAGAGGAAAGGAAACATATGGCTGACAGAAAGAAGAATCTGAGAAATGGCGAGATCGGTGTGACTATCCAGGAAGAGGACCTTATCTGGAGAGACAGGAAGCGTATAATATTCGGGCTGCCGTGGTCATTCACGGTTTATAAGCTGACGCCGTCCAGGATCATCATCGAGAGGGGATTTCTGAACAAGCGTCTTGATGAGATCAGGCTGTACAGAGTCACGGATCTGCAGTATCACCAGACCTTTGGCAACAGGATATTCGGGCTCGGTTCTATTAAGCTTTTTTCAAGCGATGCCTCGCTTCCTCTTTTTGATATCGTCAATATCAAGAAATCGCGTGACGTCAAGGAAGTGATCTCACAGGCCGTAGAGGTTGCAAGACGTGAGAACGGAGTAAGGACTTCGGAGCTTGTGGGCAACACACACATGGGACCGCCTCCGGCAGGAGAGCCTGCTGCAGACGGCGCTTCGCTTGGTCCTGCAATGTTCCCTGACTACAACCACGACGGGATAGACGACAGACTGCAGTAAATGATTGCGGTCGGATACATGCGGCCGGATGTTCATAGCGGACGTTCACGGCGGATGTTCACAGCGGATGTTTACAGCGGATGTTCATAGCGGACGTTCACTGCGGATGTTCACCGAGGACGTTCATAGCGGACGTTCACGGCGGACGTTCACGGTGGACGTTCACAACGGACGTTCACATCGTACGGTAAATACGGAACGTACCGGACAGGGATGCATGAGAAATATGTGTCTGTAAGGCTGCGGTGCATGTGTCCTGAGCAAAGAAGAATGTTTATGAGTATGCCAAATTTGTACCCGGTGCAGATTTGGCATTTTTGAAAAACTGCTGCGAGGCAGGATACTGACCGGGAATACGGAGGCTTATGAGGATAATACATTGTGCGGATCTGCATCTGGACAGCAGGATGACCGGTCTGCCGGGCAATGAGAAAGCAAAGGAAAGACGCGCGGAGCTGCTTAACAACTTCACACGTCTCGTCGGTTATGCGAGAGATCACGGAGTGAATGCTGTACTCATAGCAGGTGACCTTTTTGACACGGGCAGGGTATCGGTCACGGCACGCAGGGCGGTGAAGGCTGCAATAGAACAAGCCGGGGAGATCAGATTTTTCTATCTGCGCGGCAATCATGACAGAGACGGTTTTCTGGCGGGAAGCGAAGCGGTGCCGGATAATCTTTATACCTTTGCTGATACATGGACCGGCTATAATATCGGCAGGAGTGTGACTGTCACGGGTGCGGAACTGAGCACGGACAATGCAGCTATGCTATACAATTCTCTTGTCCTCAGTGCGGACAGATTCAATATTGTGACACTGCACGGACAGGAGTCCAAAGCCCGTCAGGGAGACAGGACGGTAACTGTCGCACTCCCGTCTCTCAGACAGAAGGGCATAGATTATCTGGCACTGGGCCATATCCACGAGTACAGGGAAGCTCCTCTGGACGAGAGGGGCGTGTACTGCTACCCGGGCTGTCTTGAGGGACGCGGCTATGACGAGGAAGGCGAGCACGGCTTTGTGCTGCTTGATATAGATGAGGATACGCATAAGTCCACGCGTACATTTGTGCCCTTTGCATTGCGAAGGATTACGGGTGTGAATGTTGACGTTTCTGACTGTATCAGCAATGTGGACATAGTGACCCGCATTATCGATACCGTCCCTTTTCAACCCCGCAATTACATGAAGATCAATCTGGTGGGAGATATGAGTGTCGAAAGGGATGATATTTCCACTGAATATATCCTGAGCTGTATTGGTGACAGGGCCTATCATGTGAAGGTCAGGGATATGACGGGGCTTAAGGTCAACTATGATGATTATCTGTATGAAGAGTCCCTCAAGGGAGAATTTGTGAGGCTCGTAAGGGCGAGGACTGACCTGGATGAGGAGGAAAAGGCCGCGGTGATACGTTATGGCTTCGAGGCTGTGTCGGGAGGTGACCTGGACTTATGAGACTGATCAGCTGTTATGTGGAGAATTTCGGAAAGCTCAGCGGATACAGCCATGAATTCAGTGACGGGCTTAATGTGATCGCTGAGGAGAACGGCTGGGGCAAGAGCACTCTTATGACATTCATCAAATGTATGTTTTACGGTCTCACCGGCGACAGTAAGAGAAATGTGCTTGAGTCGGAGCGCAGGAGATACATGCCATGGCAGGGCGGGGTGTTTGGCGGAAGACTCAGGTTTGAGGCGGATGGCAGGGAATATGAGGTCATCCGGAAATGGGGCAGAAAGCTCCAGGAGGATGAATGTCTCATTATTGACTGCAGGACAAACCTTGCAGCTGACAGGTTCACGGCAGCTGTGTCAGGCAATGCCGGCAGTCTGGGACGGCAGCTTTTCGGCATAGATGAGGATTCCTTTGCAAGGAGTGCTTTTATCGCGCAGGGGGATGTACCCGGCGGAGTGACAAGTGACATAAATGCCAAGATATCCAACCTTGCGGATAATACCAATGATATGGGCAATTACGGGACTGCCATGGAATTATTCAGGAATAAGCTCAATGCAATGTCTGAGTCCAGGGCAACAGGACAGCTGTACAGGCAGAAGGCACAGATCAACAGCCTGAGCGGTGAGATCCTTATGGAGGACAGCCTGATCAGCGGACTTTCGGAGCTTGGCGGGAAGATAACGGCTGCAAAGGCTGAGATCGAGAGGATCACTGCTGAAAACGGCCTGCTGGAAAGGAATCTTGATGAGATGACCAGATGGCAGGACGGCCGGATCAAGAGGGAGAAATACAGGCTCTATGATAAAGCCATGCGCGAGGCTGAGTCTGCCTGTGAGGAGGCTGAACGGGAGATGAGCATGGCTGGTCAGGACGACTGTGAGACAGTAAGGATGCCCGGGATCATGCTCATAGGAATAATGCTTGATATTGTCGGTATAGTAATGGCTTCTGTCGGTCTGCTCATGCACGGTGAAGGCATGATATTCATTATGCTTGGGCTTATTGCCCTGAGTATTGGGGCAGGGATGACTGTGGCAGGAGCTGCTATGCTTGCTGCGGGCCGCAAAAGGAAAAAAGAGGTTCACGAGGTCTTTGTGGCGGCTCAGGCAAGGCATGACAATGCCCGGGAGGCATATCTGTCAGCAAAGAAGAAGCTGGATGATTATGTACGTGAGTATGGTACGGAATTTCTCAATGTCAGTGACTGCGGGAGCTTCACCGATGGATCGGGGCGGTCATTTGCATCCGCAGCAGGGATCAATGAGCAGATAAGACGCAATAATGCCGAGGCGGAGAGGCTGCGCGGATTCGTCAGATCATATGCAGCGCAGGCAGAAGAGAAGCAGGAGCTGCTGGATGCGATCAGGGATAAGAAGGCGGCTCTGGAGGAGCTGGAAGAGGAATTTGGGGTCGGGAGACTGAAGGTCAGGCGCCTTGAGATCGCAAGAGATCTCCTGACAGAAGCCAAGAACAACATGACATCCAGGTATATCGATCCCCTTACAGACCGTTTCGCTCATTATTTCAGCACTGTCACGGGTAAGTCTGCAGATAGTTACGTGATAGATGCACAAAGCAATATATCCTTTGATGATAAGGGCGCAAGGCATGCTGAGGAGACTCTCAGCACGGGACTAAGGGATGCTGTGAGCTTCTGCCTGAGGATGGCACTTGTGGATGTCATGTATGATGACCGTAAGCCCCCTGTCATATTGGATGATGCTTTTGCCAATATGGATGATAAGAACTGCAGGGGGGCGATGCAGGTCCTTGCTGAAGTAAGCCGGACATATCAGGTGATTTACTTTACCTGTCACGGCGTGGTATAATATGTAAGGTTTTTTGTGCCATATAACAGAGATTCAGAGGTGGAAATGAAAAAGTATTTTGCGATAATTCTTACTTGTGTGATGGTTGCTTTATCAGTCTGCGCATGCTCTAAGAACGAGGAACTTACGCCTATCGATGTGGAAGGTGAGACGGATGCTGCTCCACAGACAGTGGCTGCCCCGGCCGAGATAAATCTGGATGCTATTATGGAGACAGAGACGGAGACAGCGACAGAGACCGAGTCGGAGGCTCAGCCTGAAACCACTGCAGCCGAGACCAAGGCAGAGACCAAGCCGGCAAAAAAGGAAACCAAGTCGGCGAAGAAGGAGACCAAGGCAGAAACCAAAGCTGAAACCAAGGCGGAAGATAATGCGCAGTCACCTTCCGAGACCACAGCGGAAAAGCCGGGCGAAGAGAATATTGCTGTAGCGGAGACCGATGCAAGCGGTTATGTTACTGCTGTTGATGAGGGTGAGTCGCTTACACCGGGACAGACGGGAGGACCTTCGGGTTCAGACTCATCAGCCGCTCCGGGAGGAGAAAGCACTGAAAGTGCTTCGAGTCCGACAGGCGGTTCCGATGTTATCTATGTCGAGAAAGGACCGGGAGAATAAAATACTGATGCCCGTTTTTTACGGGCTGCCATTGGCGCCGTATGCATTGAGCAGAGGCGCCTTTTGTATAGCTGATACGCACCGGTACGACGGGCCGTACGGACGGCCGGAGACTGCATGCTCAGCGAAAGAAGCATCAGTCCGGGTACATGCGGTGCAGCATATCGATAAGTAATTGTAATCAGGTTGAATCAGGTACAGTTTATGAAGAAGGGGGTTGGACAATGGCTTGGAATGAGCAGAAGGAGTATACCGG
>DCHJ01000111.1:0-11817 GCA_002314805.1 Lachnospiraceae bacterium UBA1755 | reverse complement strand
GCGGAATTTTATGATGATAAGAATCCGAGCGAGAAGATCCTGAAGATCGGCGCTAAGATCACGGATCGTATCAATAAGAATCTGTCAGGTATCAACACAAAGGATCCGGAGTATTGGGGACTCAGGGCATTTATCACAGACGAGATGGCTGAAATGGCACTGCAGATGAAGCGGAGAGTGCCGGTCACCACTGACGAGCTGGTGGCAAAGACAGGAAAGAGCAGGGAAGAGGTCACACGAATTCTCGGTGATATGGCCTGGGCAGGATTCATTGAGTACAATAATGACGGACCCGGCGGCGAGAGGCGCTGGACGCTGCCAGTATATGTGCCGGGCTGCGGAGAGTTTACCAACATGCGTGAGGATGACCTTGAGGCTCATCCCGAGCTGGCGCACTTTTTCGAGCAGATGGCAAGACTTCCTATTCAGGCAGTGGCACCGGCGATCGGTCCCGGCGGTATGGGAATCGGAATGCATGTGATCCCGGTGCAGAAGGAAGTCGATATGCAGAGCGAGCATGCTGATACAGAAAGCATAAGATACTGGTTGGACAAGTATGACGGACAGTATGCAAAGTCACTTTGCTCCTGCCGTGCCAACCGTAAGATGTATGGCGAAAATGTGGGTGACGATCCGCAGTCATGGTGCATCTGCGTCGGACCGCTCTGTGATTTCATAGTTGAGACCAAGCGTGGTGAGAGATGTGACAGGGCAGAGGTCGAGAGGATACTGAAGCATGCAGAGGAGCTGGGCTTTGTGCATGAGATAACAAATATCGACGGCAAGGGTAAGATATTCGCTATCTGTAACTGCAACCCGAGAGTCTGTCTGGCGATCAGGACCTCTCAGATGTTCAATCAGCCCAACTTCTCCAGATCCGGCTATGTGGCAAAGATAGACAAGGAGAAATGTGTTGCCTGCGGAGGCTGTGTAGAGGTATGTCCGGCAGGAGCTGTAAGACTGGGACAGAAGCTCTGCCTCAAGGACGGCAGCGAGCAGAAATATCCCAAGTTCACTCCGCCGTGGAATGTGCACTGGGGTCCTGAATGGATCGACTATGACTGGCGTGACAGAAACCGTGTTAACTGCTATGACACCGGCACGGCTCCCTGCAAGACAGCATGTCCTGCTCATATCTCGGTTCAGGGATACCTTAAACTGGCAGCACAGGGCAAGTACGAAGAAGCCCTTGAGCTTATCAAGAAGGAGAATCCGTTCCCGGCAGTCTGCGGACGCATATGCAACAAGCGCTGTGAGGATGCATGTACCAGAGGAACTGTGGACGAGGCAGTTGCGATCGACAATGTCAAGAGATTTCTGGCAGAAAGAGATCTTGATCCGGCGACCCGTGTGATCCCACGTAAGTTTATACCTAAGGTGGACGGAGATTTCTCGGATGTTAAGGTTGCCGTGATCGGTGCGGGACCTGCAGGTATGTCATGCGCATACTATCTGGCAAGACTTGGTTATAAACCCACTGTGTTTGAGAAAAATGCACTGCCCGGCGGTATGCTCACATACGGTATCCCGTCATATAAGCTTGAACGAAAGGTAGTTGAAGCCGAGATCGATATCATTAAGGCTATGGGCGCCGAGATCAGATGCGGTGTTGAGATCGGAAAGGATATCTCCATCCGGCAGCTCCGTGATGAAGGCTACAGGGCCTTCTATGTAGCCATCGGATGTCAGGGCGGCCGTAAGGCAGGTGTACCGGGCGAAGATGCAGAAGGCGTATACACGGCAGTGGATTTCCTCAGGTCGCTTAAGGATGATGAGTCAGGACGGCTCAGCGGCAATTGTGTCATTGTCGGAGGCGGCAATGTGGCAATTGATGCCGCAAGGAGTGCCGGAAGAGCCGGTGCGGAAAGTGTACGGATGTTCTGCCTTGAGAGTGCAGAGCAGATGCCGGCAAGCGCCGATGAGGCTGCAGAGGCTCAGGCTGAGGGCATTGAGATCTGTAACGGCTGGGGCCCGAAGGAGATACTTGTCAATGACGGCAGGGTATGCGGTATAGTATTCAGGAAGTGCGTGAGTGTATTTGATAAGGACGGTAAGTTCGCACCTGTATATGACGAGAATGAGACCAGGACTGTTGACTGCGACAGTATCATTCTTTCGATCGGTCAGTCCATTGAATGGGGTAGTCTCCTGGACGGTGAGAAGGTGGAATTCCATCACGGCAGGTTCCCGGTGGCAGACAGCGTGACATATCAGACGGCTCAGCCGGATATCTTCGTCGGCGGCGATATATACACAGGTCCTAAGTTCGTGATCGATGCCATCGAGGCAGGCAAGAAGGCTGCAGAGTCAATGCACAGGTTCGTTCAGCCGGGTTCACATCTCACTGTTGGACGCAACCGCAGGGAATACATTGAGCTTGATAAGGACAATATACTCATCCCGGATTATGACCATGCACAGCGTCAGACCGCAGAGAATACCTACAGCATCGATACCTTCCGTGACAGGTCAGCGACATTCACGGAGGAGCAGGTAAAGATCGAGACGGCAAGATGTCTGGGCTGCGGAGCTTCAGTTGTTGACGAGGTCAGATGTATCGGCTGCGGACTCTGTACGGTGCAGTGTAAGTTTGACGCGATCCATCTCCTCAGAGAGCACCCGGAGTGCTCCAACCTCCTCTCTATCGAAGAGAGAAACGGTCCGATGCTCAAGTATGCGGCTGCACGTATGATGCGCATCTATTTCGGAAAGAAGACTGAGGCAGAGAAGGAACTCATGAAGAGACACAGGGAGTACAGGAAGACTCATAAGAAATGATCCCGGCTGCTGCCGTGAAGGCTGCCTGGGAAGACGGTCACAGCCGGCATAAAAGAAGCAGCCATGAGACCCGGAGGAGACAGCATGCATGAACTGGGAGTTGTCTTCCATGTGATGGATACCGTTAAGGCAGCCGCACAGAGGGAGCAGGCAAAGCATATCAATAAGGTATGTCTTGAGATAGGGGAGGTATCCACTGTGATACCCTCCCTGCTGCAGGACTGCTGGAAATGGGCGGTTGCCAAAGACGATATGATGACGGAATGCGAGCTTGTCATCCATGGCAGAAAGGCAATGACCCATTGCAATAAATGCCATAAGGATTATCCGACCACAGTATTTGAAAAGATATGTCCGTATTGCGGAAGTGATGATACATACCTGCTTACAGGTGATGAGTTCATCATAGGAGACATAGAGGTAGTCTGACGGTCGCAGGTCCTACATGCAGGATATGAACCAGGTACCGGCTTAACCGGGCGGCACCTGGTATTTGTATGCCGGGAAGGAAACGGCTGCATAGCACAGCTTCGGAAGGAAGCTAAAGACCGGTGGCTGTCCTGATGGCAGGGAACAGATCCTCAACTGCAGTCACGATTTAAGAAAAAAGTAAATGGACAAATGAAAGATGCTTTCATAATATGAACATCATGAAGAAATTAACCGTTTTATTAATAACCGTAATATTGATCTTATCTTCAGCAATTACCCCGTATGCAGGCGCATGGGACAGCGGTCCCGGTACTGTGAAGTGGGAGCAGCAGCCTGACGGCAGATGGAAGTGCAGGTGCGGGCAGGATTACAACAGGAACAAGGTGGTGTCATCAAAGGGACATCGGTATTATCTTGACCATCAGGGATATCTGGGGACAGGCTGGCAGTACTGTGACGGCAGGATATGCTATTTTGCGGAGACGGAGTCGGAAGGACGTCCGCTTGGTTCCATGTATGTCAATGAAGCTACTCCGGACGGGCATCAGGTCGATGCAGACGGAGTGCTTATCGGAGAGCTGGGCTGCAGACCAAATCCCTATCAGCGGACCTGTATAGAGGTCAGTATTCCTGAGCAGCAGGTGTATGTGTACAACGGAGCCTCTCTGATACTGCAGACTCCCTGTGTCACCGGCAAGGTCAGTGCGGGCACAGTTACTCCCGCAGGCAATTATGCTATACAGGCAAAGGTCAGGGACAAGACTCTCAAAGGAAAGAATGTGGACGGCAGTGATTATAGCAGCTTCGTGCATTACTGGATGCCGTTTTACAACTGGAGTTACGGTCTGCACGATGCAAGCTGGAGAGGCAGATTCGGAGGAGAGATATACAAGACCGGAGGCAGCCATGGCTGTGTGAATCTGCCGTCCGATGCGGCCGCAGCGATATTTAACTTCACTTATGTGGGGATGCCGGTGTTTGTACATGAGTAGAGAATGCAGAGATACTTTTGAGACGGGATCAATATGACTTTTGGAAAAAAGAGGATGGGGTATCTAAAGCAGGTTTATTTTCCCTTGCTTTTCAGCCTGCTTATATCAAATGTGGCAGCAACAGTTGTGACGATCTCAGATTCCTTTGTTGCAGGTATTATGCTGTCTCAGGAAGCTGTAGTTGCAATTAATGTAGTTCAGCCGCTATATAGATGTGCATCCTTTCTGGGGGCAGTGTTTTCCATGGGACTGCCTATTGTGTACGGCAGATACATGGGACAGTTTGAAAAGAACAGTGCTGACCGTGTGTTCGGATTCGGGATATTCAGTGCACTGGTTCTTTCGGTTATACTCCCGGTGCTCTTCCACTTGATAGAAATACCGTATTATAAGTTTTCCGGCCTTTCCGGTATTGCATTGCAGTACGCATCAGAATACGGTTTTTGGTATAAATTGGTAGTCTTTATGACACCGGTGCAGCTGCTTTTATGCGTAATGGTTCCTTCTGACGGTGATGACATATTATGTGCTGCCGCAAGTATTGCGCAGTTAGTAATAAACCTTCTTGTTTCTGTAATGCTATGCAAACGTATCGGAATAGCAGGAATCGGGATCGGTTCATTATCCGGGGTCTTCAGTTCAATTATTATCTATTCTTTCCATTTTTTCAAAAAGAGCAATTCACTTCGTCTCAATATCAGCGTTTCTGTTAAAGATGCACTTGACCTGCTTAAGTACAGTATCTCAGATGCAAGTGATTATCTGCTGATAGCTTTGTTTGCGGTTTTTATGAATAAAGCCATTTCCGTATTTTTTGGTGAGAGATTTCTTATCCTGGCTTCGGTCATCATCATGATAACTGATTTTCAGTCATTATTTGATGGAATAGGAGATGCCCTTACTCCTGTGGTAAGTATTTATGCATCAGAAAAAAACGGGGACGGTGTGCGGGCTGCCTATAACATTTCATTACGATGCACGGTCATTATCGGGGCGATCCTGATGTGTGCAGGTTTTGTCTTTGCGCCGGCAATCTGTACCTACCTGGGAATTACGGATCCTGATATTTTAAGAATTGCAATAACGGGCGTGAGGATCATTGGAGCTGCGTTTATTTTTCCGGGATTACTGTATATGTATACAGGTTACCTTAATGCTATAGGATATATACCGCTGAGTCTGGTCATTCTGGTGATGATGAAGCTGGTTATGGTCGTGATTTTCAGTATGATCCTTGCACCGCTGCTTGGACCTGTCGGACTGTTTGTCGGTACCGGTATGGCACCTGCTGCGACATGGCTGATTACCCGGCTATATATAAGTATCCGCTATGGAAAGAACAATTATCCGTATATGCTGCAGGAAGCCGGTTGCGATAACGGCATTATGTTTGACTTTGAGGTGACCACTGAGAATATCGGGAAGATTGAATCCAGGACTGATCTGTATTTAAAAGAATCAGGAGTGGATAAGAGACTCATAATCCGGACAGAGCTGCTCATCGAAGAATTATTTCAGATGGTCATACGCAACAATGATAAAAAAACATACGGACAGTGCAGCATTATGTTAACTGCCGACGGGGTTCAGCTGATCACACGCGATTCAGGGAAGATCCTGAATATCGTTGAAGATGATATGCAGCCAAAAGGACTCGGCGACTATGTTATAGCTATGTATATCAGCAGGAATAAGGAGAATATTGCAACAGTGACAACGATGTCCAATAATCGGTATTTGTTTAATGTCTGCTTCCTGATCAAAAACCCGGACGGGAAACCGGCGTAAATACAGCTAAAAGGATACCCTGTGGTATACGGTAAGTGCGGGGAATTTTCGCTGACTCCTAGGACCGGCAGCTTATTTTGTCAGATGCCGAAAAGACTAGGATTACAGATGTTTTATTGATATAATGATTGGCAGTTGGATTTTCCGGCTGCCGGTTTTTTATGCGCAGAGGACATCGCCGGATCATGAATTGCGGGTGCGCACAGGGTCTGTTTTTTATGTGCAGAGGAAAGTGTGGGGAAAGACCGGTCATGCATCACTGCCGGTGAGGCCGCCGGTCAGAGAGACTGGGCTTTGTCGGTCAGCAGATCACTTATCATTGTCTGCAGCCTGACCGATCATAGTGCAGAAGGCCCGACCACGGGCTTTCATGTACAAAATATATAAGAAAGCAAAGAGAGATTCATATGACAGAGAAAGCAAGATACAGCGGGATAATTATGCCAATAAGCTCCCTGCCGGGTAAGTACGGAATAGGTACTTTCGGCAAGGCTGCCTATGAGTATGCGGATTTTCTTAAAGCTGCAGGACAGAAGTACTGGCAGGTATTGCCGCTTGGACCTACAAGCTATGGAGATTCCCCCTATCAGAGCTTCTCAACCTTTGCGGGCAATCCGTATTTTGTGGATCCTGACATGCTCATTGAAGAGGGACTTCTGCTGCAGTCAGAGGTTGATTCATGCGACTGGGGATCAGACCCGAGGCATGTGGACTACGGAAAGCTCTATGAAAACAGGCTGATAATCCTGGGGATCGCAAAGGAAAGAGGCTGGGACAGACTCAAGCCTGAGATAGATAAGTTTACAGAAAGCAATAAGAGGTGGCTTCTTTCCTATGCGGAGTTTATGGCGCTTAAGACCGCCAATGGCATGAAGGCATGGACAGAATGGGAATGCACCTCGCTTTCGGATTCGGAAATTATCACCTTTGACGTAGGACTGCAGCTTTCCTTCGGTAAGATAAAGGAACTCTTCATTTTCATCCAGTTTGAATTCTTCAGACAGTGGATGAAGCTCAAGAAATATATTAACGGTCTGGGTATACTGGTAATCGGTGACCTGCCTATATATGTGGCTATGGACAGTGCGGATGTGTGGTCGGAGCCGGAGATGTTTAAGCTGGATTCAGACAACAGACCTGTCGTGGTGGCAGGTGTGCCGCCTGATTACTTCGACCCCAACGGTCAGCTCTGGGGCAATCCGATCTATAACTACGATAAGATGAAAGCCACCGGATATGAATGGTGGATAAGGAGAGTCGGCGGAGCGGCCTTGCTCTTTGATATGATACGCTTTGATCATTTCAGAGGCTTTGCCAGCTACTGGGAGGTTCCCTATGGGGAAAAGACGGCAATCAACGGCCGCTGGGTCAAGGGCCCCGGTATGGACCTTATCGGTACACTCACAAGCTGGTTCCACGGGATCAGCTTTATCGCGGAGGATCTGGGAGATCTTACTGAGGATGTCTATCAGCTCATTGAAGACAGTGGCCTGCCGGGAATGAAGGTGCTTGAGTTTGCTTTCAGCCCTGACGGGGAGAGTGATTATCTTCCGCATAAATATCAGCCCCATTGTATATGCTATGCAGGGTCTCACGATAATGCACCGCTTCAGCTGTGGAAGCAGCAGGAGGCTCCTGAGGTCATTGCATATGCGCAGAAATATCTGGGGCTTAATGAAGAGGAAGGCTTTAACCGCGGTATCATCAGAGGCGGCATGAGCAGCGCTGCCGAGCTCTTTGTCACCCAGATGCAGGACTATCTGGGACTTGGCGAAGGCTGCCGCATGAACTGCCCGGGCAATCCATACGGCAACTGGCAGTGGCGTATGCTGCCGGGTGAAGCAGGCGAAGAGCTTGCCGCAGAGATATATTCCATTACAAAGATGTACGGCAGACTGCCGGAATAGGAGGACAGGATGAATATAATATGTTTTGATATGGAAGGCGTGCTGACACCCGAGATCTGGATCGCGTTCAGCGAGGCATCGGGGATACCGGAGCTTAAGAGGACCACACGTGATGAGCCGGATTATGACAAGCTCATGAAGTGGCGCATCGGTATCTTAAAGGAGCACGGGCTTGGCCTGAGGGAGATCCAGGAGGTAATATCAACTATTGATCCTCTGCCGGGAGCCAGGGAGTTCCTTGATGATCTGCGCGCAAGAGAGCAGGTCGTGGTGCTTTCTGATACATTCAGGGAGTTTGCAATGCCCCTTATCAAAAAGCTTGGCTATCCGACTCTGATGTGCAATTCACTGGAGGTCGCTCCGGACGGAGAGATCCTCGCACATAAGATGAGGATCGCCAACAGCAAGCTCAGTACTGTAAAGGCATTCCAGAGTATAGGATATGATACTATTGCCTGCGGTGACAGCTTCAATGACCTGGGGATGATCCAGGCTTCAAAGGCAGGCTTTCTGTTCCGCACGACTGACAAGATCAAGGCGGACTATCCTCAGTATGAGGCATTTGAGGAGTACGATGATCTGCTTGCAGCAATCAACAAAGTGCTGTAAGCCGGCATGCGGCAGGGTATCGGCTGCAGCGGACACCGGAGATGACAGTAAGGGCAGCAAAGCAGACTGAAATACATCATAAAGGACGGCTGCAGGCTGAAAAATGCTGAGATAATGACAGTAATAATGCCGGTACATGCAGGAGACAGTGCTGCTGTGCGGTATGAGAAATGCGTGTATCAGGCAGGAATAGTGCAGAAATCAGCCATGAACAATACCGGTACATGGTTGGAATTATGCAGACATGTGACAGATAATTGCGGGTGTGCAGGATGAGTACCCGGATAATGTATGGAGGCAGCGATGGTTATTACATTAACACTTAATCCTTCAATAGATTTTATCGTCCATACCGATGAGCTGCGTGTCAATGAGCTCAACCGTGTCTCTGCGGCTGTATGCAGCGCGGGAAGCAAGGGGATAAATGTCAGCAAGACGCTGCAGGTATACGGAGAAGAGAGTGTATGCGTGGCGGTACTTGCAGGCAAGGGAGGCAGAGATTTTGCCGGATATCTTGCTGAAAACGGATGCCGCACGGATTATCTGTGGATCGATGGCGGGGAGACACGGACCAATATCAAGGTCATGGATAAGGACGGGAACATGACAGAGATCAACGGTCCCGGTCCCACTATGACCGGAGCTGATGTGGATAAGCTGATAGAAAAGCTGGAGTCCTATGCAGAACCCGACAGTATTTTTGTCCTGGGAGGAAGTATAGTACCGGGATGCCCGAAGGACATTTACCGTACCATCACGGAGAGAGTAAGTGCCCGGGGCGCAAAGGTTGCTCTTGACGCAGACGGTGCGGCTTTGAAAGAGGGTATGCTTGCGCACCCGCACTTCCTGAAACCGAACCGTTATGAACTGGAACAGTACTACGGGTGCACGGAGCATTTAAGCGATGAAGAGATCGTGAAGCTGGGACGGGAGATGCTGGGTGACGGCATCATGATATGCGTCAGCGACGGAGGTAACGGTGGCTTCTATATCACCGGGGACAGAGCGTGTAAGGTGCCGGCGATTCCGGTGGATGTGCGCAGCTGCTGCGGCGCCGGAGATTCCGTGGTGACGGGGATGCTGTACGGGTACGAGCACGGTCTGAGCTTTGAGGATACGGTGAGACTTGCAGCGGCCACAAGCACGGGAGCTGTCACAACGGAAGGTACTGAGCCTGCTTCAATGGAGCTTATCAATGAGCTTAAGGACCGGGTTGAGATAATTGAACTGTGAGTGAAAATCTTAATCCCCCATCTATGCCGGGTCCGAACGGAAGTAAGCGGAAGCGGTGGCGGAATAAGTCGGAGGAAGCTCCGGTATTGCTGATCTGATTTCGGGACTGAATCGTGCTTATGCGGTTTCGGGCATGCTGTTATTCCGACATACCTGTCGTAACGGGTACTGACTGCCCGCAGGTTTTGGTATGATATGGGGAGGCCTGTGCACTGAAATGTGTACAAAAAGGTTGAGAATATAGGAAATAAGTCGTACAATTAAGGTTGTTAATGGGTCTGGACGCTGGGTGCAGGCTCGGTTGCATTGTGTAAAGAAGTTAAAAAACCCAAAAAGGAGATAATAATTATGGCTATTATGGACAGCATCAAGGCCAGAGCAAAGGCTGATAAGAAGACTATCATCCTTCCTGAGTCTATGGACAACAGAACTTTTAAGGCAGCTGAGGCAGCTTTAAAGGAGGGTATTGCCAATATCATCATCATCGGCACACCAGAGCAGATCGCAGAAAACAAGGGTGACTGTGATATCACCGGCGCTGTGATCATCGATCCCAATACTTATGAGAAAACTCAGCAGTACGAGGATCTCTTTGTTGAGCTTCGTGCATCCAAGGGGATGACTCATGAAGAGGCCCGCAGGATCATGCTCAGTGATTATGCATATTACGGATGCCTTATGATCAAGAGCGGAGATGCAGACGGTATGGTCAGCGGTGCATGCCATAGTACAGCCAATACACTTCGTCCCTGCCTCCAGCTTATCAAGACTAAGCCGGGTACAAAGCTTGTTTCGGCTTTCTTCCTTATGGATGTGCCCAACTGTGAGTACGGCGATGACGGTGTATTTGTTTTCGCAGACTGTGGTCTTGAGCAGAATCCTGATCCCGAGAAGCTTGCTGCAATCGCTATCTCATCAGCAGAGTCCTTTAAGCTCCTTACAGGCAATGAGCCGAGAGTTGCTATGCTTTCACATTCATCCAAGGGTTCAGCTAAGCATGATGATGTAACAAAGGTTGTTGAGGCAACAAGGATCGCCAAGGAGACAGCTCCTGAGCTTGCACTTGACGGAGAGCTTCAGCTTGATGCAGCTATCGTTCCTTCTGTTGGAAAGAGCAAGGCTCCTGATTCACCGGTTGCAGGCAAGGCCAACGTACTTGTATTCCCGGATCTTGACGCAGGCAATATCGGTTATAAGCTCGTTCAGAGACTTGCCAAGGCTGAGGCTTATGGTCCTATGTGCCAGGGTATCGCAGCTCCTGTAAATGATCTGTCACGCGGATGCTTCTGGGAGGATATCCTCGGTGTTATCGCAATCACGGCAGTGCAGGCTCAGGCTCAGTAATGAAACATTACTGATGACCATGCCCAGGATCTAGCGCTCACAAAGGGCGTTCGCTGAGATCGTGGGGAGCTCAGGCTCAGTAATGAATTTTTGATAGATAAACTACATTAAGGAGAACAGATAAATGAAAGTTTTGGTTATCAACTGCGGTTCATCATCACTTAAGTATCAGCTTATCGATATGGACAATGAGTCAGTTATCGCAAAGGGTCTTTGCGAGCGTATAGGTATTGATGGCTCAATGCTTACACATAAGCCGGAAGGCAAGGATAAGTATGTTGTTGAGCAGGCTATGCCTACACATAAGGAAGCTATCGAGCTCGTTATGGCAGCTCTTATCGATAAGGAGCACGGAGTTATTGCTTCTACAGATGAGATCACGGCAGTAGGCCATCGTGTACTGCACGGCGGCAACACATATACAGAGTCTATTGTCGTTGATGAGGACGTTAAGAAGGTCATCCGTGAGTGCTTCGATCTCGGACCTCTTCATAATCCGGCTAACCTCATGGGTATTGAGGCTTGTGAGGCTGCAATGCCAGGCAAGAAGAATGTTGCAGTATTTGATACATCCTTCGGTATGGGAATGGAAGAGAAGGCTTATCTCTATGCAATTCCGTATGAGTATTATGAGAAGTACAAGGTACGCCGTTACGGCTTCCATGGTACAAGTCATATGTTCGTAAGCCATGAGGCTATCGAGTTTGGTAAGCTTGATCCCGAGAATGCCAAGG
>DCHJ01000025.1 GCA_002314805.1 Lachnospiraceae bacterium UBA1755 | reverse complement strand
TTCTTGACTCTGAAAGCATAATTTCTATTCCTTTTCTTTGTCTGACACACCGCAGCTTTTATTAATTCCCACGCTGCAGCACTCTATTAATAAACTCTTAACCGTCCGGTATATGAGAACCGGTCTCCTGAGGTGTGAAATTCGCCGTCTTTAAGCTCCGCTCCCCGTATATACCAAAATTGATCCGATGTTGTAATTTGCAGGATAAAACGCGTAAAATCTGATTTGATCAATAATCTCATCCTGCCATCTTTACAAATATATGAGAATCATGGATCAGGCTGAAAGCAAGGTAATCAACTCTTCTCAGCTAACAGTGTATCAAAATGAATACAGCCTAGCAACACTAACACAAGGTTTAGTGGCTCATTTTCAATATATACGGACTGTTTCCTCTGCTTCCCGGTCATGCGCATACTTCTTTTTTATTATGATGCACAGCAGTGACAGCTGAAGCACAGATGTCACCACCCATGACAGCGGATAGCACATATAAAGTGCCTTAAGATTGCTATGCGCACGGAAAAATGTCATTATCCATACAATTCTGAAAACCCCGATCCCGATCAGATGCATTATCGTTGGTTCAACAGATCTGCCCAGTCCCCTGACAGACCCGGCCAGAGCCTCCATGCATCCGCAGATACCGTAGGGTACTGCATTTATAAGCAGCAGTTTCATTACCACTTCTGTAACTTCCCGTGAGTCTGTGTACGGGATACACACATATTCGCCGCATATCCGGAACAGTACCCCGAGTCCGCTTCCCCAGATGAATGACAAAAGACAACAGTAAGCTGCCGAATCGACTACCCTCTTTTTATTATCAGCCGCATCGTTCTGCCCGGCAAAAACAATTGCAGTCTGCGTGTACGCAGTGATCGCCGCCAGAAGAAAACCATTAAGACTCATATATACGGTCTGGGCTGCCAGTACCGTGGTCCCGAATCTGTTTATTTCATTCTGAATGAAAATGTTGGACAGACTCAGAAGCATGGTCTGCATCGCTGCCGGCACTCCAAGTCTGAATAACGCACCGGTGACCTCAGGTACCTTACGCCATCTTATCCACGAAGCAAGACCGTTGCGGTACAGGTAGCATCCTGTCAGCACAGCACTTAACAGCTGAGATAACACAGTTGCGGCAGCTACTCCCGCTATGCCGCCTCCGAGTCTGATAAAGGCATAATTGAGGACCACATTAAGCAGTCCGGATATCCCCACATATACCAGCGATACCGCAGTATTTCCAAGAGATCTTATCACAGCGGAGCCGAAATTGTAGAAAAGGAAAAACGGCATCCCTGCCAGGTATATCCTCAGATAGATCACCGAGCTGTCAATGATACTCTCCGGAGTATGGATCACTCTCAGCATCCATGGTGCTGCCAGTATACCTGCGGTTCCTATGATGACTCCAAGGATAAGTGAAACTGCGGAGACGATACCCGCTGTCCCTGCGACCCCGCGATCCCCGTTTTCCTCCGTCCTCCTTGAGATCAGGACACTGACGCCCTGCGAAAAGGCTATCAGGCTGCCTGTAAAAAAGGCCACTATCGGAGTTGCAGCTCCTATAGCAGCCAGATGCTCCCTGCCCAGAAAATGTCCGACTGTCATCGTATCCGCTGCATTGAATAATAGCTGGAAGATACCAGATAATACAAGCGGCAATGAAAACAGCAATATGTTCCTGAGCAAAGGGCCATTTCTGATTTCCGCGTTTTTTACCAAGCAGTATACCCGCCGTCCACTGACAGGACCGCACCTGTGATATAGTCAGATGCACCCGAGGCAAGGAATACAGCCACCTCTCCTATGCTGTTTTCCTCTCCCCATTTCTTAAGCGGGATCTGATGAAGCGAGTCCTCAAAGAAATCAGGATGCTCCTTTACATAAGCTCTGTTGATGTCCGTCATGAAATAGCCGGGTGCCAGAGCGTTGACTGTAATGTTGTACTCCGCCCAGACTCCTGCCATAGACTTTGTCAGACCGGCTACCGCGGCCTTGGATACATCATATGCACCCACCACCGGATTTCTCATCCCGACGATCCCCGCCATGCTGGAAAGGTTGATTATCTTGCCGCTTTTCTGTGCGATCATGACCCTGCCCACATGCTTCATCATCAGAAAGGTACCTGTAAGATTGGTCCCGATTATGGAATTCCAGCTCTCCAGTGTCTCATCCTGCAGCGGTGTATCACTTCTCCCCAACGCGGCATTATTTACCAGCACATCGATATGCTTAAAACTGTCTGCAGTATACTTTACGGCACTTATTACGGAAGCCTCATCGGTGATATCCACTTTTACCGGATATACATCATGTCCGGATCCGCTGCTTATCTCAGCAGCTGTGGCTGCCAGCCGGTCATAATCTCTTGCCATAATGACCACATCAGCACCTGCGTATGACAGCGCCCGTGCAAAGCTCTTGCCCAAGCCCTGTCCTGCTCCGGTCACTATAGCCACTTTTCCACTCAAATCAAATATATCTGCCATAGCCGTATCCCGTCCGCTTCTTTACCAGATCGTATAACCGCCGTCTACGAATACCACGATACCGTGTACGTAATCTGAAGCCTTTGTGCAGAGATAAAGCATTGTACCTGCCAGGTTTTCCGGCTCAGACATTTTCCCGATCGGGATCATGGCAAGTGCTTCATCATAAAATCCCGGATACTTCTCAAAGTATTCCTTGTTGGGATCTGTAAGGAAATATCCCGGTGCGATTGCATTGACATTGATGCCAAACTTACCCCACTCGGTTGCAAGTGCCCTTGTAAGACCCATGATGGCCTGCTTTGAGACATCATATGAACCTCCGTGTACTCCCTTGTTGATCACAAAGCCCGAGATAGATGAGATATTGACGATCTTGCCCTTCCCGTGCTGAAGCATGACCTTTCCTGCTTCCCTCGCGCAGATAAAGGAACCTGTTACGTTGATATCGATAACCTTATTCCACTCCTGAAGACTGGTATCCTCTGGTGCCTTATTGCATCTCTCTGTACCGGCATTATTGATAAGGATATCAATAGTACCGTACTTCTCAACACACTCAGCAAAGGCAGCCTGTACCTGCTCCTCACTTCTTACATCGGCAAGTGCACCATAGCACTCATATCCTGCATCCCTGAACTCCTGTACTGCCTTGTCAAGACCGGGCTTATCAAAGTCAACGACAAAAAGCTTTGCGCCATTCTCTGCCAGTGTCCATGCATACATGTTGCCAAGTCCCTTATTGGCTCCTGTGACTATTGCCACCTGTCCCTCTACACTGAATAACTCATTGATCTTCATAGTATCCTCCAGATTAAAATATATGGTGTTACAATGACTCTCTGTATAATATTCACAAATATTGTGGTATACAAGACTAATATACACTTGAAATTGCACATATTGAATGGTAATATGTACTATATTTTTGCACTATTGTCCACAAGATTTTTTTTTCGGATATTTATCATTATGTCAGACACGACCTACGGCATTCATACTCTCAATACTGAGATCAATATTTCCAAGATACATACCCTGCATTACCTTGAGCTAAAGCCCGGTTATTACAATGACGGAGAAAGCCACGATTTCTGGGAAATGCTGTATGTGATCAGCGGAGGCTGTACTGTCACAACAGCCACAGCCAGCTATGAGCTTCAGCAGGAGGACCTTATCTTCCATAAGCCCAATGAGTTTCATTCACTTTACTGCAGCCGGGACAGCTATACCATCGTATTTGTGACCAGCTTTGACTGCAAGAGCCGCATCATGCGTCACTTCAATGACCAGTGCTTTTCGCTGCCCACAGAGCTTAAGGGGCTCCTCAGGAAGGTCATATCCGAAAGCCGCAAGGTATTCTCCTACTCCTCAACCAACGGCAAAAACTTCAGCTTCTCTGTAAGATCTGATGCGCCCGTCGGAAGTGAACAGCTGATAAGACTGTACCTTGAAGAGCTTCTTATACTATTGCTCCAGAAAAAGCTCCTTAATCTTCCTGAAATGAGGGAGTACCTGCCCAAGGAACAGTACGATTCACATCTTGTCAGAGAGATCATCCGGAGTCTGGAGACAAATGTATACGGACAGCTTAATATTAACGAAATGATAAAAGGTCTGCATTACGGGCGCAGCTATATCTACTCAATTTTCCGCGCCTCTACGGGAAGCGGGATCAATGATTATTATAACGGACTGAAAATGGAGGAAGCAAAAAAGCTCTTCAGAGAATCAGACATGTCTGTTACGGATATTGCCTATAAGCTCAACTACAGCAATCCGCAGTATTTTTGCAGAGTTTTCAAAAAATATGTGCATATGACGCCTCTGGTTTATAAAAACTCTCTGCTAAGTTAAAAAACAGGGCCTCCTTGCGGAGGCCCTGAGCATTGAATCAATCTTCAATGATGACAGCTCTTACCGGTGCAGCCGCACCGTCGTCTGCCTTAAGAGGCATAACTGTGATCTTTACTCTCTTCTGAGTAACCTGATCCATATTTGCCAGAGGAACCAGCATAAGGATATTTCCATCATAGAAATCTCCCATATAGCCTGCCGGGTCTTCATAATTATCCCATGCAGGTGTATCTGTTGCCAGCATGAACGGCTTTTTCGCTATGATCCAGTGCATGGCGTCATCCGTGAAATAAGGTGACTTCTCGAAGAAATGCTCATCGTCCATCCAGTACCTTTCCCATCCGGTTGCCACCACAATGACATCATCAGGCTTTATCGTGACACCCTCGGCGGCTTTCTCAAGAGCCTCCATGGTAATAGGCGACTTCTTTGTCGGATCAGCAACCTCCACCTCAGGCTTAAGGACAACGCAGTCGTGCTCATAGAGCTTCTCAAGCGGAATATCCTTAACAAGATAGCTGTTCTCAAATCCAAACCAGTGTGCAGGAGTCTCGATATATGTACCTGTCTGTGCATGCATACCGCAGAACTCGGTATAAAAATACTCACCGAACCCGGGGCATATGCCTGAATGCTCCTCGATATGAAGCTTCGGGAACAGGTCTCCGAAGGTCCACATGCCATTGCATACCTTTCCTGTAACATCAATAACCTTCATAGTCTATACCTCAAGCTGTGAAATCAACCGATTAGAAATCGAAATTGTTGATATTCTCAGGTGTGAAATCGAATGTCTCATGATAGTAGTAGAGACCGTCGCCAAGGTACTCGCCCTGCGGGAAGCCCTCAAGACCGATGTTGCCAACCTCATGCTCTACACCTTCGATACGCTGTGCACAGATGGTTACTGCCCACTCCTGCCACTTAGCAACATCCCAGAGGATACCGCTTACGCATGCGCCTGAAGCCATACCCGGCTTAGCAAGGTTAGGTGTTGTCTGACCGCATCCGTATACCTTACCGATCTGGCCTGCATCCTCGATTGCTGTACAGATCGGGCCGAGTGCTGTAGAAACGTTAGAGCAGATAGCCTTAACGCTCGGATATGCTGTCATGATGTTCATAGCTGCTGTATAAGCTGCCTCTGAATCCTCGTTTGTACCCTCAACAGTAACGAAGTTGAGCTTCGGGTACTTCTCAGCAGCATAGCTGTACATACGCTCGATTCTCTTCTGAAGGAGCTCGTTTGTAAGAACGCCGGTAACAACGGCTACATCGCCCTCTTCTCCGATCGACTTAACAATAGACTCTACCTGAGGAACACCAAGCTCTGAAAGATCATCAAGACCTGCATATGCGTCACGGCCTTCAGGATCAATATCAAGGTCGAATGTGATAACAGTGATACCCTTGCTCATAGCTTCCTGGCATACAGGAACCATAGATGTTGTATCGCCTGCTGCAAGGCAGATACCGTCAACACCCTGTGAGATAAGGTTCTCAACACAGGAGATGAGACCGGCTGTATCAACCTCTGATGTACCTGTCCAGATCACATCATAGCCGAGCTTCTCGCCTGCTGCGATAGCTGCTGCCTGACCCTCTGAGAAATACGGAGCTGATGTAACGTAGCATACTACGCCGATAGTTCCCTTCTTTCCGTCTGCTGCCGGAGCTGCCTCTTCAGCTGCTTCAGCAACTTCCTCAGCTGCTGCCTCAACTGCTGCTGCAACTGTCTCCTCAACTGCTGCCTTCTCTTCCTTAGCTGCAGGTGCTGCTGGTTCCTCAGCTGCTGCAGGAGCGTCAACTGTTGCTGCGCCGCAGGCTGCCAATGAAACAACCATGATTGATGCAAGTACTAATGCAAGAATCTTTTTCATTATAAATTTCCTCCTTTTATTTATTCAAATCCGGTCGATCCGGTATTTGACAGAGCATGATCATTTCTTCCTTGCATGACGGAAAGCAAGCACGATCAGGAGAAGTCCTCCGATAACCACCTGCTGGAGATATGAAGAAGCATTGATCATATCCAGTCCGTTTGAAATGATCGTTATTACGGCAACACCGCACAGTGCAGCCGAAATATTACCGATACCGCCAAGTGAGCTTACGCCTCCGAACACCGATGCACAGACAGCCTTAAGAAGCAGCGGATCCGCAACATCCGAACGTCCGGCAGAGATCTTGGATGTAAATACCAGAGAAGCAATAAAGCCCATGCATGCACTGAACACGTATGTGAAGAAAATGTTCTTCTTTATATTGATACCGGCAAATTTGGCAACCGTAGGGTTGGACCCGATAAGATATATCCTTCGTCCGATCATTGTCCTGTTAAAGATTATTATCGCTATGACTGCCGCGATGACCAGCAGGATGATCTGGAACGGGAAAAAGCCCCAGAGCTTTACACGTCCGAAAACTGCGAACTGCGTATTTGGAATACCGACGGTCACACCGTTGGAGATAACCAGCCCCAGTCCCTTGAACAATGACTGTGTACCAAGTGTGGCGAGCATCGACTGGATGTTGAGATATCCTACCAGGAATCCGTTGAAGCATCCGAAAAGAATAGCTATTGCCAGCACGATAAAGAATGCCGCTCCCTCCGGCAGGAAAAGCTTACCGATGAACACACTGAGCATTACCGTGCAGAAGCTTGTAAGTGCTCCCAGTGACAGATCCATGCCTCCTGAGATCATTGATGCTGCCATACCAAGTGTCAGAAGCCCCAGTTCAACCATCTGGGAAAACAGCGACATCACATTGGTAAGTGATAAGAAGTGTTTGCTTGCTATCGAAAAAATTATGAACAGTACAAGGAATACTCCCAGAAGAACCAGTTCATTCTTATACCTGAAGTCAGTCTTTCTATTCATCAGCCTGCCCTCCTCCTGTTCTGTGAAATGATGAACTTGAGAGCATCAGATGCAACTGCCAGTACAATGATGATACCTGTTGCAAGATCCTGCCAGTATACAGGAACCTTTGCAAGCACAAGTGCATTGTCAATTACTCCAAGTAAGAGAACACCCAGCACGGTACCCGCTATGGAAGCCACACCGCCCGAGAATTCAGTACCTCCGATAACTGCCGCAGCAATAAGCTGCATCTCATATCCGATACCATTGGAAGGCTGAGCTATCTTAAGCTTTGCTGCAGAAAGAGCACCGCCCAGACCAACCAGCGCTCCCAGATATCCAAATGCAAAAAGGTAGGTCTTTGTCTTGCTGATACCTACTCTGGTTGCTGCCTCAACATTGCCGCCCACAGCAAGGACATTGCGTCCTACACGGGTCCTGTACAGTATAAAATATGTGATGATGATCACAGCCACCCAGATCCATACTGCTTCCTGGACACCCAGGATCCTGCGGCTTGCCACCTTTACGAACGGACCTGTAAGACCGTCTATCCATGCACCGTCTGTCAGATAATAGATCGCTCCTCTCATGATGTTCATCGAGCCGAGAGTAACGACGATGGCCGGAATATTGAGCTTTGCAACGAGCAGACCATTGAAAAGTCCCAGACAGCAGCCTACTGCCATGGCAATAATTATTGCCAGCACAGACTGTGTACCGCCGGTAGCCTTTACAAAGGCTGCGCATATCATGTTGCATACTGCAAATATCGATCCGACGGAAATATCAACATTGGCTGTCGTGATGACCATCATCATACCGATAGCCATGATTCCCATTATGGCATTGCCGTAGAGGATACTGGTAATATTGATCACACTGAAGAATGCCGGAGTGATCGTGGTAACAATAATTCCGATTATGAGGATAACTGCTGCCAGAAGAAGCTCTCTTCCCTTGCTTTTTAAGATATTTTTCATTCCGTCACCTATCCCATAAGGCCTTTCTCAAGAATTGCTTCCTGTGTGGCTTCATCAGTCTTAACCTCATGGACTATCTTTCCTTCACGCATAACGAGGATCCTGTCTGATACAGCAAGAACCTCTGAAAGATCTGATGAAATCAGTACAACTGCCACGCCCTCCTTAGCCATGTTTCTGAGGATCTTGTGGATCTCAGCCTTGGCTCCGACGTCAACACCTGCCGTTGGCTCGTCAACGATGAGCACCTTGGGATCAGCATTCATCCATCTGCCGAAAAGCACCTTCTGGGCATTGCCGCCTGAAAGATTTCTTGCATTGATGCCTGGAAGTGCCGGTCTGATATCGATACTCTTAATGTACTTCTCTGTTGTGGCAAGCTCCTTGCGTGAATCAAGAAGCTTTCCCGACAGCTGCTTGTGAAGTGTCACGGCGGTCATATTCCAGGTCATATTCTGCTGTGCAAAGAGTCCCTGGGTCCTCCTGTCCTCGGGAAGATAGCAGATACCCTTGCCAATAGCATCATTTGTGTCCTTGATATGCACTTCCTGTCCGTGAATGTACACTTCTCCGGACTGCTGCTTCATAAGTCCGAAAACAGTCTGCGCGGTCTCGCTTCGTCCTGCACCGACAAGTCCGGTGATTCCCAGTACCTCATTTCTCCTGACCTGGAATGATACACCGTTTACCATCGGCGGATTTACAAGATCCTTAACCTCAAAGAGGACCTCATCAGAATCACCTTCCTCATTGTGCATCGGGATGAATCTGAGCTCACGTCCAACCATCATGTTGATAAGTGACTCATTGGTAAAGCCGGAGGCATCACCCGTATGGATCTTGTGGCCGTCACGGAGTACCGTGATACGGTCCGCAACAGTGAATACCTCTTCCAGCTTATGTGAGATATAGATGATGCTTACACCCTGCTCCTTCAGCGAATCAATGATCCTGTAGAGCATCTTTACCTCCGAGGATGAAAGAGCCGCCGTCGGCTCATCCATTACGATGACCTGCGCCTCAAAGGTGATGGCACGCGCAATAGCAACCAGCTGCTGCTTGCCTACGCTGATTTCGCCCAGCTTCTGATTGAGATTCAGGTCAACGCCCATAAAATCAAGAGCCTTCTGAGCTGTCTCCTTCATCTTTTTGAAGTTTACGAAAAATTCCGTGTGCTTTCCCTTACAGATATTCTCTGCGATGGTAAGATTGGGAAACATACTGATATCCTGATAAATCACCGCAAGTCCGAGCTCAATAGCCTTTTCAGGAGTCATCCTGCTGATAAGCTTGCCGTCCCAGTAGATCTCACTGCCATCATCAGGAGTGACTACACCTGCCAGAATCTTGATAAGAGTAGACTTACCGGCACCGTTCTCGCCGACCATCGCATGAGTCTCGCCCCTCTTAAGGTCAAATTCAACATCGTGTAATACCTGTATTCCGGAGTAGGTCTTATTAACTTTTTTTACTTCGAGAATATTAGTGTCCAATGCTTTTCTCCCTATCCTTTATTTGCTGCGTCTGATCATCAGATACGTTCGATCTGTACGATCTTACCCGTATCGGCAGACTGCATTACAGCAAGAAGTGCCAGAGTGATATTAGCTGACTCTTCAAGAGTTACATGGAATTCCTTATCGTTGACTATGCAGTCAACAAAGCTTCTGATCGACTCAAATGCAAAGCCCTTCCACTCGCCGAATACATTGTTCTTTACCGAGATATCCTGAGAGATCATTCTGGTCTGGTCAGTTACCTGAAGCATATCAAAGCTTGAGCAGTTTGCATCAAATTTTCCGTTCTCACAGAGGATATAGCACTTGAAATCATTTACGTTGGGATTTCCGTTGGGTGTTACCCAGGAATTCTCCATCTGTGCCATGCCGCCCTTTGAATACTTGAACATCGACATATAAGAATCTGTAGTATCGATACCAAGCTTCTTCAATACGCCCTCTGTCTTGTAGGCAAATACCTCTGTCGGATAATCATCAAAAAGGAAGTTGAGAGTATCCAGCGAGTGGCTTCCCAGGAACCAGAGGATAGAAGACTTTGCGCACCACTTGAGCATGTCTGTAGCCACCCAGAGATTGTCTGTCATCCTGAAATGACCGCTGCGCGGAGCACCGTAATTGCCGCTTGCGATAAGCTGCTGCATCGTGTTATATACCGGGTTCCAGCGGTTATGGAAATCCACCATGGCTCTCACATTATTCTTTGTAATAGCCTCATACATGCGCATAGCATCGTCTCTGGTAGTTGCAAGCGGCTTCTCAATAAGCATATGCTTGCCTGCATTGGCAGCTGCCACTGCTATATCAGCATGAGCAAAATCAGGTGTTACGATCGCTACAGCATCACAGTCACAATGCTTAAGCATGTCATTATAATCCGAATACACCTCTTTGATCCCGTGCTCGGCAGCATATTTCTCAGCCTTGGCCTTATCCATATCACAGATAGCCACGGCTTCTGCGTTAGGATGCTGATTATAAATCTCTGCATGGGTACCGCCCCACAGGCCGGCACCGACGATCGCCATTTTCAACTTGTCCATAATAGATCCTCCAAAAGCATTATATATAGTTTGTACATATTATACAAATATTTGTTTTGACAGTGGTATGATAGCCTAAAATATGTACTAGATAAATGGTATTGTGTACTTGTTTTTTGTCTTTTTGTCCACTAATCCATTTTTTCGGACTATTTTTTCGTTTAGAAAACACGGATCTAATCCGTGCTCCCATTCTGATATCTTCACAAATGTACAGGAATCATGACTTCTCATTAAAACACTGCAAAACACTGTCGGTAATTACCCGTTGAACGGCTATTCCTCAATGCTGTTAAGCAGGAGCTTTAACCTTTATATGCAGATTCTATGCGCTCTCCGCCTGATTGCCTGAACATGATCGCCTTATCTATCATATCAAATGCACTGTACCTCGGACAGTATCCAAGCTCATTGCGCGCCCGCTCTATGCTCATCCTGAAATCATGAAATTCCGGCACTGTAAACCTGGCAACCGGGATGTCCAGCTTTTTGCCTACATATGCCGCAAGCTCATCATATCTGAAGGCCTCCGGGGCTGCGATATTATATGCTCTGCCTATGGAAATCGGATTGTCCATCGCAAGCATTATGCTCTGTACCACATCATCAATATCGACCACGTGACGCACCCCGGTACTTCCGTCAGGATGGATAAGCTCGCAGGCTGCATTATCAAGACCGGGATCTCCGTATTCTCTCCATACCGGAATGCCAAAGCCCGGATCTGCCAGTGTCATATGTGACAGCAGATCATCCTGATCTATGATCCATGAGAAACGAAGCACAGTCACAGGGATATCATACATGATACGCATCTGACTGCAGATAGTCTCCTCCAGCACCTTTGACAGCGGATATACTCCGGGATAGGCCTCAAAGGGCATAGTCTCTGTTATAGGCTCCTTTCTCTCATAAAAATAGATACCGAAGCTTGCATCGGCTCCTGCCTGTATGAAGTGCCGCACTCCCCTGTTCTGTCTCATCTCATCCAGGAGAAAGTACAGTCCCTTCATCCCCGATGACATGAAATTCTCCTTATCCTCCTTCGAGCTGGCCAGATGGA
>DCHJ01000063.1:12140-13520 GCA_002314805.1 Lachnospiraceae bacterium UBA1755 | reverse complement strand
TAATCAGGCAGCTCTATACCTTCTTCAACTCCTGAAATATCTCTGGTCTTATAAACCGTCCCCTTTACAAAATTGATGTCTGCGACATCAATTCCGCTGTTAAGTGCATCTGCTATTTCCACGACAGAAAGTTCGCCCATCCCGTACTGCAGTATGTCCGCCCCGCTGTCCATCAGTATCGACCGCTTGAATTTCTCCGACCAGTAATCATAATGAGCCAGTCTCCTGAGGCTTGCTTCTACTCCCCCGATGATGACGGGCACGCGCTTATACTTTCTCTTGATCAGATTGCAGTATACTATGGTCGCATAGTCGGGACGTCTTCCCGCTCTGCCTCCCGGTGTATAGGCGTCCTCACTCCTTGGTTTCTTGTTGACTGTATAGTGATTGACCATGGAATCCATGTTGCCTGCACTTACCAGAAATCCAAGTCTCGGTTCACCAAATACTGTGATACTGTTTTCATCGTGATAGTCCGGCTGTGATATGATAGCCACCTTATATCCCCGTGATTCAAGTACCCGGCTGATAATTGCCGGACCGAAAGAGGAGTGATCCACATAGGCATCACCAATCACATAAACAAAGTCGGGACAGTCCCAGCCCCGGCAAAGCATATCTTCTTTTGTTATCGGTAAAAAATCCTTCATATTCACACCCGCAATTCAATAATATCATACCCTGCGGAAATATATACTCCCAAAAAATAATAGCCTCTCATGCGTATCATAAGGATGATGCCGCGGCTGAGAGGCTGATACTGTTGTGACACAATAAAGAAATCCCTGCGATCTACTTCTGTCCGTAGTATGCATTTGCTCCGTGCTTTCTCCAGTAATGCTTATCCTGGAGCTCCTGCGGTGCCGGAGTTACCTGCGGATTGATCAGCTCGGCATACATTGCCATTTTTGCGCATTCCTCAAGGCATACGGCATTGTGCACAGCATTGTCGGCAGAAGTACCCCATGTGAACGGCCCGTGATTCTTGCAGAGCACTGCCGGAACCGCCTCATAATCTATCCCTCTCTCTTCAAAGGTATCGCAGATCACCACACCCGTATTGTATTCGTAGTTCTCCAGTTCCTCTTTTGTAAGGACTCTTGCGCATGGTATGGGGCCGTACATATAGTCTGCATGGGTCGTACCATAGCAGGGGATATCCCTGCCCGCCTGCGCCCATGATGTGGCAAATGCCGAATGAGTATGGACGATGCCCATTACCTTAGGAAATCTGTTATAGATCACAAGATGCGTATCTGTATCCGATGACGGATTGTATTTGCCCTCGACCTTCCTGCCGTTAAGATCCACAAGCACCATATCGTCCGGTGTAAGCTTATCATAATCCACGCCTGAAGGCTTGATCGCAAATATGCCTGC
>DCHJ01000063.1:11122-11995 GCA_002314805.1 Lachnospiraceae bacterium UBA1755 | reverse complement strand
ACTGCTGCAATACGCTGTTCCAGTTCTTTTTTCCTGCGGAGACTGAATATCCCCATGACCTCGCTGCGCTCGATAAGCAGCCTGACACGTATCTTTTTCAGCTCCGCCGCCGTCTTTCCTTCATAATCCATGCGATAGTCTGCTGCTTTTTTCAATTCTTTTTCCACCTTCTTATCTTAGTACATCTCGGCTTGAGGAACTCAATGAGCGCGTCCCTCTCACCCGGTTTCAGACGATCCTTAAAGATCGGCACAAACTGACTGTGTCTCGTAAGGAGCAGGATCAGGGTATCTGACTCCGCATATTTTACAAATACCTTATAGCCCACCGATGACTGCGCTCCGTTGGAATCATTGATAAGATTGACCTTGTCATCATCAAAAAATGATGTGAACTTTATCTCAGAATGCCCGGTACTCTTCATCTTATCAATAACCTTATTCTTATAGGTATGATATCTTGCTATGATGAGGAACCAGAACAGAGCAAGTCCGCCCAGCAGAAACAGTATATTCTGCGTATCCCTGCTGATAATGGCAATAACAATCATGACGATCGTAAAAATACTGAAAGCTCCTATTGCAATAAAATACGCATCAGGCAAAGTCTGGAAGCATATCTCCTTAAACGATTTTTCATCAATTGCGCCGCTTGTTCTGAACATCTCTACTCCTCGATCTCATATCTTGCTATCTCGTCGGTTTCCCTGTTGGCAGCAATTATAACATCTCTGCCCTGATATTTGAAGCAGTACACGTTTGCCGGTCCCGCTCCTTCATCCAGCATTTCATAGGTATAAGTCTTCTTATCCGCATCGTACCTGAATGCATAAAGACCTCTCCTGCCCTTGCGGTGTCCGGCGATCCATGTCGG
>DCHJ01000063.1:8942-10922 GCA_002314805.1 Lachnospiraceae bacterium UBA1755 | reverse complement strand
ATCTGAGCATCAAGCAGCTTCTCAGTCTTCCAGCCCTCACCGCCGGCCGGAGGTGTTATTTTTAACACCCCTCCGTCATAAGTTACGATGGACTTCATCTGTCCGTCCTCTGTCACACGGCTGTAACCATGATTCTTAAGGAGCTCATCCTCAAGGACTTCCATTGCCAGCTGATTGCCCTCATTAAAGCCTGAAAGGTCTTCGGGAAGCTCCGCCACCCATATCTTGCCGGGTCTGCTCCAGTCCTCCTTGCCTTCATGCGAGGTCTTTAAGGTACAGGCAATAAGATAATTCCTTCCCTCACTGGTGAGGATATCAAACCGGTGTACACAGGGCAGATCAGTGAGGGTCCTCATTTCCCATTTTCCGTTTGCGGGTGTGCATATGATGATCCTGGCATCCATACCGTCGTTGGGCGAATAGAACTTATATGTAGCAAGGAATGCTCCGTTGCTGCCCGGTACCTGGCACATGGTCATGACACCGCCGGGTCCTTCCCATACAGTATCCACCTTATTGCCCTCAAGATCAAACAGATAGCACGGATCCTGCTTTTCTGCCGCTACAAGGATATAATCCTTATCATTCCAGCTTAACGGTGCTATGGAATAGCACTTGTTAAGATTTCCAATAACCTTTTTATTTACTCTCATTTCAGTCTCCATTCCGCAGCCAAAGCGCGGTACATACAGTGATAAAAGCGGATCATTCTCCGATAAAGGCCATTACCTCTTCAGCTGTCTCCATGTCAAGTACCTTATCTGCGATATTCCTGCATTCCTCATATGAACATCCGCGGAGTCTGTATTTAACAAGTGCCGTCTCACCTGGTGACATTGAGAACTCATCAAGTCCCATACCGAGCAGTATCCTGGATGCTCTTGGATCAGATGCAAATTCTCCGCACATTCCGACCTTGGTATTGTTCTTATGACCTTCCTCTATCGTCCTTGCGATCGCTCTGAGGACTGCCGGATCAAAGGAATTGTAGAGCTCACCCAGCAGCTTGTTGCCTCTGTCTACGGCAAGTACATACTGCGTAAGATCATTGGTTCCGATGCTGAAGAAATCAACATACTTTGAAAGCTTATCTGCCATGATCATTGCTGCCGGAGTCTCGACCATGATACCGATCTCTATATCCTTATCAAAGGCTCTGCCCTCTTCCTTAAGCTCTTTCATACACTCTGAAAGAAGGGCTTTTGCTTTTTTCAGTTCAGCCACGGAAATCACCATCGGGAACATTATCCTGATAAAACCGAAGGCCGAAGCTCTGAGGATAGCTCTTAACTGAGTCTTAAATACTATCTGCTTATCAAGGCACATCCTGATAGCTCTGTAGCCGAGGAAAGGATTCTCCTCTCTGGGGAACTCGAAATATGACAGAGACTTGTCCCCGCCAATGTCAAGTGTCCTTATGGTAAGCTCCTTTCCCTTAAGGATCTCCGCAGCTTCTCTGTATGCCTTGAACTGCTCTTCCTCTGTCGGGAAATGGTCACTTTCCATGTAAAGGAATTCACTCCGGAAAAGTCCGATCCCGTCTATGGCATACTTAGCGCAGTTGGTCACTTCTTCAACATTGCCGGCATTGGCACAGATATTGAAGCCGTGTCCGTCCGTTGTCTCACACGGGAGAGCAGCAAGACGGTATAGCTCAGCTTCAAACTTTCTGAATTCCTCATCCTTCTTTTTGATCTCCGCAAGCAGTTCAGCCGCAGGCTCGATAAATATCTCGCCTTCCTTTGCCGCCATCGCGATCGTTGTACCCTTTTCAACCTTAAGGATCTCCGGTCCGATGCCTACCAGACACGGGATACCGAGATTCTTTGCAATGATGGATACATGGCTTGTGGTGCCGCCCTCCGCTGTAAGGAAACCAAGTACCTTACGGAAATCCATCTGAGCAGTATCCGAAGGAGTGAGATCCTCTGCAATAATGATAGATGGGTCTTCCATGCCTGCAAAAGGATTATCACTGAT
>DCHJ01000063.1:7253-8846 GCA_002314805.1 Lachnospiraceae bacterium UBA1755 | reverse complement strand
CTGGAAGATCATCACGAATTCTTCGGATGTCTTCATCAGAGCATCCTCTGCATTGCATAGATCATCTCTGATTTTTCCGACCACACCCTCATGCAGCGCAATGTCTCCTGCCAGAGCATAGTGCCCTGCAAAGATTTCATTCCCCGCAGCCAGTTCAAGCAGCTCCCCCTGAACCTTTTCAACTGCATCTTTAAACCTTGCGATCTCAGAATCTACTTTATCGGCGGTTATGGAAGCAGTATCCGGGTTCACATCCTGCCTTTCGACCTTATATGCCGGTCCTATGGCATAACCCTTTGAAACAGTTTTCTTTACCGTCAGTTTCTTCATTTCCTTATTCTTCTCCTTCTCCGAGACCGCCCTTTATTGCATCAAGAAGTATCTGGAGATTTGCTTCGGCATCCTCACCTTCGGTGATGATCTCGATCTCCGTACCCTTGGATATTCCTGCACTCATTAGCATAAGCACACTCTTTGGATTCACTCTCTTTTCACCTGCAACGATAGTGATATCACATTTCATCGGAGCGCAAAGCTTTGAAAACTCTGTTGCCGGCCTGAGATGAAGCCCTGACTTGTTCATTACTACTATTTTTGCTGATGCCATATTATTTCCTCCTGTTATGCTCCGAGAACTCGCAGGCGGGATCAGGATTCCTGAAGCCGCCGGAAATATATATGACACGACGAGTTCTAAGAGCGATATTTTTACATAACTTACTTGACGCTATCCATTCTGCCGGTATTAACACAAGCCAAAGATACTCTTTATCGCATATGCGACTCCATCCTCATTATTGCTTCTGGTTATATACCCGGCCGATCCTTTAACCTCAGGTGCGCCGTTGGCCATTGCTACTGAATAGCCGGCCTCACGGAACATCGAGATATCATTCAGATAATCTCCGAATACACAGATCTCATCCTTTTTCACCCCAAGAAGCTTTGCCAGTTCAGCTACTCCGGTACCCTTATCAATACCCTTGTGCATAATATCTATAAGCCCCTTCTGTGAATGGGTAAATCCGATCCCGTCCAGTGTATTCAGAAAGGCTTCCGCCACCGGGATATGCTCCAGAGTCTCATCCCAGATAAGAAACTTGTACGTTTCTATCCCCTCAAGGCATTTAAGTCCGTCATCGGCCTGTGCCAGATCCATCTCCGGCAGACCCTGCTCAGCCGCAATGCGGTTGTATACATTAAACCGCTTTCTGGTCTCCCCGCCCTTTGAAAAATAGCTCGTACCCATGGTAAGCACACCGTAATCTATACCATTGCGCTCGCAGAATTCCGCCATGATCCTTACATCAGCAGCCTCTATAGGCTCCCCCCATAATGCCTTTTCGGCCACCGGATCCCATATAAGAGCCCCGTTGGCCGTAATATAAGGTGACTGCAGCTTAAGCATCCTGGCATAAGCTACAGTCATCGGCTGTATTCTACCTGTGCATATCGAAAAGAGAATACCCTTTTGTCTGATCTCGTCGAGCACTTCCATGGTATATGGAGAGACGATCTTATCAGATGTAAGAAGCGTCTCATCCATATCCGTAACGATCAGTCTGATCTGATGGTAGTTTTTGGTTGTGCTGC
>DCHJ01000063.1:0-7140 GCA_002314805.1 Lachnospiraceae bacterium UBA1755 | reverse complement strand
GCTGCATCAAACATATTTGCAAAATTTGCCGAGCAGACAACAACGTCATACTGGGGGGCTGCACTCTTGCCCTCTGAAAGCGAGCAGTGATGAAGCTTTGCTGCCTTAAGTCCTACCTTATCCAGCGTTTTCTGAAGCGTCATCTTTGCCATAAGGCTTGTTCCTGCGCCGTTAGCGCAGCATACCATATAATTCAGTGCTTTATTCTCCATTTTTTATGCCTTTCATAGTAGTTTTTGACTGATTCCTAATCAGTTCTTCTTTGACTTGAGCTCCTTATATGCCTCCCAGTCATCTGTCATAAGGAAGTAGCCTTCCTTGTCCTTCTTGTACTGGATCTGAGGAATAGCCAGAAGTGCGATAACGCAGATAGCAACTCCGACATATCCGAGGAACTTCATGATAACTGTCATTACAGGCCACAATACTGCCCAGTCCCACATTCCAAGGTATCCGCCGTACTGTGCCATTCCGACCATACCGGCAATGATAGCTGAACCGAATACCTGTACAAGACCCGAGCAGAACGGAAGGATCATAGCTGCCTTTGCACCGCCCTTCTCATTTGCAAACAGAGCGATGGTCGCATTGTCAAAGAATACCGGAACGAATCCGCAGATAACAAGTACCGGACTCTTGAAGATGATAAGCAATACGATTGCAACGATCTGTCCTGCAAAGCCGAATAAGAAACCGATCGGAACTGCATTTGCTGCTCCGAATCCGAATGATACTGCACAGTCAACTCCGGGAACTGATCCGGGAAGAAGCTTATCGGAAATACCGTGGAATGACTGAGTAAGCTCTGTAACGAAGGTACGTACACCTAACTGAAGGATCGTGAGGTATACAGTGAAGTTGAAGCAGGTTGTGATGATGTAGAACAGCATCGAAGCCTTCTCACCCAGGAAGCCTGCCTCTACAAGGTACGGCTTACCAAGCACAAGAAGGATGATTCCGAAGAATACTGTCATGAGGATGGTCGTGCATACCATGTTCTCATTGAAGATAGACATGAATCCCGGAAGCTCTACATTATCAAGCTTCTTTGCAGGCTTTCCGTCCTTGCCCTTGGAGAAAAGCTTTTCTGCAAGCCAGCTGTTAATTGCGATACCGAACATCTGCTGATGTGCAAGCGTGAATCCGGCTCCGTCTGTAAGCTCCTGACACGGCTTGATAAGAAGGTTGGAACCAACTGCCCAGTATGCACCGAGAATAAGTGCCATAACGATAATAAGCGCCACGTTCTTGGTAAGCAGTCCCGGAAGTGCGAAGAGGATGAGCCAGTAAGCTGTAGCTGCCTGCTGCACCTGCACATGTCCTGTCGTGAAGAGTGAACGAAGTTTTGTAACTTTATTGAACCTTACAAGAAGGATGTTTACGATCCATGCAATAAGAAGAAGGATCATTACATCTCCGAAGGATTTTCCGAATACTTCCTCCACGCCGGCTGTAACGGCGTTCTGACCGAAGTACGGATCGATTACCATAGCATCGAGTCCGAATCTATCCTTAAGTCCTACAAGGATAGGTCTGAAGTTATTTACCAGTCCGCCGGAACCGACTGCAAGGATCATGTAGCCTACAACAGCTTTGATCCATCCGGCAATTACATCGTACCACGGTTTCTTCAGAAGAATATATCCGATGAGTACGATAAGTCCGATCATCATTGCGGGCTGCTTGATAATGTTATCCGCAATATAGGTCCATATTGTTTTTAAAACCTCCATACTTTACCCTGCCTTCCTTAATCCAAATATTTCTCCTGGATCGCAATAAGATCCTCCGGAGACTGTGCTTTGAGGAGCTCATCCACCACATCCTGATTCATCAGCATTTCTGACAGCTTCATCATGTTGGCGAGATGCTGCTCCGGGTTACATGATGCCAGAGTAAAGAAAAGCTGCGCATCCTTTTCCGGATTGCCCTCTTCAAAACTGACCGGCTTATTAAGCTTCATAAAACCGATAGCGGTCTTATTAACTCCGACTGCACCCTCCTGGGAGTGCGGCATTGCCACATTGGGCATTATCACAATGTAAGGACCATGCTTCTCTACACAGGCAATTATGTCCTCCTTGTAATTTGCCTCCACAGTGCCATCCGCCTCCAGGCATTCACAGCTCATCCTGATCGATTCCTTCCAATCAGGTGCACTGTCTGCAAATTTGTAATGCTTCAATTCAACAAATTCTCTTAACATTCATACCCCTCCTGCCATTTCCTGATTATCACAGGCAGCTTCTGAACGGAATATTCTGAGGATGATCAAAGCAGTCCTCAAATCCGCGGCGGTGATGGTAATACCATTTATCCTTATCAAGCGGATATGTATACTTTCCACCTACCTGCCAGAAGAACGGATGGAACCGATACTCATTCCTCGGCCGTTTGAAATCGTAGAGAAGTCTTATCTCCTCGCAGTCAGCCTGGAAATTGGTCCACACATCCCAGTGGATGGGAACCACGACCTTGCAGTCCAGATTCTCTGCCATCCTCAGGATATCGATGGATGTCATCTTATCCTGCATACCGACCGGATTCTCCCCGAAGGATCCGAATGCAACATCGATGTCATAGTCCTTGCCATGCTTCGCAAAATATATCGAGAAGTGCGAATCACCGGAATGATAGATATTGCCGCCCGGTGTCCTGAGCAGATAGTTGACCGCCTTCTCATCCATATCCGTCGGGCACACTCCGGTGAGTTCCTCTCTGTCCGGTCCCGTCTTATCGGTAGTAACAAGACATGTCCTGTCAAAGGAATCAAGTGCAACGATCTCGATATCCTTTATCCTGATCGTATCTCCCGGTCTGACTTCAATACACCTGTCCTCCGGCACTCCCCATTTGATCCAGGTCTCAACTGACTTCTTCGGTCCGATGAACGGTACAGGGATCTCCCTGCCGTCCGCATCTGTTGTCTTCATGTCAGACTGAATCACATGAGCAGCCCATTCCGCACTCATATGATCCTGATGGTAATGAGTCGCAAGGACTGCATCAACCTTATGGAAAGCAAAAGGATCTATCACAAACGGTACATTTCTTAAATTCGGCTGCATCAGACGCCCGCCGCACATATTGGCCATCTGATGACCGGGCTTCATCTGATTATCACCATGAGTTCTCTTTCCGTTGCCGCACCAGAGATCTATGGTGATATTCGTATCTCCCGGAGTCTTCATCCATATTCCCGTACAGCCAAGCCACCACATGGCAACATTGCCTTCGGGGACGATCTCATTCTCGATATCCTCAACAAGCCATGTGCCCCACTCCGGGAAAGTACTCTTTATCCAGGACTCCCGCGTGGTTTCGCTAATCTTGCTCATCGCAACGCTCCTTTCCGTATTTTTTCATATTTGCACTACAAATATTGTATTTTCAAATGTAGTATTTATCAATAGTTTTCTAATTATCGGGGACCTTTTTGTGCATTATGCACAAATTAATGTCATTTTTTCTTCTTGTGGAATGATTCCCCCTCTGCTACAATATACAACAAACGGCGTAAAATCCGTTTTTTATTGTATCTGAAAGGAGGCCGGCAGCCGATCCTGAAGCAGGGATGCTGCCAGAAAAACATGAAAAAATACGAGCTTGGCATGTACGAAAAGGCGACCCCGTCTGATCTGGACTGGGAAGAGCGATTTCTTGTTGCAAAGGAAGCAGGATACGATTATCTCGAAATAAGTATTGATGAAACCGACTCCAGGCTGGCACGGCTGGAATGGTCTCAGGAGGAAAGGCTGAAATTTATCGAACTGATGTACAAAACCGGCATGCCTGTGCGTTCCATGTGTCTTTCCGGTCACCGGAAATATCCCATGGGAAGCAGTGACCCCGAAACCGAAAAGCGCAGCATGGATATCATGAGCAAGGCAATAAGACTGGCATCCGACCTGGGCATCAGGATCATACAGCTTGCAGGGTATGATGTCTACTATGAGGAGCACACTGCACAGACAGATGAAAGATTCAGAAAAAACCTCGCTCTTGCCTCGCTTGAGGCCGCGCAGTACGGCATCGTGATGGGCTTTGAGACTATGGAGACCGAATACATGAATACCGTAGGTAAAGCAATGGGCTTCGTTGATCTCATCGGTTCTCCGTATCTGGGTGTTTATCCGGACTCCGGCAATATCACAAACGCAGCAAAGTCCTATGGCAGAGATGTACTTGATGATCTCAGATCCGGCGAAGGGCATCTGGTCGCTCTCCATCTCAAGGAGACTGTCCCGGGAGTTTTCAGAGAAGTACGCTTCGGGACCGGTCATGTTGACTTTAACAGCATGATTTCTGCCGCATGGGACATGGGTGTGCGCAGATATGTTACCGAGCTCTGGTGTACCGGAGATGACTGGAAAGACAGGATCCTTGAAGCAAGAAAAATGATGGGCGATATACTGGACCGGATGTAATTCATCCTATTATCAGACAGCGGTACTGTCCTCCTGATATCCCCCATGACTGCAGCAAGCCTGCTCCCGGGTTTTGTTATCTCCGGAAGCAGGCTGCCATTCCCCCCGTTAGCACCAAATGCTATCGTATAATCGTCCCACACCGGGCATGGACCTGGGTATTATCCAATGCCCGCTGACCATCGGAGAGGCATGAAGCAGTATTCCCTTTCCGCTGCATAATCATACTATTGCGTGTTTGAATATAAGTCAATCAAAGTGCCCAACTTGGCAAACAATTGGCAAACTTCAGTGCCTGCTATACGATCAAATCACCTTCAGCCTTGATTTACCAAGGCTGAAGACGGTCTAAATCAATACTTTTTAGTGAAACCTATCTGCAGAGTACAGCTCTGAGACCTATTGTTTCTCCCACTGGGCGTATAGCGTAAGTGTACGCTCACTGCTGTCCCCTCCTGTGTATTGGCAGAAATCTGCATACCGCCATGAATAATCGACTTCCTGCGCCTGCGTACCATCAAATGCTGTCTGTCTGTCATCTCCGCCGCTGCCTTTAAATGCAATCCTGCGGCTGCTCCACTCCGGACTCGTTGACCAGCCACGGAAGTAATAGCCTTCACGGTGCGGTCTGAGATCATACCCACCTACTTCGTTTACTGCCATGAACACATTGGCATCTGCTCCGCCCCTCGTTATCGTTTCCGTAAAGCCCTCATATTCCCTGCTTAAATCAAATACTATTGTATACGTATATGGGGTATAGTCCCACTGGGCATAGAGCGTAAGCGTCCTCTCACTGCTGTCCCCTCCTGTGTAATTGCAGTAATCTGCATAAGTCCATCTTTCCGAGGATTGCTGGGCATGCGAGACATCTGCTGCCGACCACCCGCCAGATTTACCCACAAGTGAATGTGCAATTCTCTTCCAGTTCCATTCCGGTCTTGCTGACCAGCCTCGGAAGGTATAGTTTTCACGGGTCGGCTCCTCACCGCCAATCTTCCCCATGATCACGCTGGCACTTGATCCCATCCTCATTATCGGTGCCGGTACGTCTCCACTTCCCCCGTTGACATCAAATGTGATCGTGTACTCATAATCCTGCTCCCACTGCGCATAGAGAGTCAGTGTCTTCTCACTGCTATCTCCTCCCGTGTAATTACAGTAATCCGCATAGCTCCATGATGAACTGGTTACTCTTGCCTGAGTTCCATCGGATGCTCTCTGTCCTCCGTATGTACTGCTGCTTGAATATGCGATTCTTCTGCTGCTCCACTCCGGGCTCGCAGACCAGCCGCAGAAGGTATATCCGTCACGGGTCGGCACGTTCCCGCCTATATCCCCTTTGATCACACTAATAATTGATTCAATCTTTGTTATCGCTGACGGTACATTACCGCTTCCTCCGTTGACATCAAATGTGATCGTGTAACATTTCTCCCATTGCGCATAGAGCGTAAGTGTTCGTTCAGTGCTATCCCCTCCTGTGTAATTACAGTAGTCTGCATAACTCCATGTGGAGTCGGTTACATTTGCCGTCGTACCATCGGATGCTGTCTGTCCCCCGTAACTAATGCTACTTGAACAAGCGATCCTGCTACTATTCCACTCCGGATTCGCAGACCAGCCGCAGAAGGTATATCCGTCACGAGTCGGCACTTTCCCGCCTATACCCCCCATTAGCACATTGGCATCTGCTCCGTTCCTTGTTATCGCATTCGGTACATTTCCATTTCCACCATTTGCATCAAATGCTATGGTAAATAAATATGGGGTGTAATCCCACTGGGCATAGAGTGTCAGTGTCGTCTCACTGCTATCCCCGCCCGTGTAATTACAGTAATCCGCATAACTCCATAAACGACTGGTTTCCCGTGCCTGAGTTCCATCAGTTGCTCTATGTCCACCATAGTATAATTCGCTCATGTATGCGATCCTGCTGCTGCTCCACTCCGGATTCGCTGACCAACCGCAGAACGTATAGTTTTCACGTGTCGGCACCTTATAACCAATATCATACATGACCACGCCGGTATTTGATCCGGCCCTTGTTATCGCAGACGGTACATTTCCGCTTCCTCCGTTGGCGTCAAATGTGATTGTGTAATACTTCTCCCATTGCGCATAGAGCGTAAGTGTTCGCTCACTGCTATTACCACCCGTATAATTGCAGTAGTCTGCATAACTCCATGTGGAGTCGGTTACATTTGCCGTCGTTCCATCGGATGCTCTCTGTCCCCCGTAACTAATGCCTCCTGAACGAGCGATCCTGCTGCTGCTCCATGCCGGGCTCGCTGACCAACCACCGAAACTATAACCATCACGGGTCGGTACTTCTCTGCCGATATACCCAATTTGTACATCAGAATTTACCCCATTCATGGCGATTACTTCCGGTACGTCTCCGCTTCCACCGTTTGCATCAAATGTTATGGTATATGTATACGGGGTGTAATCCCACTGGGCATAGAGTATAAGTGTACGCTCACTGCTATCCCCTCCTGTGTAATTACAGTAGTCTGCATAACTCCATGTGTAGTCGGTTACATTTGCCGTCGTTCCATCGGATGCTCTCTGTCCTCCGTATCTAATGCCACTTGAACGAGCGATCCTGCTGTTACTCCACTCCGGACTCGATGACCAACCGCTGAAGGTATAGTCTTCACGGGTCGGCACGACATAGCCGATATACCCTATAACTACACTGATATCCGCT
>DCHJ01000087.1 GCA_002314805.1 Lachnospiraceae bacterium UBA1755 | reverse complement strand
CCGACAGCCGGCTTTATAAATACGGGATATGCGAAACGTCCTTCTATCCTTGCCGCATACTCATCTGCCCTGTCATCAAGGTCTGACGAGATGACCAGCTCATAATCCGCCTGCTTTACATCGCAGAGACTGTCAACGATGAGCTTTGTATAGAACTTATCCATTGTCACCGCACTTGACAGTACTCCGCAGCCTACATACGGGATACGGGCCATCTCAAAGATACCCTGGATAGTGCCGTCCTCACCGTTATTTCCGTGAAGCACCGGAAATGCCACATCGATCCTTTTTCTTGTACCATCGCTATAAAGGGCACATTTCTCTGCCGCATCGGGGGATATGATGACTCCGGTCTTTCCGTCATACCAGGATCCGTCCTTTATGCTTTCGATGCCGCTGCAGCTTAGCCAGCGGCCCTCCTTAGTGATCCCGATATAGATAATATCATACCTGTCCGTATCAATATTTGCTGCAACATTCTGTACTGATTTGCATGATACCTCATGCTCCGATGACTGTCCGCCGAAGATCACGGCTATTGTCTTCTTTTCCATGCCCACCTCACTCTATCCGTTCAAGGATCGCCTTTTCCTGACTGTTGATATGATCTCTGATCGCCTTGCGTCCCAGCTCTGCATCCTTGGTCTCCAGAGCCTTTACTATCCTGTTGTGCTCGGAAACAAGCTTCTGACGCTTATCGGTTGCCTTGATATACTCAAGACGGTACCTGTACATCTGCTCCCTCAGATTGGCCAGCATCTGAATAAGCCTTGGATTATTGGTAGCCGCGTAGATCGCCTCATGAAATCTTTCATCAAGATCCGAAAGAGCGAAAAAATCCTCACTGCTTCTGGCATCCTTAAGGCTCTTCTCAATAGACCTTATTTCTGCCAGCTGCACGGCTGTTGTCCTCTCGCAGGCCAGCTCTATCGCCAGCTCCTCCAGTGCCCGCCTGATATCAAGCACATCCATAAGATGCTTCTTGGTGATCCCGGCAACGGTCGCACCATGTCTTGGCACCATTACAACAAGACCCTCCAGCTCCAGCTTTCTTATGGCTTCCCGCAGCGGTGTACGGCTCACTCCAAGCTGCTCCGCAAGCTTGATCTCCAGAAGTCTCTCTCCCGGTTTAAGCTCGCCCTTGATGATCGCCCCACGCAGTGTGTTGAAAACCACATCCCTCAAGGGCATATATTCCTGCTGAACTATAGTAAGCATACTCAGCTCCTCTCCTGTCATCCTGTACCGGCATCCTCCTGCGCATCATTGCTCCTGCGTTTCTGATCAGTACATTGCATTTTGTATACAATTTCTGTATACATTATACCACGCCTGATATTACAGACAAGCTTTCTATAGCTGTACAGCAGCACAATAAAAAATGAAATCCGGGGAGGCACTGATCAAAGGGCAGTTTTCTGCTGTACGTTCAGGCAGATCCCTGATTTTCGTGCATCAGCGAAGACATCCGAAAGCGATCACTTATTACACCCCAAAGGTACAGGCATACCACGCCCTGCCTCAGAGCATTCAGGATAAAGGGCGTGATGCCTCACAGGTCCGGAACAGGAAGATCAGAGTACCATGCCTCCGGCTTTCTTTCTCTCCTCAAGATAATCATTGAGCTCTGCATTGAGGATGTCGGTAATAAACATATGTCCCGGCGAATGCGTGATGACGATCGGAGGCTTTGCATTCTCTACTGCTGCCTGTGGAGTTACTCCGCAGGGCCAGAACACTGGGATCTCTCCTTCATAGATATCCACTGCCTCACCGTAATCAGGCTTCATCACATCAGCAACACCTATCTCTGCAGGGTCTCCCATATGTACGGGAGCTCCGTGGACATTGGGCATCCTGACTGTGATATCATATGCCTTCTGCGCGTTCTCAGGTGTCATCGGTCTCATTGAGCATACCATCGGTCCGAAGAAGGGTCCTGCCTGCTTACACTCAATATTTGTCTTGAACATCGGCACATTTCTTCCCTGGGCGATATGGCGCACCTCTATGCCCTCCTTCATCAGCTTCTCCTCAAAAGAGAAGCTGCAGCCGATGAGGAATCCGACGAAATCGTCCTGCCACAGGTCACTGACATTTCTGCGTCTCTCGGTCATCACGCCGTCGCGGTAGATAAAATACTCCGGGATATCGGCAGTGATATCCGCGCCCTCTCCCATGGCATGAGTCTCAGGTGACCCCTTTACTATCTCAAGCACAGGACATGGAAACGGATTGAGCCTGCAGAATTCTTCAAAATCCTCTGCCCACTGTCCGGGCAGGATCACAAGATTGGCCTGCGCATAGCCTGCTGCCATCCCGGCTGTAGGAAAGGTGATCTCCTGCCTGCGTATTCTCTCTCTTACCTGTGATGGTTTCATATTTACATATGGGGTTATATCAAAATTTGCCATAAAGACCTCCTGAAATATGTATTGCTTTTTCCCGTGAGCACCGTCACCGTACCTGCGGCTGTTCAATGACAAGCTGCACATTACAGCCTGCAGCCGCGGCACCGACACTGTGCTTACGGCTGTTCTGCCCGCAAACAGGATAAAATACCGGTTTCCGAAATCGGCTGCTATTCTACGTTAAAGAAATACTCTTTGCCGTTTACTGTCGCTGTGAAGCTTCCGACATCCCCCGGTTTTCTGTCTGCATTGCCGCTTCCGCCTGATACCGTGGCATATGCTCCTGACATGGCTGCCGATGCAGCATGTGACGGCAGCATTCCTGCTCCGGATGATA
>DCHJ01000020.1:1894-13354 GCA_002314805.1 Lachnospiraceae bacterium UBA1755 | reverse complement strand
TATGAACAATACCCAGCGCCTTGAGCGGGCAGCGGAGAGAGCACTTGCCGGAGATACCGGAGAGCGGATCAATACGCCGCGTTATGAGACATTGGTGATCGGGGTCACATGGCCGCGGGATGTGCTGTATGAACGTATCCGGGAGCGGCTGGACAGACGCCTTGAACAGGGCATGATCAGGGAGGTCGAGGAGCTGAGGACTGCGGGTGCGACGGATCAGTTCCTGTACGGGCTGGGGCTTGAGTACAGATATATCCTCATGTACCTGAGAGGAGAGTTTGACAGCTTCCAGGCTTTTTATGACAAGCTTTTCATGGAGATCAGGCACCTGGCCAAGGAGCAGATGACCTGGTTCAGGAAACGAAAGGACATCCGCTGGATCGATATGACAGGCGATCCGTACAATGAAGCGGCGGCATTGATAGATGAATTTTACGACATACGCTGATGCGTCGGGAGACCCTGGGCTGATACAGATGTATTGAAGCACCCGGGACCGTTGCTGATGTATCGGAGCGCTCAGACCAAAGCGGATGTATTGAAATGTCAGGGACTGACGATAATATATTGGGAGGCTCAGGACTGACACCGATGCGTCGAGAGGCTCAGGGACTGACGCTGAAGCAGTGAGAGGATCAGAGACTGCACCGATGTATCAGGAAGCTCAGGACTGACGCTGATGCAAAAAAAGGGTCAGGACGGACATGTTATTGTATCCGCAGACTGTGACGTCCGACCTGCATCGGGCGTGTCATGCGGGCGGCGCCTCTTACGGCGCACACGGTTGATGTGACGCTCAAAGTCACCTGAATCAATGAATTCGGCAAGTATATATTGTTCAAAGGTTGGTACCGCGCAGGAGTAGAAGCCTGCGCGTTTTTCGTATCTTGCAAGCAGCCTCTCGGGCAGCACCATGTAGCCGATACGCATGGAAGGCGCGATCGTCCTGGAGAAGGTATTGATATATATCACATTGCCTTTTTCCGAAAGTGAAAAGACGGTTTCCTGGGCCTTGGTAGAGGGCGTGAATTCCGATTCAAAATCATCCTCCACTATGAAGCGGTCCTCCCTGCTTTCCGCCCAGCGGATGTATTCCCTGCGTTTGGCCGCATTGGCAGTGACTCCGGAGGGATAGCTCCTGTAGGGAGTGATGTGGAGGATATCCGCATCCGTATCATTGAGCTCCCCGGAGAGGATGCCGTCATGTCCCAGAGCCAGCAGACGGCACGGCACATCATTGGCACCATAGACCAGCTCTATCTTTTCATAGGAGGGCTTTTCGATACCGTAGATGCGGTCGCGTCCCAGGATCTGTACCACCATGCCGTATAGATATTCGGCACCTGATCCGATGACGATCTGCCCGGGAGAGACATAAATATTCCTGTTGCGGGCAAGATACTCCGCGATCGTCTGCCTTAGCTCAGGAGTGCCCTTGCCGGGGCTCTTGGTAAATATAGACTCACCCCGGTCGGTGAGTACCCTGCGTATGGTCCTTGCATAAATGCCGAAGGGAAATAATTCTGTGTCGCCGGGACGGACAGCTTCCGGAAGCGGATCCTGAATTGCGGGTGCGCAGGTCACGGCTGCCGGATAAGATCCGAAGGTGTGAGAAAATAAAGCCGATGAGTGCTGTGAGCTCCCGCTGCAGACATAAGGAGCCTGATGGTCACAGCCTGATGTACCGTGAGCAGGAGGAATCCTGTGNNGTGTGTGCGAGAAAGCAGCCGGCTGAGAAGACATATTGTCCGTCATACCGGGATGCGATACGTATGCCGCGTTGCCTGAAGTCTCGGATAAGCGGCTGCTTTCCGGGCGGGGGATGCCGCTTAAGCTGGGACTGTCACCGGCAGCAACGGAGTCTGCCGGAACATGATGACAGCTGCCGGCACCACCGGAGTCTGCCGGAGTCTGATAGCAGTCACCCTCAATATATGATACATAATNNAGGAATCCTGTGCTCACAGTCTGATGTACCGTGAGCAGGGGGAACCTGGTGCTCACCGCCGGATGCGCCGGAGAAAGAAGGTATCTGATAATTGTCACCCTCGATATAAGATACATAATAACCGCTGCGCTCTCTTGCCTCGATATAGCCCTCTTCCTCAAGCAGAGCCATGGCATGCTCCACGGTGATGACACTCATGCCGAAATCATCGCAGATCTGGCGCTTGGAAGCAAGCTTGCTGCCGTAAGGATAGACACCCTTTAGTATCTCGCTGCGTATAGTATCATATAGCTGCATATACAAACTGGTCATATCATTTTCTCCGATTCTGGATATTATAATATATTCAAAAATATATTATAGTTTTGCTCGCAGGCTTTGTAAAGGCATGTGTTTCATGCCGTTTATGATAAAAAGGTGTATGGAAATGAAGAACGAAAGGGTTTTGAAAATCACGCTTACTGCCGTAATGGCAGCACTTGCATATGTAGTATTCACATTCCTTCAGGTCAAGGTCACACTACCGGGAGGAGATGCAACCTCCTTCCATCTGGGCAATGCGGTATGTCTCCTTGCAGCACTGATACTCGGCGGAGTATACGGAGGACTGGCGGGAGCAATCGGTATGACGATCGGAGATCTCCTTGACCCGATATATATCATCTATGCGCCAAAGACCTTTGTACTTAAGCTGTGCATCGGTCTTATCACGGGCATCATCGCTCACAGAGCCGGGAAAATCACTCAGCAGGGTGACCGGAAGCACGTATTAAAATGGTCAGCCATAGCATGTGCATGCGGTATGCTCTTTAATTTCATCGCAGATCCGCTGGTGGGATATTTTTATAAGAGAGCGATCCTGGGAAAGACTGCGGCGGAGGTAACTCTGGTATGGAATGTGGCAACGACAGGAGTAAATGCTGTGATAAGTGTGATAGTTGCTGTAGTGGTATATATGGCACTCAGAAAAGGACTTAAGCAGTCCAACTTGTTTATTACTGTCAAGTAGGCGGTCAGGACAGCACGGCCCCAGAGGGGCGGCTGCTGAGGTGCAGCTGCAGAGGTACGGCTGCAGAGGTACGGCTGAAACGGTGCGGTATGTGTATCTGGCATTGCTGTAACGGAAGAGTCAGCAACGTAAAATGTGGATATTTCATCAGATATGTCCTGCTGGACTGATGATAAAGCAGTATGAGAATGGAGGAGAAAATGAGCAAGAAGATCCTGCTGATCAATGATATGGTAGGCTATGGCAAGGTGGCACTTTCTGCCGCAATGCCGGTACTGACCTATAAGGGTTATGAGCTGTTCATTCTGCCATCGACGCTCATATCCAATACTCTCAATTACGGTAAGTATGCCATGCTTGATACCACGCAGTACATGAAGGAGACCGTATCTGTATGGGAAGAACTGGGCTTTGAGTTTGATGCTGTGTCAGTAGGCTTCATATCCGGAGAGGAGCAGGCAGAGTGGATCGCCGGTTTCTGCGAGAAGCAGAAGAAAAAGGGTGCGGTAATTTTCGTAGATCCTATCATGGGAGATAACGGTAAGCTGTATAACTCCGTGACCCCGGGGAAGGTGGAATGCATAAAAAGACTGGTAAAAACTGCCGATTATATCGTCCCGAATTATACTGAGGCGTGCTACCTCGCCGGGATAGAATACGTGGAGAACGGCATCAGCGGGGCGCAGCTCATGCAGCTGCTTGAAAGACTCAGGGCTGTGTGTCCGAGATCAGTAGTGATAACAAGTATTCCGGTCAAGAATGTGGACGGAACAGTCGGTAAATGTGTAGGTGTCTATGATGATGATGAGGATGAATACTTTTCGTATGCGTACAGGGAAATACCGGTTAGGATAAACGGTTCCGGAGATACCTTCCTTGCCATCCTGATGAGCCGTATCCTGGAGCACAGCCTGCTCAAGTACTGTATTGCAGACGCTGTGGAGGGAGTGAGCGCACTCATTACAAGGAATATTAAATTTGCCGAATATTACAACGGGCTGCCAATTGAAAAGGCACTGGATGTATTATTGTAAACATTATAGGGAAAGAAACAGAGCGGTCTGTCAGCAGAAGCGCATGGACAATGACTTTGATGACGCGATAAGCGGTCTGATCCTGAACGGAGATACGGAATAGGGAGGAAGTATGTAATGGCAAAAGTAATTGCAGTGAGATGCTCATCATATGATGAGGACGGGATATACTGCGCTATGAGAGCGGGAACGGAAGCCCTTGGAGGGATGCGTGCCCTTATCCGTGAGGATGAACGAATATTGGTAAAACCAAATTACCTGACTTATGCCGATCCTGACAGGGCGGTAACTACCCACCCGATGGTTATTAAGACCATGCTGAGGATACTTCATGAGGACGGATACGGGCATGTGACATATGGGGATTCCCCGGGACATGGGAGCAATACTGCTATATCCGACAGACTTGGGGTCTCGGCTGCCGCCACTGAGTACGGCGCTGTGCCTGCAGATATGGAGACCGAAGTGCCGGTTACCGCGTCCACGGAGTCAAAACCGCAGACACTTTATCTTTGCAGGGGAGCTGTGGAAGCAGATGCGATAATCAATCTCTGCAAGATGAAAACGCACCAGTTAGAGAGGATCACAGGCGCAGTTAAGAATGTCTACGGCCTGGTGTGCGGTACAAGAAAAGCGGCAGGGCATGTGAAGTACCCCAATGCTTCTGTGTTTGCAGGGATGATCGCGGATATTCATAATACTGTGGATATCCGGCTTCATATTATGGACGGTGTTCTTGCCATGGAAGGCAACGGTCCGGGTTCGGGAGATCCTGTTAAGATGAATGTGATGCTTTTTGCGACAGATCCCGTTGCGCTGGATGCGGTATTCTGCAGTCTGATTGGTCTTGACCCCGTACTGGTGCCTACATGTACTCAGGGACAGCTGAAAGGTATCGGTACATACGATATGAACAGCATCGAGCTTTTTGAAGCCTGCGAGGGGGCTGAGCCTGAGGCAATAGATGAGGCAGAACTCATAAGACGTTTCGGAAAAAGTGACTATGACGTAATCAGAGGCGGCAAAGCCAGTACGATATTTACCAAAACTCTTGATATGATAGACATATTTTCCGTCCGCCCGGTAATAAATGCAAACCTGTGTGTGCATTGCGGCATCTGCGTAAAGCATTGTCCGGTACCGGGCAGGGCAGTGGACTTCAGAAAGGGTGAGGATAAGCCTCCGGTATATGATTACCGTAAGTGCATAAGATGCTTCTGCTGTCAGGAAATGTGTCCTCAGAAGGCCATATCCGCAAGGCGGGGGCTGTTCCGCTGACAGCAATTGCTGCATTGGCAAATTATTAAAGGGATTTGTTTTTTTTTCGTTCACATAAAATAGGGAAGATACGATATAATGTATCCAAAATTAAATGGATATAAAAAATGGATACAACAGACGAGGAGAGAACCGGGAAATTAATAAAAGGAGATTTTTATCTTAAGCAGTTGAAGAGCTGAAGCGGTATGCCGCAAGATGTGACTGTATGAAGAGCAGCATTTTTCGTATCATAGGTAAATATTGGTTTATAGCAGCCATTACAGTATCTGTAATGGTTCCTTTGTATGGAAAGGTACTGGATAAGGGTCTGCAATTAAGCGGAGTCACCGCTGCAGAGAGTATACCGGAGATCACTAAAGCGGGGCTGTGGGACGGAAGCAGTCAGACTGCAGTTAACAGTTACTGGGAAAATAATTTTCCGGGGAGAAAGCTGCTGCTCAAGGTCAGAAATCAGGGGATGTACAGCATAGTCAGGACAAGTCCCAACAACAATGTGCTCCTTGGAAAGGGGGCTTATCTGTACGAGCCGCAATATATATACCGGGAGCTTAAGATACTGCCGCCATGCGACTCGGAATACTTTAGTGAATTGAGTGATAAGCTCGGACGGTTTAAGGAGTTGCTAAGTGCCAATGGAAAAGAGCTGTATGTATTCATCACTCCGTCCAAGGCACATTTTTGCAGGGACCGGATCGCAGCAAAACATATGCTCCTTGATAAGACACAGGAATATGATTATTCGGATTATTCAGAGCTGCTTAAGGTACTCGACGATAATGATATCAATTACTTTGATTCTGTCGCCTATATAGAAGACCATCTCGGAAACAGCAGTATTGAGGCACCGTTATTCTATGCATCGGGAATTCACTGGAGTCATCCGTGGGGTGAGACCTGCGCTAAGGAATTGCTGGAGATGATGAATAAAAACAGTAAATATGATCTGGGAAGTGTGGAAGTAACAGAGACTCAGGTTCCTGATCCGGTATTTCCTGCAACAGACCTGTACGATTCGCTTAATCTGTTAAGGAAAGCTGAGGATAACTGGTATAACGCAGATACCGTCATCGCCGTCGAAGGAAAGGATAAGCCATCGATCTTCGTAAGAGGCGGAAGCTTTATGGGTCAGAGTACCACCAGTCTCATAAAGGCAGGAGTGTTCGGAAAAGATGTCCACTACGAGAATAACTATTATTATACGGACCGGTATACTGTCAGCAAAAATCTTTCTTCATTTGATTCCTACGATGAAGCTGAAGTGGACAGGATGGTGGGACAGTCGGATATCGTGCTTCTGGAGGTCAATACATCATCGATCCCAAGGATGGGATTTGGATTCATAGACTATATGCTGGAGCATCCGGATTATTGTGACAGTGAATTCTGATAAGATACAGAAAGTGACAGACTGATAAATGGTATTTTCTTCTGCGATCTTCATATTCTGCTTTTTGCCGCTGACTATGGCAGCGTATTTTTTAACGTACGCAGTCTGCAGAAAGAAGGCGATAAAGCCGGTCAATTATGTATTGCTCTTTGCCTCCGTTGTTTTCTACGCGTGGGGCGGGATAAAATATCTGACCATCCTGCTGATAATTATCTGTGCCAACTACTTACTGACAAGACTGATGGTCCGTCATGAGAGATACAGAAAACTTATCTTTGTATTGATACTTGCAATTGATATCGGCAATCTCCTTTATTTCAAATACTTCAATTTTTTCGTGGGCAACGTACAGTCTCTGGTCAGTCTGTCAGGTCTTGATGTCACTCTGGATGTGGCTAAGGTCATACTGCCTATAGGAATATCATTTTATACCTTCCAGATAATCTCCTATGTGGCAGATGTATATACCGGCAGGGTGGAACTGCAGGAGAGCATTGCGGATCTGGCATTATATGTCATTATGTTTCCGCAGCTTATTGCAGGACCTATCGTCAGATATACAGATGTCAACAATGAGATCAGGAGCAGAGAGATAACATTCGGTCAGGCCGAAAGCGGTGTCCGCAGATTCATCATCGGCTTTGCCAAGAAGGTCTTTCTTGCCAACATGATGGGCGGTGTGGCAGATACCATGTTCGGATACGGCGGTGAACTGAATACAGCATATTCATGGCTTGGAGTGCTGTGCTACGGACTGCAGATATATTATGACTTTTCAGCATACTCGGACATGGCGATCGGTCTTGGCCGCGTGATGGGCTTTAATTTCGGAGAAAACTTCAATAAACCGTATTGCTCTGAAAGCATACAGGAATTCTGGAGGAGATGGCATATCTCACTTTCAAGCTGGTTCAGGGATTATGTATATATCCCGCTTGGGGGAAACAGGAAGGGCGAGCTGCGTACCTGCATCAATCTGATGATAGTATTCTTCCTGACCGGATTCTGGCACGGAGCGGCGTGGCAGTTTATCATATGGGGACTGTATCACGGAGTATTCTGCATCATTGAGAGACTGTGGTTAAGAAGAGTGCTGGAAAAGCTCCCGGTATTTATCAGGCGGCTGTATATGATGATCGTGGTCCTGATAGGATGGGTGTTCTTCAGGGCAGAAGGACTGACAGAGGCATGGGTCTACATCAGGAATCTGTTCTCGTTTGATTTCAGTGACTTCAGGTATCTGATGATGATGAATCAGTTTACCCCTCTGTTTGTGATATGCTTTATCCTGGCTCTTTTCTTTGCTTTTACGAAGAGGAATGTATTTGAGACGATCGGTAAAAAGGCCGGCACCACCGCCGTGCGCATAGGATATCTGCTGCTCTGGCTGGTTTCGGTACTCTATCTGGTGGGATTATCATACAATCCGTTTATTTATTTTCAGTTCTAATATGCGGGTTTTATGCAGAGTGCGTTTTTAATGCTGGCAGCGTATTCTTTTATTACATCAGGTATCTGAAAACCGATTGATGTAATGCCTGCTTCACATTACTGATAACTGTGGAAAACCCGCATAAATTTTGCTGAATAATCTGATTCATGCAATGCTCTTTCTTGTGTGAGTTGTGATCACTGTTTTGCCATTAAGCGTAACAGCGCTGATGACACATTTTTCATAGGAAACGACCGGCCCTGCAAACATCATCTGTTTTATTTCGTATTCCCCATATTTTACAGGGATATCTGCAACCAACAGATTGGTGATGGCGTAATCTCTTGTTTTGCCGACATATCCCATTGCTTTTGCCAGGCAGAAAGATATTTTACTATGAAAGTAACCGGAATGCTCCAGATTGACAGCATCACGCAGAGTCGGGCTGATATTGGCAACAAAATTCAGAATATAGGAACCTTTTTCAAGGGCTTTCAGATTTTTGTCAATTCTGCGCTGTAGCTGTATCGCATTTTCAATAAGCGTTTTTGAGGGATCATATCGATACTTTATTCTGATCGCAGCTGCCTGATTTCCCATGCAGCGGTTTTTGTCATGACGATAATTCACCGCATAGCCAAGTACCGTTTTCTTACAGCTTTCCGATATGAGCTTTGCACTGAGATAAGCGGTGAACTTTATTCCTGCTTTACGACACCTGCTTAAAATCGCATCCATTTCTTCTTTTTCAATAACTTCGGTTTCAATGACTGTAGTTCTGTTTTCCCAGTAGTGTTCAAATGCCAAAACAGCATCATCAAAGGTAAAAACCCTTCCGCTCAATTTACGATTGACGCAATGAAGCCACATTTTGCTGACCGGATCCAGCTTTCTCTTTGTTTCAGCCGTACGCAATCCTTTGTATTCCTTTACGCCGCCGCACAAAAATGTCAGAAGGTCTTCAATAAAATACAGAAGTGATTTTCCGTCACCGGCCAGATGATGCATCAGAAAAAGAATTGATGTGTCGTTTTCGTTTTCTTTTACAAATGCCCTTATATATTCTCCTTCTTCCACAAGAAACCGTTTCTTTTCTTCTTTCTGCCTTATGGTTTCAAGTGCCTCATCCACAAAACGAATCTGTGATTTTGGCATACTGTTTTCCACGTAAAATGCATTACCATCATCTTCGATCATTATTTTCGTTAAAAGGACTTCATTGTTTTGAACCGCCTTCATAAAAGCATCCTTCAGTTTGTCTTCGGAGGGTTTGCCGGTTATTTCAATTTTGTTTGTGATAACCATGCTGACGTCAAACAGTTCATCACGTTCATAATGTATTCTGTGTTTCATAAATATCTTTTGACTGCCTCCATCCGGCTTTTCATCAGCAAGTTTTTCAGACAGTCTTTCAACACCATCCTTCAGCAGATCTGCACAGATTGGCGCTGTCTTGTTATACGAATTTGAAAGATTGGCCAGTTTCTCGGTGTTTCTGCCGATTGCCCATATTTCGTCAATATCGTCCCATGTATTGACAGCACTGATAAACGCTGCTCCAAGGCCACCCGTAGCGCCGGTAATAATTGCGATTTTTTTCATCTTACATCCAACAATCGATTCAGTGTTTCTTGTTTCAAAATGCTGATATTTTTTGAGAACAGCTTCTTCAATGCATAAAGATACACATTTCCCCAATACAAATCTGCCAGATACATTGCATCGCCTCCAATCACGCTGCCTTCTTTTTGCCCCTGTCTGATGATCTTCGCTAATTCCTTATACAGATCATCTTCATACATATTTTCTTTTTCCAGCAGAAGCTGTGTCTGCAGTGTAATTTTGACGCAATAATTATCATCTTCGGCCATGTACCTGCAGATGGCTTCGGATATTTTTCCTATTTTTTCTCCGGCTGAAATCGGCAGGCAGTCAAGCAGCCTGATCTGGCTGATTTCTTCCCTGTTGTCGGCAGAAGAACGGATCGCATCAAACAGTTCTTCTTTTGACTTGAAGTACAGATACAGTGTTCCCTGTCCGATTCCGATATGTTTTGCCAGATCACTGATTTTGGTATCCGCAAATCCGTTTCTGGCAAAATACAGAGATGACATCTTCAAAATCCTGTTTCTCATATCATCTCTCAACTGTTTACACTGCTGTTGTGTCTTAGGCATGCGAGCCCTCCTTTTTGACTGAATGATTATTCATTCATAAAAAGAAAATAACATCTTAGCCGGTAAAAGTCAACCGAAATCACTAATTACCGTTTGCGCCTTTATATGAAGCAAAACTAACCAAAACTGCTTCGGACAGAGTCTTTTTTGCGGAGATTTTGTGGTATAATCTGTTGGGAAATAATCAGTTAATACTGATTTGATGATAGAAAAAACGGCTTGAGACCGGGAGTGTATAGTGTGAAAGAATGCTGTTCTTTCATCACAGCCTGTGCCGCGGCTTGCCGGAGGAATGGAGATTACTATGAATCATGAGGAAGAGCTTGATAAGCTTGCCGAGAGGCATATATCTACAAGAGAGATATTTGACGGAAGGATACTGCATGTTATTGAGGATCAGGTGTCACTGCCTGACGGAGGCACTGCGGGCCGTGAGGTCATAAGGCATATCGGTGCGGTGTGTGTAATACCTGTCACAGATGACAATGAAGCCATAGTCGAGCGACAGTTCAGATACCCTGTCGGTCTTGTGATGACGGAGATACCTGCAGGCAAGCTTGATTATAAGGATGAGGACAGGCTTGAGGCTGCAAAGCGTGAGCTCAGGGAAGAGACAGGCTATATTGCAGATGAGTGGACTGATCTCGGTGTGTTTTATCCTGCGCCTGCCTACAGTGATGAGAAGATCACTCTCTACATGGCAAGGGGGCTGCATCCCGGAGAGAGGGAGCTTGATGAGGATGAATTCATTGACGTCATAAGGGTACCTCTTAAACAGCTGGTGCAGCAGGCAATGGACGGTGAGCTGCCGGACAATAAGACTCAGATGGCGGTGCTCAAGGCAGCAAGGATACTGGGGATATGATGGCAGCAGCCTTTCAAACCCGCAGATCATAAAAGGAATGCAGAGACAGACCGTGGCGTGACCGGAAATATATTTACTGCTGTGCTTACGGCGCAGCCGCTGCGATGAGAGGATACGCATACAGATAATAAACCAATCCACAGCATCTCAAACAGCATAGCCGAACCTGCAGAAAAGGTAAAGAATGGCTATGACTCTATAATACGAGGAGAAAAATATGCTTACCAATACAAGAGACCTCGGCGGTATAAAGACAAGGGACGGAAAGACCATAGTACACAATAAGCTCATCAGGGGCGGCATGCTTATCCGCGCCACAAAGGAGGA
>DCHJ01000020.1:0-1825 GCA_002314805.1 Lachnospiraceae bacterium UBA1755 | reverse complement strand
CCGATGGAGACCGTGGACTGGCCCGATCCTCAGCTTGAGGGTGTGGAGTTCATAAACCTTGCTCCTGTTAAGGATTTTCAGACGGGCATCACGAGAGAGAAAAATACTGATTCCACCATACAGGCGATAATCAGGGAGACCGTTACCAAAGATCCTATGTTTACCAGAAATTATTTCATCAGCTTTTATGAGAAGCTGGTAGACAATGATTATGCCATGGGGCAGTACAGCAGGTTTATTAGGCTCCTTGCAGAGGACAGAAACGGAGCTACCTTCTGGCATTGTACTGCAGGCAAGGACAGGGCCGGTGCAGCTGCGATGATCATCGAGGAGGTGCTCGGTGTGGACCGGGATACCATATTGGAGGACTATATGCTCACCAATGTATATCTTGAGAAGGACATCCTTGCTTATGTGGAGAAGATGGCACCGCTTGCATCAAGGGAGGCGGTGGAGCAGCCTGTCAGGGATTTCTTCGGCGCGAGGGAGGAGTATATCGGGGCCACGATCAATAAGATCGATACGGAGTACGGCGGCATGGATAATTTCATCCGTGAGAAGCTCGGTATCGGTGAGGACCTCAGGGAAAGGCTCAGGGCGATGTATCTTGAGTGACGGCGGAAGTGCCGGATACTGCTTCCGGCGGCAGGAGTATGGACAGGCAGCTGCGGTCAGGAGATTATGGTCAGACTGAATCACGGTGTCAGCAGATAAATGAGGACAGGAGCGGAAAGAAAACCGGGCAGCAGGTGAGAGGACCGGCCCCCAAATAAGCTCCTGCAGCGGAGAACGTATGGACAATTTAGACATAAGACAGATAGCGGAAAGCGGACAGATATTCCGTTTCAATGAAGTCGGCGAGGGCAGGTATGAGCTCCTTGCGGGTGACAGGAGACTGGACATTGACACCCGCAGACCATTTACGGTACCTGACGGCTTCTGGAGCAGTTATTTTGATCTTGAGACTGATTACAGCCGCTTCATAAATGCCATCCCGGAGTCGGATGAGTTTCTGACGGCAGCTGCGCGTTATGGATCGGGGATGCGCATATTGAGGCAGGATCCGTGGGAGATGCTCATCAGCTTCATCATTTCGCAGAGAAAGAGCATACCGGCGATCAAGACAAGTGTGGAAAAGCTCTGCGAGAGGTTTGGCACGAGGATGGACGGGTACTATGCCTTTCCGACACCGCAGCAGCTGGAAAGGGCGGAGATAGATGAGCTCTTTGACTGTTCGCTGGGCTACAGGGCGCCGTATGTCTATGAGTGTGCAAGGCGCGTGGCCTCAGGCGAATATGATCTTAAGGCATGGGAGAAGCTGGACGATGAGGAACTCAGAGCAAGGCTTATGAGCATAAGGGGAGTCGGCATCAAGGTGGCAAACTGTGTCATGCTCTTCGGATATCACCGCATCGGGGCTTTCCCGGTGGATGTGTGGATACAGAGAGTGGTGGACGAGCATTACGGCGGGCATTTTCCGCTGGAGCTGTATGAGGGCTTTGCAGGTGTGATACAGCAGTATATGTTCTTTTACGGGAGAAATGCTGCAAGACCGGCAGGAAAGCCGGACGGGACCGGAGGAGTGTAAGCAGACCGGGCAGGGTGCAGCGAAAATTTCTGTGTAAATGTAATTAGAAGACATAATAAAATGCGCTGAGAAGACATAATAAAATGCGTTAAGAAGACATAAGAATATATTGCAAGTTGTACAAAATTTGCGTATAATATTAGGCGTTGTGAACAAATCAACAAAAGATTTTATATAAATTCAGGAGGAATTTAAAATGTCAGTTAAAGTTGCGATTAATGGTTTTGGTCGTATCGG
>DCHJ01000101.1 GCA_002314805.1 Lachnospiraceae bacterium UBA1755 | reverse complement strand
GGGGGGGCGGTTGACAGGGGGGGACGGTTCCGGTGTAAACGTATGTTTACACCGGAACCGTCCCCCACTGTCAACCAAACCGGCTTTTTCTCTGTCTACTTCATCAAAGCGCCGAGCGGACGTGTCGTATCCGAACCGTCATTGAAGCTGCACTTTACATTGTCTATCGTGCGTTCTCCGGTCACCATCCTGTGCCTTTCATCGAAATAATAGGTATAGCCCGTCGTATCTTCGAACCATCCTGGACCTGAAGCATATCCGCTGTCATCAAAATGATACCAGTAGCCGCCGATCTCCTGCCATCCGGTCACTCTCTCCCCGGCATCATTCTCATAGCAGAGCTTGCTGCCGACATTCTTGAATTCGCCCTCATACGAATGCTCCCAGGCAAACCGCTCAAGATCTGCTATTTCCACAGGCTTAGTCTTGGTATACTTATTGCCTACCTTTTCGCTGCATGCGGATATCTGCAGTGTTACAGTCCCCTCGATCTTTTCATCCTCGTTCTTCGGCTGCAGTCCGTCCAGATATACTCTGTTGGTTGATGACCTTGCATTAGTGCCTGAATATATCCTCAGGACAGGTGATGTCACTGTAAGATTGAAATATCTTGTACCGTCCATACTGACATCTATCGTATAGAAGGCCGCATTCTCCACATTGTCCCACTGGAGATTGCCCGCCTTATTGATAAAGAAATTGGCAGGTTTGGTCATCTTGACCTTGACATAGCCATCCGATGACACCGTATTCTCGGTCGTTGTCTCCACACTTCCGTCTGCCTTTAATCTGGCTCCGTTTCTATCCAGCTTATATCCGTCGGGAGTTGTTGTACCGGACCATCTGGAGCCCTCGGGATGCTCAGCTGTGCCGGTGGGCTCGAGGTAATACCATCTGCCTTCTATCGCCTGCCAGCCCTTTACCATGATGCCCTTGTCATTGAGATAGAAATAGTGTCCGTTGTCCCGCAGCCATCCGTTCTTGACCATGTTCTTACTTGAATCATAGTATATCCAGCTGCCATCTGAAGTCCTGTTCCACCCTGCGGTTATCCCGGACTTTCTCTGTGCATCCGCATATGCCCTGACACTTACGATCGAGGCAGAATCAATTGCAAGAGCTTCATCCGATGAGTCTGCCGAATATATCCTGTACTTTGTCGGACCTCCGCTGAGCGGATATACGGATATCCTGTAATATGCCGTGCCTTTCGCGGCGATTATTGAAGAAAAATCATACTTCACATCACGAGTGTTGATATACTTGTCTACATCCACCCATTTCCCGTTCTTCATGGCCTGAAGCTGTACACGGTAGGATGTCTCTGAAGGAGACTTTTCCCAGCCTGCCCATACAGACCCGTCAGAATTAAGCCTGAGAGATGCATCACTGATAGTATAGTCCTTAGGTTCCTTCGCCTCTTTATTAGCCGCATACACTGTGACAAGGGCAGTAAGTGCCATTGTGAATGCAATGACAGCTATGGCAATACATCTGCTGCAAAATGTCCTCTTGTGCACCTATGACTCCTTTCTGCGCCCGTTAAGTATCTTGCGGATCTTCTCCGCATGATAGAATACACTCTCACGCTGAACCGCCGACAGCTTCTGTATCTCTTCCATGCTTCTCAGGACTGCTCTCATCTTCATGCCGTTATCATTGTGGAAGACATTGGCAAAGGTCGTCTTCTCATCCCAGTCACTGTGGAAGAAATTGTACTGCTTAAGCAGCTCGTTAGGGCACGACGAAAGCATCCCTGAAACATACTGTGCCAGTGAATCCGCAAACTTGAGATCCTTCTTGTCAAAGATATCCCTGTCTACCTTATTGATGATCTGAATACATCCGAATATATCCTCTTCAACAAAGATAGGCACACAGATCATTGATTCCGTCCTGAAGCCGGTATTTCTGTCCACCTTGCCGGCCCAGCGCGAATCCTTCTGGCAGTCTGCGATCATCGCAGACGTGCCGGATTCAATTACCTTTCCTGCCACACCCTCTCCGGGGCGCAGCGTGATACCTGTCATCTCGCCGCCCCCGTAGACTGCCTTGATATGAATATTGCCATCCCCATGCCTGTCATAATACCACAGGGTACCTGCTACGGCATCCATCGCCTTGACTGTATTCTCCAGGACCACTCTCACCAGTTCGTTGAGGTTGGTCTCCTCGTCAATGGTGAATTTCTGGAACGCTTCATTAAGCTGCCGGTATCTGGTGACCTTCATGGCCTCCTTGATCTCTAATGACTCTTCCTGTAGCATATTAACTCCTTTTTCGCTGTTATACATCCCTTATCAGGCTGCATTCCGGTCATCTTCATCCTTTTTCCTGATAGCTCCGAAATAGATCGCAGCCAGTACCAGAGCTCCGAACACCGCAGCCGCCACGATCAGAAGGGTGCCGCCACGTTCGTCATTCTCCATCACTTTCCTGAAGCCTGCCCTGATCGCAAGAGGTGCATACTCAATATCGAGCGGCTGATACTCTGCCTCCATGTTCTCGAAATACTCCTCTGCAAGTCTGCTGTTCCTTAAACTCATGTCACGGGCAGCACGGCTCTCACTTGCAGCCTTCCTTGCGAGCGCATCAGATACCTTCGTATTTCTGCCCTTGAGCATATCCTCCAGTACATACTTTGCCAGCTCACCTGAGATCGGATCCTGCATGCTGATACCTGAACCGAATATTGCCGAAAGCTGTTTTGCTGCCATTCCGGGTTTTACAAGAAGTACCGAGTTCGCATAATTTCCGCCGGAAGCTGCTCCTGCCTCTGAAGCGGCCGCTTTTCCTGCAGATTCCGCGAAGCCGCGGTCTGTATTAAACAGACTTTCTTCAAATGCCAGCTCATTGTTGATATAGACGCCGGTACCCTCAACATAGGTAACCTCAGACTCTCCGGCAACCTGATTGCCTTCCATATCCACAACTCCCTCTCCCGGGATATAGACTGCCGTAGACAGCGGAATATCGTCCTCGATCGTGAATGCTACTTCCGTCTCTTCATGACTCTTATCTGCATCAGTCTCTTCTTCACCGAACTCAGCTTCTTCGTCTTCCTCGGATTCCTCTTCCTCGAACTCTGCTTCAGCCTCGTCAAACTCTGCTTCCTCGTCTTCAGCATCAACGACCCTGACATTATCCGAAGCACCTGAAGATATACCTTCATCCTCATCCTCTATGGATGTAAGCTGAGCTGTACCGCCAATATCTCCGGATTCGCCGCTCTCGGTATTGGTACCGTTTGTCTCACCACCTGAAGTAAGTGCGGTATTGGTACCGTTCGGAGCCGTACCTGTGATGACTCCCAGTACGGAATCCTTATCTATGCCGTTGGCCGTACCTGAAGCTGCACTATTGAGATCAGGGTTGCCTGAACCCGTACCGCCTGTATCAGCCGCAGTACCGTTGGTCACTGTCGTCATTGCTGATTTAGCAGGAGCAGCCGTGGTCACAATGAATCTCGAGCTGCCCAGTACGGTAAGACCGTTGGCCGGCTCCGAACCGCTGGCCTTGGATGTTGTCGTCTCTCCTCCGGTAAGACCGGTTGTCAGACTCACTACCTTATCCAGTGCAAAGCTCGTGAAGCTTGCCTTCTTAGTCAGCGTAACGTTGGATATCCTCATTCCTCTTACATAATCATATATCACGATCGTTCCGTCTGACAGACGCTCCATGATGATAGGATCCTTGGATGTAAAGAAGTTATTGATCTCCTCAACGGAATGCCTCTGAACAGCACCATCGGCAATATTGGTAGTCAATACACCGCCTGTGCCGAGTACTGCCATGTAATTATTGTATCCGGTAATAGATCTCTTAACTGTACCTGTAGGAAGTCCTGATGTCTCGTCAAGCACCGGCTCATTTTCAATGACAGGATCCCTGTGCAGGATGATCTGATCATAGATAACATTCTGAGTAGGAGCCTCGTTGTATGAGAGATCACCCTCTATGTACTGTCTCATACCCAGGAGTGTACCGTCCTGCGCATCTCCCTGAGTGCCGCCCAGCTTGGAGAAGTTATGGTAGTCATACAGCGGCATCGATGCCTGAGCCTGAGTCTGCGTATCTGTAACCACGATATTGGTACTCCAGAACGGCTTGGAATCCTTAACTCCTACCGCCGGATCTGACATGCTGCCAAGTCCTACACTGCACTTGAGATTCAATTTACTGCTGCTTGCATCGCTGTTGTCGAAATCATCAGGATAGGATATGCCGCTTGCCTCCATCACAGCCTTTGCAGCCTCCGTACTCAGAGGTGTACCTGCTGTTAAATCTCCGGTTCCCTTTTTGTAATAAAACTCTCCGGTTGCCGCATCATAGAAGCTTACCTGCTTGTTGGATCTTCGCATCACAGGGATCAGATCTCTGACAATTTCACCATCCAGCCAGAACTTAGCATGATACAGCTTGTAAACAGCATACTCGTTGATCTTTGTACCACAATAACAAGCATACAGTGTGATCGGGGTACTGTTGGTGAATTCATTGCCTCTGTTAAAGCCAGCAGAGCTTCCCTCACTCCAGCTCATTGTATCTCCCTTAAGCGCTATCGTTCCGGTCTGTCCATTGCGGATTCCAAGATCATTTCCTACTGAACTTGATCCTCCTGCCACAAATGATTTCCCCACTTTATACCCAGAGTATGTTGATATTCCCGGGATCCTGGTGCCTGCGGTATTCCATACATCCCATGCTCCAAAATAGGTATGTGTCCCGCTTGCCTGCTGCTCTATGGACATCTTTATCTCATACTCCAAAGTATTGTTCCAGTTTTTAATTCCTGTATCAATATACTGAGTTCCTGTTGACTGGGCATAATCCAATATCTGATATCCGTCAGGGAATGCTCCTTCTTCTTCCGGCTGGGTAACAGATGGTACAAGAGGATACACCGCGCCCTCGGACGTAAGCACTTCTGTAACTGCGCCTGCATCTGTCATCCTTGTCCAGATATTGACCGGCTTTCCGGCATCTCCCATATCAACCGTACCGCTGACTACCTGTGTCCCCTCGTGGTAATGCGTAACCTCTGCAGGATCGTACACAAAGTCTTTATCAGTGACACTTCCATAGAATTTCTGTCCTACGGTATCAAACATACCCGGTTTTCCATCTGAGATACGTACAACAGGATAAAGCTCGCGCACCATCTTATCATCCTGATATATCCTTGCATACCAGATATAGCTGCTTGATATTCTGCTCGCCTGAACTTTTCCGCTGGTATTAAAGAGCATAAAGTTGCCACGCTCCTGACTTATGAAGCTTCCGGGAGTACCGCTGTATTGCTTAACGCCATTAATGGTTATGTCAAGTGTTGTCCCATCATAATCATAGATACAGTCGCGTTTAACCCCAACGGTATACTTTTGATTTGCCAGTTTAAGTCCGGTGCCGGAATTTGTTCCGCAGCAGAACTCATCATAGCCGCTCGATCTTGAATATGGATTAAACCAGCCTGTATCACCTGACACACCTGCAAAGCCCCATGCATTTTTTTGCAAGCTCGAACCATCATATCCGACTTCAACCCTTATCCTGTCTGTTGATGCTTTGAATCCGGTATCAATATACTGGGTTCCGGTTCCCTGCAGGTACTCTACAGACATATACTGATCAGCCGGTATGTCTGCAGGCTCTCCGCAACGGGACTCAGTACCGTAGTTCAGTGTTCCCGCAACAGGATCAATGTAGTACCAGATATCCCTGTCAAGATTCGATGTATCACCTGCTTCCTTGGCTGCTGCGGTTGCTGCCGGGGAATTAGGATTGGACAAGGTCATAGTCCGCCTTAAGTCCTCTGCCTTCCATGTCACTCCGTTGACAGTGATGTCATGTACGAAATCGTAACCGAAGGTAAGCACGCCGTTTTCATCCGTCCTGTAGGTATCTGTATTTCCGTTGTATGTAATGGTCACATCAGCAGCACCAAGGTGAACAGGATGATCCACATCGATACCTGTACCCATATTGGTGAAATCTGATGACAACGCCACTCCTGCCTCTGTATAGAGCGAGCGGGCTGATGCATCATCCAGCAATGTGCCGTATGAGAATACTCCCTTACCGGCATTGCCGTAGAACTTATTATTGACCAGATCCAGCATACCGGCTGTCAGGTCGGATCGTCTGATACATGGTACAAGATTCCTTACAAGAGTATCTCCGTCCCAGATCTTTACGCCATACATCTTACCGCTGATATATCCCGCGCTTGTGGTATTGCTGCGGAACAGCAGCAGATCGTTCAAACCGGTGCTCAAGTGTGCCCCCAGTCCGTCTATTGCCTGATCGTCTATGGTCAGGCTGTCACTCTGCAGGGTGTACTCATGTACCTCACCCGGTTCAATGGCAATGCCCGCAGCCGTACGCGTAGCAGAATTATCCCTGAAGCCGACTTCATTCTTTTCATTAATGTCTATCGAGTATCCGTTAAGGACAGACGCATTAACTGATGAGCCCAGGATGTATCCTGTACCGTCGATCTCACGCTTTGAGCTCTCAAACTTTGCATAGATCTTTGCATCTGCTCCGGGAGCATAGCCAGTATCAATATACTGTGCCCCTGAAGACTGGATATAGTCTACCAGCTGATAGAGCTCATAAAGCTTCTTTGAACCCTCGGTATCACCGTTGTCAAAACCAGACGGATATGAAACACCCTTTTCATCCAGCAATGCTCTGGCATCTGCAGCACTTAGTGCCTTTCCTGCTGTAAATGTTCCCAGTCCGGTATTGGTATAGAACTTGTGCGCTGCAACATCATACAGACCCAGCTGGTCACTGCTCTTAAGTCTTACAGGGATCAGATCGCAGACCGTGGCTCCGTTCCTTACCTGCTTATAAGAGTATACTGTTCCGGCTGTTGCTGCATTATACCCATAGAACAGTCTCAGATTGCTGCTTTCTGCACCAAAGGTTATGCCTGACACATCTTTGGACAGTCCGAGGTCGGTGACACTAAATACATGATCCTTATACTGCCAGTCATGAACGGCATAATCAAACGTGGTCTCAGGCAGCAGATACGTCGTATTCGTACCAGCTGCACCATATCCTATGACAAACTTCTGAGTCTGTGCACCCATGCCAAACCTGTTATTATTATTGTTCCACGTCGAAGGTGAAATCATATATTTATCATTGGCATTTGTGCTCTGACTGAATCTGTAGTATACCTCATCATCCGGTTTAAAGCCGTATTCCAGATCTACATAAGCAACACCGCCCGATGTGATGCTCTCAAGGAGCTGATAATCTGACGGGAACAAACCATCAGCATTGGTATAATCCTCATCATATGCTATACCAGCACTTGTAAGGACTGCCTTGGCATCCTCATCGCTGAGTGCACTGCCGGGCAGCAGTACTCCGGTTCCTGCATTACAGTACATCTTCCCGTTGACCATATCGTAGAAGCCGACTTCTCTGTCTTCACGCCGCATCACAGGAACAAGGTTTCTGACCTGTACACCGTCCTGATATATCCTTGCATACCAAATATAGGTACTGGATCTTCTGCTTGTCTCGTGTAAGCCACCTGCAGTAAAGAGCATAAAGTTGCCGAGTTCCTTTCCGAGGAAGCCTGATGTCTTACCAGTGTATTCCTTAATACCATTAATGGTAACATTAAGTGTTGTCCCGTCGTAGTCATAAATACCATCTCTCTTAACACCGGCTGTGTATTTCTGTTGCGCATATCTGGTACCCCTGAAGACGAAATAATCGTAGCCGCCAGTATAGTACGTCATAAAATAGTTGGTATCAGTGGCTTTTGCCTTAAATCCCCATGCATGTGTACCGTTGCTGGTCCCATCATAACCGATCTCTGCTCTTAGTCTGTCAGATGTTGCATTGAAGCCTGTATCAATATACTGAGTACCCGTAGATCTTGCATAATCAAGAAGTATATAGCTATCGGGGAATGACTCCTTATCCTGGCTATCGCCGTTCTCATAATCCTCAGGATATGTCACATCTGCTTCGTCAAGCAATGCCCTGGCATCTGCAGTACTTAAGGGCTGTCCGGCTACAAAGCTGCCGGTTCCTGCATTGGTCAGGAAGTTTCCTTTGACAGTATCGTACATGCCCAGGACGCCGTCACTCTTTCTCCTGCATACTACAAGATTCTGAACCAATTCATCGCCCTGATAGATCCTGGAATAATACCACCTCTGCCCCGTACTCCTCCAAGACTTTCCGGCCGGATTCATCCTCATGATAGTAAGCGTCATACCGATATCTGTATAGGTTGGTGTATGTGTCCAGTCATAGTGGACACCATTGATATCAGCGCCCTCCGGTCCCATACGCAAAGTGTTGTCACTTGCATAGGAGATGAGTCCGCTGCCACCGGTAAGCATGGCACCGCCCATATACCAGAGAAGCGATCCAAGCTGCTGCCCGTAATAATCCCTGATCGTAAACGCGCCCGGAGCAGTGTCGCCCTTGTTTATTCCGGCTATATCTACCCAGCCGCCCGTAAGGCCTTTCTTTAACGGTCTGAACTTTATCTCCAGAGTGGTTTCAAGATCCGGCTTGATGCCTGTATTGATATACTGGGTACCGCTTGTATCCAGATGGTCAAGGATCACATATGCCTCAGGGAATTTATTGGACGGAGTCTCATAGTCCACATGCTTTGATACCTCTATGTTTACAGTATCAACACCCGATGCATATACTACTGTGGCATCCGGATTGGTCCCGAAATCAGGCAGTCTGATACCTGCCTTAACCGTACCGGTCTCCCTGCCGGATGCATCGACAGCATATACCGAGTAATTGGAGTATTTCATTACAGCACCATTGTATATGACAAACGGCATGTAAGTCACCATGACATCCATACTCTGATCCAGACAGAATCCATCTCCAAAGCCAAGCTCTCTGTATGTAGCATCCTTCCTGTAATCCTCTGCGCTTATATACTTGCCTGACTGCATCGGAAGCTCTGCTGTATTAACAGGAGTGCCGTTGATGCAAGTCTGATCCCAGATGTACAGCTTGAAACTGTCACCGCACTTTTCGCCGGTATCCGGATCTGTATCATATCTGTTGTTAAACCATGCAGATACATTGGTGCCGTTGCTGTTGAAGGTACCTGAGACAAGCAGCCTGTCTGCAACCGACCTCGTCTTATAGCTGCCGCTGTCTGCTCCCTGTCCTGAGGAGGTCAGCCAGGTCACTGTATTGACAGTAACATTCTGCTTCGATACGGTATCATATGCTGTATATGACACATAATTATTGTTGTAGCCTGTGATTCCTCCGACGTAATCATTTGCTGTTATCCTGCCGTTGTAGTAGCAGTTTTTGATGGATGTATAGTACCCTGACTGGTGGTTGACTGTGCCGAAGAGTCCACCGGCTCTGCTGCCGGCTGCAGTCACCTCCGCTCCGCAGGCGATATTGCTTGCCAGAGGAGAATATATGGTACCTCCTATGCCGCCCACGTTACAATTTGCCGGACTGGTCGCAGTTACGGTCACATCCTCAGCAACATATATACTGTTGAAGGTATGGGATCTGTTACCAGTCTGCACCGTTGCGACTGCACCGCCCACAGTATTGTATCCTGTTACTCTGGTATTACGGACAGTACATCCGGTAATATTAAACTGAAGGTATCCTACTATACCGCCTATTCCACTGTCTGAGGCTCCGGGATTTTTTGCGCTGACAGATGAATCTACAATATAGCTGTCGCTGATACTCCAGTACATAAATCCGCAGAGTCCGCCGACATAGCCCTGTCCTGAAACCGTCATGCCTTCGCCATGTGTGCTATAGCAGTTGTCGTAATGGTAACCAAAGGCACCTCCGACATAACCTGTACCTGCACTGACTGTACCGTTTCTGACAGTAACATTTCTGCTTGGAGAATTGGTCCAATACGTCACTCCGCCGGCACTCTCACCGGATGCTGTAACACTCCATGTGGTATCCTCACTTCCGATTACTATGCCATTGATATTTCCGTTATTGCTGCTGCCAAGCAGACCCGCCTTACTTTTTGCATTAACAGTTCCGTCTGTAATTACAGCATTGGTAATCCCTGATGTACTAAAGAACAGACCGCCTACCTCGTTGCCACTCGGAAGGTCGATATCGATCCCGGATGCCGTGAGATTATTAACAGTAGTTGCGTATACCATAAGTCCTGCAACATAACTTGCAGCTGCCGTACCGTGATACTTTATCCCGTCCACGTCAATATTTTCCACCGGTCTGTAGCTCTGATAGATAAATGCAGACTTCTGCATACTCTGAGACTGCGACGTTACTTCGATATCCCTGAATGTACAGTTATCCAGACCATAGCAGAACTGGATAGCAGACGTCCTCGTCCTCGCAGTCTTGAGCTCTGTATCGGTCAGATTGGCCTTGGCATCCTCTATGAGGAAATCTCTCATCGGAGTCATCATATAGATGATCCACGGATCTCCTTCGGAATTGATCTTGTACTCGAAATGCCTGATACCGCTTGTCGGTACCTCCGAGCCGATCTCAGTTACTCCCTCAAGTCTGTTGATCCTGAGATTTCTGAAATCGCTCTCGGTATAGCCGTAGTTCTCTGTCTGTCCGAAGCTGCGCTCTCCGGTATCCGGATCAACGAAGGACACAGGCACCATGAAACGGAAATTCTCGAAATTCTTGCCGTGTTCACCGACACGCTGATACCAGTCATAGATACTGCGGATCTCCCAGTAGCACTCCGCGATCTCGCCGGTTGATACATTGGTATACTCGACCTCACGCATCAGTTCATAGCTCACGCCGTCTATCTCATACCTGACTCTGAGCCTGTAGATATCCCATGCCGCGGAATATACCGCCGTGTTAATTGTAATACTGTTGGATTCCTCACCGGATGCCGGAGTCATGACCTCGCAGTAATCCGTACAGTTCATACCATCCACCGTGACAGAGAACTGACCGCTGTTGACACCTGCTTCGAAATCTGCCGCACTGAGGCCCGGGTGCTCAATGGCTGCCTTGACCTGATATCTGCCCAGAGACGGCTGATCCTTGCTTACCCTTGCCTCAGGGTCATATATACACTCATTGTCACTTACCGTGAGGATCTGACCTCCGGCCTGACCCGGAAGATAAATATCCATCTGATCCTCAACAAGCACACGCTCACCGTTGGCATCATACTTCGCCGGATAATAGTATACCTTCGGATATTTTCCTGCAGATATCTCTTCCTGAAGGTTCCAGTTGGAATCAATGCCGATCTTGTCTGCCCAGACATTCCACTTTGCAATGTCCTCCTCTGTGATGAGATAGTCAGCATCATCTCTGTTGCCATCGTCTACATCCGTCACTGTCTGACCTGCATAAGCGGATTTCATCTTGCCGTTTGTACTTGCTTTTCCTACTACACGATGCACATTGAGGTTTCTGCAGTAAATATCGCCTATCGCAAAGATTCCCGTGCCTCTTGCATTTTCCTTTCCGAATATGCCGCCCACGTGGTCGCCGGTGATATCAAGTGTAACATTGGACCAGCATGATGAGTAATCACTGGTGTCAACGTAGCTGTTCAGGTTGATACTGTTATAATAGGAACCTGCAATTCCTCCTGCATAGCTGGATGCTCCCTTGATGATGCCTGTAGCATAGCCGTCACTTAAGCGGCATCCGTCGGCTCTGCCCATGATGCCTCCAAGACCCAGGATATTGGTACACTTGTCGACTGACATATCAAGACCCACTACAAATACACTTCTATACAGTGTGGAGGTCGTATCACTTACAAGACCTCCGTATACAGATTCGCGGTCGGTCTTGACATCACGTATCTTTGCTCCCTTTACCGAGCAGTTGGTGACATTTGATCTAAGGATCGTACCTGCCAGCACACCCACATCAACGCTTCCTGTCAGCTCTGCATTTCTCAGGTGCACATTGTCAAATACAGTATATTCTGCCTGTCCGATAAAGCCATGCTGACCGTCGGTGCAGCTCCTTGCACCGGATATGCGGAGATTCTCCACATCCAGGTTGGTAATTGCAGCATCCTTAGTACGGTATATGATGCTGGGATAGTTATGATCCTTCAGGGTAATATTCTGTATCGCCCAGTTGCCAAGATCATTATCCATCCTGCCGTCGATCTTGCCCGTAAAAGTGTAATTCTTTCCCTTGCTGTCAGCTCTGAGCTGGATCCTCGAGTCGTCGGTCTCTGCTGCGAAATCCAGATCAGTCTTAAGTCTGTAGTTCCAGTTAGTATGCTCTCTGATCCTTGCCCAGTCATCAATACTGTTGATCTGCTTATAGAACTCAAAGCCGGTACTCTCTTTTCCTACTACAGTAGGTATCGCCATACCGCTATATACAAAGCTGTTGACAGTATATGCACTGAGGTACTGGTCTCCGGCTTCCTCATCGACCCTGGCAGAAAGCAGTACATCCCAGTATCCGTCACTGTTCTTGCCCTGACTTATGATCTCAGTAGTGAGATTGCCGATGGATATGCTTTCAATATTGACATTGTACGGATTTCTGAAGGTCACCTTAATAATACCCGTACTGTCGCCGGTATAATCCAGGATATCAGTTCCCATATATTCGGGCTCAAGTACCATCTGACTCTCCGGCAGAGGCAGATATTTCTGATTCTTCTGCATGCACTGCGGAAGGATCAGACGCGGATAAAAGCCGTTGCTGACATTGCTGTTAATTGCAAATACCTCACCGTCTTCGCCAAGACGGGCTGCCTGCCACAATGTATCCGACAGGTTGTTGGGCTCACAGTATGTCACCCTCTCAAGTGTACCGCTCAAATATTTAACCTTGGTTACACGCCATACATTGTCAGCGGTTCCATACCTTTTTTCATCGCCGTAAAAGAACATATTCTCGGCAACAGATGTCTCCCTGGTCTCATCTGTCTTGATAAGCGTGGTATCGCCTACGTAATAGAGATTCTCTACCGACGAACCGCTGGGCTGCTCAAGAATAATATTAAAGCTCGGATTCAGGTCTGTCTGATATTTGTCGCAGTCAAGGACACAGAATACGTTGCGCAGAGTTCCATAATTCCTTCCAAACATGAAGTACTGATTGCTCTGTGCAGTATATCCCTTCCAGTCAGGTCCTCCGACGATGAGCTTAGCCTTCGTCCCGTCGGGCTTGACTGCTCCGTATACATAGCCGCTCTCTATTGTTCCATAATTATTGCCATACAGGAGGAACATTGCCTGTCCGTTTGCGGCTCTGTCCCATGTAAGATCATCTCCCAGTTCGAGAATGAAATTGCGGATCGTACCATAGTTAACGCATGTAAGGAGTCCGTAGTCATCATATGCGTATTCTGTCTTGGTAAACTTCCCCTCAGTCCTTACGATGATATTCTCCATCGTTCCGCTGTTTGAATAGATAAACGGTCTGTAATTTCCTGAATATCCATCCGCAAAGGAGAGTACAAGATTCCTGATCGAGCCCTGCCTTGCCGTACTCATACCGTTAGTCACACTGGGGTTCATCGTAATCGTATGCCCCTGGAAATCTATGCTTCCATACAGAGTGAAGCTTGAAGTTGAAATATTGGCACGGTATTCAAAGTCATTGACAACGATAAAGTTGGCGTATGGATTCCTCAGCACTTTCTGCATCTCGCCGAAGTTATGAATGACCTCATAGGTCGCATCCGTACGGAAATACCGGGTGTCAAGATCTATGCTGACTCCATGGAAGAGCACGGATACAGTCACACTGTAATAGCTGTCAGGAGCAAGTCCGCGCTGTGACAGCACCTCATCATAGAGCCATCCGTCATCGCCTCCCATATCATTAAGCTCTATGGTCTGGGTATCATAATCCTTCCAGTCAGGCTGAGTATATGACTCCGATCTTCTGACTGTAAGTGTTGCTCTTGCTATACCATCCTTACTTTCCTTTTCCAGATATCTGCCAAGATCCTGTACCCGCACACTGTACTTCGCACTGTATTTTTCGCTGCCTGCTTTGCCTGCAGAAACGATGCGGTATGGCTCATAGGCTCCACTCAATACCGTACTGCGATTGTTCCACACAAAGGTTGCATATCTCGCGCCCTCGGGTACAGAGATCATGTAATTGCCGGCGGTACTTGTCAGTCTGTTGATATACTGCTTGTTTTCATCATACCAGCTTACATGTCCATCCATACCGTACGTCGCTGTAGTGCTCATCAGATACGCTTCACCGGGCTGGACAGGAACCATATAGATACAGTATACGCTGGAATTACCGCCGTCATACGGCAGCTGAGTCGGATCATCCCAGATACTGTACCTCCATCCCTGGTGCACCTCCGGCTCACCGGAATCCTCAATAGTGATCTTCTTAACGTCTGTATAGTAGCTGACATCAAGTCCGTTTTCAGCAAAGCTGTACGCGGTATCGAGATAGAACTTAACGTAAGCTGCGTTATCAGGCACTGCGAATACGCCGTCACCCCTGGTATTATTGGCTCTCCATCTCTCGGTAAGCTTTCCGTTAGTTCCGACACTGTAAAAGATAGCACCCACATAGACATTGGAGGTTCCGACCGGGAGAGGTGTATCCACTGCAATGGCAGCAGCTCCTTCAGGCAGCTCATAGGCTCCTGATGTGGACTTGGTCCATGCGTCATTGCCTGTCAGCTCCTTATTGCTGCTCTTATCGATAAGCTCCTGCACCTCTTCAGGCGTATAATACAGCCACTGAGTCTTTGTATCGATCGCAGACTGATACTTAAGCTCCTTAAGCTCTACTTTGCCATTGAGCCTGCTGCCTGCAGTTATCCTCCATGAACAGATATCAAGCGTGACAGGTGAACCGCCGCTCACATGGTCATTGTAGTATTGTGATCTTATGATAATATCGTATACAGCACCTTCATCCAGTGAATCAAAACGGATATTTGCATGTACCTTATCGTCAAGCTTATGGCTGACATCGATACTTGCCTTACCTATACATGATGTACCTGAATAGATGTAGCATGCTGTCTCGCCCGACAGTGCTGTATCCTTATCATAGACATAGGGATTGATCAGCTCCAGCACATTGCCGGCTGTGAATACTTCATCATATTTCGCCACAGGCGCCAGCTTTCTGGTCGTAAGCCTGCTGTTGCTCAATGTGGTCTTCATGCCGAATTCATCGCCGCCCTGTACAACAACCATGCCTACATCAAGCTTGTAGACTGTTGCGGACTCCAGCAGATCATCAGGAAGATCCATGACGATAGTTGCTGCCGGATCGTATTCATAGGCTGTTACCGGATCTCCCTGCGCATTTACAGCTTCAATGGTCCTCTGCCGTACGAAAAGCTGATCCCAGATATTCTGAAGAGTCTCTCCGTCAGTCTCGGTCCTCCACGGTCCGTGGATAACGAGCTCCGGAGATGTCTCTGACTTGGTTGCGACCACGAAGGTCTCACTCTCCGGATCAGGGAGTACTGCTGACAGCTCATCCCTGTACATAGTATACGTAAACACATCCCTGTTCTGTGTATCTCTTACCACGAGCCTCATCTCAGAGATCATGTTCATTACTGCCTGAGTAGACTCTTTCTCCATGGTATACTCAATGACAGCAGAATCGGAAGTGATCAGCTCATCATCTATGGATGTGCTGAATTTAAAGATTCCGCTTTCCATCATAGCCGTCGTGAAGAGATAGCTGCCAATGCATTCATCGGTAACCTTCTTAACACGGCTTTCCTCCGGATCCGCTGCTCTGGCTGACGGCTGCGGGTCATAGTCGGCATATGCATATATCTTGTATGCATGAGAGAATGCAAGACTGTTGAGAGAAAGTGTGTACTCACCCGCGTCTGTAAGCTCAAGCTCCTGCTTACCCTTCAGCTGCTCCGTGCTTCCGTCAGGCTTCTTAAGCGTACCGCCCATGGTTGCAAAGCTGTAGTCTGCATTGTCCTTAATACTGATGAGCACCGGTTTGTCACGAAGGAGAGCTGAGTCCTTATCGGTCAGCGTTAATTTCAGAGTGATCTTTCCCGATTTGTTTTCCGCAGTCTTGAACTCAACCTTTGGAGTTGCTTTTCTTGTATATGCCTCACCGATATACAGGGTGTAATCCTCAGGCTTATCGCTGCCATTCTTTACCGAAAGCGGGATCACATTTCCGTAGGAATCGATCGCCCTGACTGTATACTTATATACTGCATTGGATGTAAGAATATCCTTCTCCTGCGCGGCGACTCCTGTCCAGTCAATGCCTGTTATCTTTGCCTCGTCAGAATACTTCTTGGTAACGGTATACTCCTTGGTGCCGCTCTCACCTTCTCTGGTAAGCGTCACTTCTATCCTGTTGAGATACTGAAGCATATTCAGTTTATAGTTGGCAAAGGTAAACTCCTCCGGATCCTCTTTATAATCAGAGGTATTGGTCAGACGAAGATCCATGAAGCCGAAGGTATCCTCAAAGCCCGCGAAATTATCCTTGTAGCTGCACAATACATCATAGACTCTGCCATACTTCTGCGGATCGCCAAGGACCTCACTTACTGTCGGAAGGGTAACCTTAACAATGTCAGAAGTAAAGCTCTCCTGAGGAAGTCTTTCTGTCTCAACAGTTTTCTTTCGTGTCCCCTCTTCAGTAATGACTGTCACCTGAAGCGGGTTGTACTTGTAGGTGTACTGGATATAATATGATGATCCCGGCGTAAGCGGTGCCAGCACAAACTCGCCTGTCCTTGACCTTACCGTGCGAGTAGCAACTCCCACTCCATGATAGTCATCCTTGGAATATACTTCCTGTCCATGCTCGTTGGTCTCATGCCTGCCAAGTCCGTCTACTCCCAGATACGCAGTAAATGCTACTCCGCCTGCCAGCGAAGACGTAGGATCTGATATAGTTCCTTTGGAGCCTATTGCGTACATCCACGGGTCATATTTACTAAAGGCGATCTTAGGCTGGATGTACAGCTTGATCTGCGAGCCTTCATGACCTTCTCCTCCTCCGCTGCCGCCGCCGGATTCCTCACCCTGGTCATTGTATGTACCGTCGGAAGCCTTAAATGATGACCTTGCAAGTACAGTATTCTCAACCAGCGGCACCTGATATATGCCCTTGAGTGCCTGCGGTGTCGGATCATAATCACCTGTGATACTGATCACATATTTATCTCCCAGCTCGAGATTATCATCCGATATCGTATAGCTGAATTCCGGTTCACCTGCATCACTCAGCAGTGTCAGACTGTCTGCAAGATCATACTGACCTGTGCCGTAACGTACTGCCTCACCGTCATCCTTCTTTATCGTACCGTGCATATTGAGCGTATAGGTCTCGCTCGGTGATGCCGTCGTTGTACCCTCAATAGCGAGTATCAGACCTTCGCCGCTGTCATGATCTTCGATCAGAGAACCATACGTGCTGTCATTTACAGTCACCTTGAATCTCATATCGCCTATGACATTCTCAACAAGGCTGATGCTGATCTTGGGTGCACCCTTTCTTGTATAGATATATCCGTCAAAGGTACCCTCATCATTATCAGTTACTACAAACGGCATCTCGTTTCCATACTGATCATATGCCTTTGCCTGATACTGATATGCAGAATCTGCCTCCAGTGTCCTCGTTGAATAGTATGATGTGGGCAGCTCAATTGCACGCTTTACAGTATTACGTGATATAGTGAAAACTGAATCTGATGCCTGATCTGCTGCTATGTCGGCCTTCTTCAGGCTGAGATCGATATGATCTACATAAATCGCCGTATTCTTCCTGAAATTGTCAAATGAGAATACCTTGGCAGCTGCATCGTACTGTGACGGTGTCGCGATCTTAAGCTGACGCAGCTCAAAGCTGTCCATATACTCAGCCTTTTCGATCTCCCAGGATGCATTGACCTTATTGACATCTTCAGTACTGAACTGCGGAAGCTGCACTTCCACAGGAGCAGGTGAATTGACCACATACTTCTCTATGACATTCACATACTGTCCGCTGTCATTCTTTTCCCACTTTCCCGTCTTAACAGCATAGTCATAGGAATATGTCACATAAACCTTGCTGCCCGGCTCCAGCGGATACAGTGCAAATTCACCGCTGTTAAATACCGTGGCCTGCGCGAGTACGTTTCCGGAGCCGTCACTTGCCGTAACAGTGACACCGGTAGTCATTACATTATCCTTATCAGTGATCTGAACACTGCCGCCGACGGCATATGTCCACGGGATAAACTCTCCGAAGGTTACTTCGGGTGCGCGGTTTGCAGCATCGGCACCCTTTGTATTGATCTTGACTGAGCCGATAAGCTTACGCACCTTTTCCAGTGCGGGATATCCGGCTGCGCCCTTTACCGGCGTCGGAGTCGGATCATATGATCCTGTCACTTCAGCGTAATACAGCCTTCCGGGATCTACATTATCGATCTGAACTGTATACTTAAGAACATCTTCAGCATACTCCTTTGCAGGTAATTCAACTGCATAGGAATTAATAGCGGTTTTACTGTCCAGCTTTCCCTTGACAAGACATGCTTTATGATCGCTGTCATAGAAATTGAAGATAAGCTTATCATCTGCAGCGTTGATCAGGGCACGGTCGGGATCGCTGATCTCTATCTCCAGTTCAAGCTTTCCGAGTGTATTCTTCTTCTCTTTGACAGACGCATTGATCCTGTTGCGTGTATAGACCGTACCTGTAAACTCTCTGTAATCCGAATAATCTGCGTCATCCGGTGTCGCTTTATTTACGCATATCTTTAACGGGAGCTCATTATCATAATCATCATAAGCTGTTACAGTGTAGCTATATTTTTTATCCGGATCCAGCGAGTTGCTGGACGAAATATATCTTCCCTCGCTTGATGTGGCCTGTGCGTCCCTGATTGCGGAATTGCTGACATTCAGCGTCTTTGACTCAGTCATGCCGTCAGGTGTAACCTTAAGCCTGATGGCATTGATCAGTCCAAGGGTATTCTTTTTATAATTATCAAGATTATCTCGTACTGCCGGATCGTAGTCCGCAGTATTCCTCAGCTTCATGCCTGATAGTTCAAGCTGCTGCTCATAGCCTGCGAATACTTCATTCCACTCAGCCTTTATCGGATACAGCTCGATCTCTGATACTGACTGAAGCTTTACCGGTACCAGAGCCGGAGCAACCGTATGCAATGCTCCTGCTTCATCACAATATGTATATTCATATCCGAGATATACCGTGGTACCGGGCTTAACTGCCGTCAGCACAAAGGCTCTGGTCCGTGATGCTGCAAGTCCCGTGATACGCGATGATGCCGAACGCTGTGCAGTGCTGTATACCTCTAATTTCACACCGTCCTGAATCGTCATTGCAGGGTCAGTTATTTTAAGGCTTCCTCCGATGGCATATGCCCAGGGAGTGATATCTTCTACCTTCACCTGCGGATCCTGATACTCTACTCCGCCTGCGGTCTGGATATTGAAATAATATTTCGTCAATAATACATCCGTCTGCTCCTTAAGACGGCCTTCAGCCTCTGTCATGGTTTCGCAGCCGTCCGGCTGAGGATCATAGCTGCCCATGATATTGACCGTGTAATCGGTATTAAGCAGGATATCCTTGACAACTACCTGATTTTCAGCCCTGCTGCCATCCAGTACTACGCTTTCAAGGCCTGAGAAAGCGACGCCGTTAAGGCTGCCAGATATGGTCTGTGCCTTACCTGTCCCGTCCGTAAGGATAAATGACAGATCAGCACCGGCCTTGAGCGAGCTGTCGGGATCGATCATGGAGATCGTGAAGGTGACCTTGCCATTTGCCATCGCACTTCTGTCTATCTTGGCTGTCGGCACAGTCTTACTGGTATATATATATCCTGCTGCAGCTTCTGTGTCTGACCCGATATAAAGCCTTGACGGCAGTTCATGATTATACTTATCATATACCTTTGCGGTATAGCGATACTTAGTATTGCTGTCCTTAAGAACTCCTGCCGGAGCACTGAATGAACTGCCTTCCCGCTTGATCCTCTCAACGAACAGATGGCTCATCTCAACCTCTGAAGGAGTAGCCTGCGCACCATCACCGTCCTTTTCGATAAACAGCTTAACGCCGTAAGCATAACTCAATGTATCCTTCTTAACATTTTCAAAGGAAGGATCCAGGGGATCGTATGATGATGTATTCTCTGCACGGACATCTGACAAAGCAAAGGAATTGGCAGCTGATGCAAATACACCCTCTCCTTTATCATTCCATGACAGCTTCACGGGCTCGAGTTTATCTGAAGCATACGCCGGAATCTTCTGTTCAATCAGATCAGAGAGTACTGATGCACTCTTTGTCTCCGGTTTGTTGGTCTTTTTTCCTGTCTCCGGATCAACCGTGATGTGGTCGACAGTATATGAATACTCATACGCATACTGAATATACACTGTTGACCCCGGTTTGATATCCGTAAAGAGGATATCCGAAGTTCTCTTAGCAGTTTTATTAATAAGTCTTTCTGCTCCCGTCCATGCGGATGCACCCGAAGTATCTGCATGCGGATACCTGAGATTGCCTTCTGCATCTTTATACGATGCCATAGCAAGACCGTTCTTATCCTCGATAGAGGAATATACTATCACATTAACACTGTTCTTAATTATCTGTGAAGGATCAGTAACGGTTACTTTGGTCTTGAAGCCGTACATCCAGCTTTCAAATGCCCCAAGCTCCACGCCCGGAATGATCTTCTCCCCGCTTTCTGCAGTCGTGCTGAATGTCAGCATACCGATCACTTCCGGAACCGTCACATTGAAATCGTCCTTTGTCATTCCCTCCGGAAGATTTGAAGGAGCTGCATTGTAACAGCCCTTGACATATGCCTTGAGCACTGTACCGCTTGGAAGGCTGTCAAGATCGATGCTTGCCCTGCCTCCGGATACTTTCCACTTCAGTGTTTTAGTCTTCGCAAAGTCAGTACCGTCCAGCTTTCCGTGGAGATCAAGTCTGTCATTGCTGCCGACAGCGGTTATATTGAATTCAAGCTCAGCATCTGCAGCAAAGCTGTCAAGACAGTCTGATGCATCCACAACAAGTGCTGTGTTTTCCACCGTACTGTCTGCCTGTGTGACGGTCACAGCCGGAGCAGCTTTTCTGGTATAGATCTTTCCTGAGTATTCGGAATAGTCCTTATCTACTATGCTGTCCTCACTGATCTTGAATGGAAGTACATTATTGTATTTGTCATATGCGCACACAGAATATGAATACACACTGTCCGGCTCCATTAATCCGTGTTTTCCCACATAAGATGTACCTGATCCTGCCCTGCTTATCCTCGAAACGGCTGCGGCATCGATTTTATCCGATACAGCCTTATCAGATACGGTATTTCGGAATGTATATTCAATACGGTCTATATGAGCGACTGTATTCTTCTTATAATTCTCAACTGTAAAGGACGCTGAAGTATCATATGACTTGTCATTCCTTAGCTTTACACTGCTGAGCCCCCAGGTATCATCATAGGCTGCCTTGTTATGCTGCACATCCATATATGCCGGCAGCAGGAGACTTGCGGAATACTGCGGAAGTCTGATCTCAGTCACATCGGAATAGACGGTCCTTGTTCCTCCGCCGGATTCTTTTTCATATGTATACTTATACTGATAATATACAGTACTGCCCGGTTCAAGCTCTCCCAGTACAAATTCCTGTGAATAAGAATAGCTTGTTTCGATGAGCATTTCTTTTGAATTCACCGTACACACTACGCTGCCGTCATCATCGCAGGCATGGTATACGTTTCTTCCCTTACTGTCCTGTACGGGCACACCAGCTCCTGTCATGGACTTGCCGACAGTCATTGTGACGCCGCCCTTAAGTACGGCATACGGGTCATTAATGCTCAGTTTTCCGGTCACACCGTAAACAAATGCATCCTCGAGGTCAACACCCACCTTTAGCAGGCCGGTTACACTGAAGTCCCTCTTTCCAAGTTCAGCATCATGCTGTGCCTCTACTCTGCCGTCAACAGCTCCGCTTCTCGCTGCCGGCTGCTGGTCATAGCTTCCGTAGACATAGGCAGTGTAATTTGTCGGATCATACAGACCGGTCAGCGTTATCAGCATTTCTTTGCAGCCGTCAGGTATGATTATCTCACCGGCGCCGGAGACAGCAGTCTGCTGACCTGCGACAGAATAGTATCCGTCCATCAGGAAAGTCTGACCCTCTGAGTCCTTCATTACAAACCTTACAGGCTCTGAAGAAGATGCAATAAGTGCAGCATCGGTATCCTTGACAGTTACGCTCAGTCTTACAATATCTTCTTCGTTGTCCTGCTTATTGATGTCTGCCGAAGGCTTTGCCTTTCTGGTAAAGATGGTCCCCTTAAAGTCTGTGTACCCGACTGCCTTACCGCCGCCGGCACTGATAACCATAGGTATGGTATTTCCCCAATGGTCTTTTGCTGTCACCGTATATTCATACTCGGTATCACTTCTTGCCGGAAGCTGCGCATCTGCAAAGGACGGCCCTGAACCCGCGGTGCTTTCCTTAGCTGATCCTATGGCTTCGCCACCAATTTCCACTGTCACGCTGTAGGATGCATCGTCTTTGGCAGTGAAGCGGTATTCTAATGATTCCACGTATTCCAGGGTATTCAGGATCATGTTGCTGAATACCTTATTTCCTTCAGTATAGCTGCTGGTATTCTTAAGCACTGCATCTTCAAGCTTAAAGCCCTTCTCATATGCAGCAAATACTTCCTTCCACTGCGCACTGATGGGGTATATCTGCGCACTGTCAGATGAAAGAAGTGTGATCTTAACATAGTCAGAAGCATTGTCTTCTTTATGGGTTACTACTGTCCTGATCTTTTTACCGGTAGCAGGGTCCGTAACGATAGTCTCTTTATCGTACGTATATGAATAAGTATACTGCAGGTAAACATCTGCTCCCGGCTGAAGCGAATCAAATACTGCATTTCCGCTGCCCTTCAGCTTCTTGACTGCAATGGCTTCAGTACCCTTATAGTTATCACGGCTGTATACATCCCTTCCAAACACATCCTTTACAGGATCTGCATCCTGAGAAGCACCCTTTATTCCGGAATACAGAGTGATGGTCACTCCGTCATCCAGAAGCCTGTCTCTATCCCTGATATTCATTGCCACATCTGCTACATATGCCCAGACCTTTGTCTCTCCGAGGACTGCTGTCGGCATCTCGGCCTCGCCCATAGGCGCTGCCGTATGAACATTAAGGCAGGCAAGAGTATCATACTCCGTAAGTGCAAGGTGCGGCTGTCCCTCGGGGATCACCGTCGGGGTAGGATCGTAGCTGCCGCATACCGCAACTGTATAATCTGTATTTGGCTCCAGGCTCTCGATGACTGCCTGATGCTCTGCCCTCGTTACATCAATGCTCTTTTCCGTTTTCTTAACAAACGGATGAGCGTCCACTTTTCCTGATATCGTCTGTACATCTGCCTGACTGACTCCGCCATATACCTTGAGCACAGGCTCACTGCCGGTGACAAACATGCTCATATCGGATCCAAGTGATATACCCAGTTTCAGGTCTCCGACCACATTGGAGATCTCACTGATGCTCGCTGTCGGAGCTGTTTTTCTTGTATAGATCGCACCCTTATAAGCGGAGCTGTCTATCCTCGACTCTCCGATCTTAAGTGTAAGTAAATTTCCGTATGCGTCCTTGGCTATTACCGAATAATCGTATACTGTATCCGGCTTCAGTCCTGCATCCTTTGCCACGAATGTGATCACATCCGTGGATGCCGCACTGATATAATCCTTTCCTATCGCAATGTAACGCTCCTGCCCATCGGTCCTGCTCTTTAATGTCAGTTCAAGATGATTTATGAAGGCGGTCGTATTTTTCTTGTAATTTTCTATCGTAAATACAGGTGCCTGACGGTCATATCCGACTGCATCCGTTACTTCAAACTCCTTATATCTGAAGGTGTCTGTATCAGAAGCCCAGTCTTCCTTCCAGCTCACCCTTACTTCCGGTACCTCTGACTGATCAAATTTTTCAAGCTTGACCTTGGTAATGTCAGAATATACTGTCGCTTTTCGGACTTCTCTCTGTCCCAGCGTATTTGTAACCGTATACTTGTAAGAATAATGATACTGGAAATATGCCGTACTTCCCGGTTTCAGTGTCCCGACGGCAAATTCCTCAGAAGTCTTGACCTTGGACTGTAAGTGATCTCCTTTGCCCGAATACATCTCCTTTCCGGCTGCGTCACGTGCAGGATATACCGTACGTCCTTCGCTGTCCTGATAGGTCTCACCGGTTCCTTCAATGTCTGTGAATACATCAACCATGACTCCTCCGTTGATCGAAGTAGTCCTGTCAACAATATCCAGTTTTCCCGTAACCGCATATATCCAGCTGCCGAGTGATGTAAGCGTAACCTCGGGCACCTGATATTCCTCGACCTCCGGTGTGGGTGTTATACCTCCCTCGGGTGTGAAATTCTCTTCAAGCAGCCTGCAGATCTGGTCCGCGATCGGTGTAAAGCCTGCAGTGCCGTCCGGTGTGAAATTGCAGGTTCCGTCAACGAAGGCGATGTAATCCTTACCCGGCTCAAGTCCCGTGAGCACGATCTCATATTCAGAGGTAAGTCTGTGAGGTGTCAGCTCAATGCTGTCTCTGTCTGAGAATGATACTCCCCCAGTCTCTGCTATCCTGCCGCTGATCCTTACACGTCTGTAATCGGTATCCGTGACATAAAAGCTCAGGTTTTTATCCCTGACGATCGCCTCGTCACTGTCACTTACTCTTATAGTCAGATGTATTTCATTCTTTACCTGATCGGTCTCACTCTTAGCTGAAGCTTTTGGGAGGGCCTTTCTGGTGTAAATATTTCCTCTGAAGGAACGATAATCCACAGAGCCTGATGAATTGGCATCGATCACCACCGGGAGTACATTGCCATATTTGTCAAGTGCTTCCACTGAATACACATGCCTCTTGTTGGAATAAGCAAGCCTTCCTACGCTTGTAAACGTGGCCGGTCTGCTCTTTGCCCCGGACACAAAGCCGGAGTCCATCGTGATAAGATACTCTTCCGATTTTCCTTCCGGTTTCAGTGTGAGCAGTATACTTTCTATGTGACTCAGCGTGTCTTTCTTAATATTTGCATATGTTTTATCCCCCGGCTGATAATCCGAGGTGTTCTCAAGCTTAACCGAATCAAGCTGCATTCCGTTCTGATATGCGGCAAAAACCTCATCCCAGGAAGCCTTTGCGGGTGTGAACCCTGCACCGTTATAAACCGGCAGTGATACCGGGATAATACCTGATACAAACGAAGCGGCAGATGAGAAGCCCTTCTTCCCTTTCAGATATGTATAGCTGTATCTCAGGTATACTTTCTTACCCGGCTCCATATTTCCGAGGAATATTTCACCGGCCGCTTTGGTTTTTGTACTGTCAATGAGGCTCGTGCATGAAGGATCCTTATATGCTTCGACCTTAATATCTCCGACTATGGTCTTATCCGGATCGTTGATCTCAAGATCAGCGTTTATTGAATAGTACCATGGCCTGATATTGCCGATGTTGACTTCAGGGATCCTCATCTCACTTCCGATAGTACTTATATATCTGCTTCCTGCTTTATATTCTTTAACTGCAGGAAGTCTGCCGTCAACAGCTCTGGGAGAAGTGGGTGTGACATCATAATCGCACACAACACAGGCCTCATAGGAATCTCCGTCTGTCAGATTATTGATCACTACCGTGAAGTCACCTGACTGCAGATCAGAAGGCATTACGAGAAGCTCCTTCTGACCGGAAAAAGCCTTCCCGTTGATCGTTCCGGACATCACTTCCTTTCCGCCGCTGCTGCCCTTGATCATATAGAATCTGAAGCCGGTTCCTTTTACAAGCGATTCTGTTCCCTTGGTCACGGACGCCTTTAACTCCAGTCTGCTCGATTCATTCTTAAGTACTGTAATCGAAGCTGCAGGAAGCTTTTTACACGTATATACCCTGCTGCTGAAACCGGCTGATCCGGTTCCGTTAAAGTTATCAAACTGCAGAGTATTGCTGACATGCGCCTTAAATGCGCCCTGCACTCCGGTATTACCGGATATATCGATATCCATGGGAAGCCTGTTGCCAAACCTGTCAACTGCGCCGACCGTATATTTATAAACTCCGTCACTCTGCAGTCTGACTGCCGAGCCTTCCGCCTCACTCATGGCTGCTGAATTGACAGTAATATCCTGTTGGAAGATATAACCGCCATTAGAATAGTCTGAAGCCTTTCCGTCATACCCGATCTGAGTACTGATCTTCTGAGCAGCTGATGGAGCGGTGCCTTCAATGCTCTCACATTCCAGCTCCACAGCAATGTGATCCAGATGGCTGAGTGTGTTCTTCCTGTTGTCAGTCTTCAGATCTGCTAAGGAACAGCTTTCCGCATTGAGAACTCTGAATTTTTCAAACACAAATGCATCCTCAGCACCGGCATATAACTCTGTCCATGCTGCCTTAAGCGGACTGATCTTATCCGGATCATAATCCTCCAGGACGATCTCCTTAGGTGCGGAAACATAGCTTTTCTCTTCAACAGCTGAATTATCAGAATTGGACTCCAGATACTTGTATGAATATGAGAATACCAGAGTAGAACCGGGCATAAAATCGCCCAACACAAACTGTCCTGATTCATTGAGTGATTCCGAGATCGTTGCAACCGGAATATCCGATGGCACACTTCCGTCTGCATCCGGCTTGTAATATGCGTTAATTGTGACTCCGCCCCTGAGAGAACGGTTTTTCACATCATCTGTTATTTCCATCTCGCCGACAATTCCATACATCTCACCGTCGAGATATGTGAGCTTTACTGTCGGCGCACTGTATTTCTTCTTTGTCGTCACAGGCTGGTCAGCACTCTCTCCATCAGGTGAATCGTAACCAAAGGTTTTGGTACTGTTTTCCGTGACCACACTGGAATTGTCCTGATCGTCGACCTCCACGACAACAGTCCCCTGAGCAACCACCGGGTCCGTATCTGTGACAACTACAGTATCTTCATCTCCGCTCTCTGCAGAAGTATTCTCTCCCACGCCGGCTGTACCGCTCGCACCTGTCGTACCGTCTGTGCCTGATGTACCTTCAGCTCCGTCTTCAATTTTGGGAACTTCCTTAAGAGCAGGCTCTTCAGGAGCTTCCGGATCAGGAAGGACCGGCTTGCCCGTCCTTATAGCTTTCTGTATGAGACCGAGAGCATCCAGGAAATCATTATAGTAATAGGTGTGTTCTCCGATCGTAATGCAGGCATCAAAAACGGACTCTTCATCACCGTATTTCAACACGCCTCCGTCATTGTATGAATACCATCTGACCGAATCATCCGTGAATCTGACTATCGAATTGAGAGGGATATCCTTAGAGCCGAGCTTATTGGTAAATACTGCCGGCTGTGCATTAATATAGAATCCGTTATTAAGAGCCAGAAGGATATACTCTGTCGGGTCTGCCTGATCAAAGAACTGGTTAAAGGTATATCCGTTATTAAGATATAAGCCTTCGTAGGTGGGCAGTATTTCGATCGACGGGCTTACAAGATAATTTTCATCGTCAAGGAAACGAAGGGTGTTTCCTTCGTTGGTATATATCGGAAATGCTTTATCAATGCCTATATGGCTCTCGCCGACATAGTATCCCAGAGCATTTGCGTAAACGACATCATCATAACGGACTTCCTGCATGGTGATCTTCTCCTTATCACCCTTCTGAAGTCCCTGTGAGATCGCTGCGGCTGCAGGAACCGCATATCCATCTTCTCCCAATACAGCTATTTTAGAAAGTGCCGTCAATGCCACTATAACAACAACGATAATAACAGCCGAAAGTGCTATGAGCCAACCTTTAAACTTATTCTTCATACTGTGCTCCCCATATAACTTTCTATCAATAATCACTTTATCGGATCAAGCAGATCCGGTCTTGTATACAATAAATGCTTTACTCCGTCTGAGGTCTCCAGAGTATCGGAACGCAAATATACGGTATAGTCATTCTCCGGTACCGAAACCTTTATATCCTCGGGTGTTTCTATCCGTGAAAATTCCTTGGTCTCAAAATCAAATACATTGGATGTATTGGTTTTTCCGGTCTCCACGTAAGAAAGCGGCGGCAGCACCTGATCATGTCCATTGGCATTAAGAGTCACTTCCTCAAGGAAAATGTACATATTTTTCCCGTTGTACAGAAAGCCTCTTGGCAGAGAAATATCCCTGCCGCCTACGATCGCATGTACATTGTCATTATCATCAAGATACAGGTCGGTAAAATGGTCGACCCGCTGATAATCAATTGCTCTCGGAGTATAGTAGATCATATCTTCCGTAATGGTAAACTTCCTGTCCTCATCATAATAGATAGGAAGCTCCGTGATGACTGACCTTGTTCCGGATTTCTCCACGATCGTAGAGCCATCCTCTGTCTTGGACAGTACTGTACCCTTATCAACTACATGTGCTGTATTTCCAAAATACTGACGTCCTTCTGCCTCGACCTTTTTCTGGCTGCTCTTTTTCACAACAAGCACGACAGCAATAACTACTATTGCAATGAGGATCACTCCGCCAAGCACTATCAATAGATCCTTCTTAGTTTTCTTCTGCTTTGAGCTCACTGAGCTGTTCTGTCTGTTTTCTTCCATCATTCACTCCGGTCTCTTTATTATCAAAAAGAAGTACTCTGTCCTGGGAAACCTGATCGATCTCGTTCAGGAAAATAAAAATACTGAAAATCACCAGGAAAAGAGATAAAAAGATATATATCACCCAAATACTGACACTTACATACATCATTGACTTAATATAATCGCAAAGAAGACTTGTCGCTACGATCCCGAGGAACTGAAGTATAAACCATACAAGATTTATGAATATCCTCGACGGACGCTTGATATCGCATACAAATATAATGCCCTCTATTGCATATACAATATAATGGATCGTTGCCAGCTCCCTGAACATGGCTACTATAGAAATGGTCAGTATCAGTCTTATCCACGATACTGCCAGCCTCAGGCAGTCATACGTACTCAATCCATAGAATATTCCATATAATTTGAAGCGCTTCTGATTGATCCAGATCATATCACCGAAGGTCATCAGCGCAATAAGCGCCACCGCAGTTGCCGCAAAGCATACTATCACCTGCGGCACTGCCGGCTCTATTGAAGCGAATATTCTGATTATGTTATTATAAAAACTCATGCCGTTTCCTCGGTCACACGTTCCTCTATTATCATCGTAAAAATATTGTTCTGCTGCTTATAGCAGCCCTTGATACCTCTGAATACGAGCTCGTCGTCACCGGAGAGCAGTGTTACGTCACCCTCCACCTCTCCGAGAGCGGGGGCATAATCATCCATGATCAATAAAACATAGTCCTTGCTATGGATCCTTACTGCTCTGACATCGGATATGACCCTGAGTCCCTCTGTTTCATCAACAATTCGGGCTACTATCGATCCCTGAGGGATCGTCCCGGTACCGTTACCATTAGCCATTCTTTATTTCCTCGTCTTTAAATATGCTCCGATATATGTAAAGTCCTGTTCTTCCACATCATCAAGATCTCCGCTGATTATTGCCTCAACATCATCAAGTACATCTCCGATAGCTACAAACTCACCGGGGATACCTGTATACTGCTCTGCAACAAACATCGGCTGCGAGAAATAGTTCCTCAGTTTACGCGCGCGGAAGAATATATTATGATCCGACTCGGATAATTCATCGATACCAAGTACTGCTACGATCTGCTCAAGCTCTTCATATCTGCTCAATATGCTCAGGCTCTTTTCTACCAGCCTGAAATGTCTGTCTCCGATAACCTCAGGATCTATCAGTGTGGATGTCGTGGCAAATACATTTATTGCCGGATACAGGCCCTTCTCTGCAACCTTTCTGTCAAGTACGACCTGACCGTCAAGATGCTTTGAGATAGCATGTACGGCACCGTCTGTAATATCATCAGCAGGGATGAAGATCGCCTGGAAGGATGTGATCGAGCCGTCTTCCGTTGAATTGATCCTCTCCTCTACCTCTGATATCTCGGTAAGCAGAGCCGGCGAATAACCGTTCTCGATGGGCATATGTGCCAGCTCGGTCGCGATCTCTGCGTTAGCCTGCACCATACGGTATATGTTGTCTATGAAAAGAAGCACATCCTGCTTTTTCTCATCTCTCAGATACTCTGCACAGGTCAGACCGGTATACATGGCACGGCTCCTTGACATGGCATTATCACCCATCTGTCCGAACACCATGGAGATCTTGTCGATAAGCTCGGCTTCCAGCATCTCATCGTACAGATCCCTGCCTTCCCTGCTTCGTTCACCTACTCCTACGAATACGGAATTGGATCGCAGTCCTTTATAAACATTGTTGATAAGCTCCTTGATAAGCACTGTCTTTCCTACTCCTGCACCTCCGAGCAGACCCATCTTGAAGCCCTTTCTCATCGGGGCAAAAAAATCAAGGACCTTGATTCCCGTCCACAGGATATCACCGTCAATAATGATCTCGCTCATCTCAAGTGATTTATCATAGATATTCCTCTTGTTATATCCGCTCACTCCCGAATTATCTATCGGCTCGCCGTAGGAGCTGAACATATGTCCAAGTATCTGATCATCATAGGGTGCCTCAAGGCCGGTACCTGACAGATATACCTTAAGTCCTCTGGAAAGGCCCTTGGTATTATTAAAGCAGATAGCAGATGCCACAGATCCCTTGATCTCAGCAACCTCAAACCAGTATTTCCTGCCGCTCCTTTCCGTAAAGACCCGGTCCCTCACCTTTACTACCGGCTTTTCCATAAAAATGTCAACCTTAAGACTTGAGATCGACACTATCTGACCTATAAAGGTCCCATCCATGCGCTCGGCAGATTCTTCCGCATTCCTGCCTATATCATATGCCTCAAAAGTTGCCGGTTTAGAATTATTCCTTGAAATAAAATCCATAGCGGGATTGTTTGACTTAAAATCCATTCTCTCCATACCGTACTCCTTTAATTCCTGATTTTTTCTTCAAATTCGGCAATAAAACTGCGAAAATCCTCTGCCTGATCACTGCCGGGTTTATATTCAAATATGCTTCTTCTTGCCGATGCCGCCTCACGTATCGCAACTGATTCGCGGATCGTCGTCCGATACACTTCCGTCCCGAACATTACCGATGTCTCTTCTATCATCTCCGTCAGCGCCTTTGAGTGAAGCAGTCTTGCAACATGCCTGTTGAGAAGGATTCCTGTTACCTTAAGCCGCGGATTGCAGTACTCTCTTACTGCATCAATAGTGTTAAACAGCTGACCGATCCCCTGAAGACTCATCACATCTGCCAGCGCCGGGATGACGACATAATCGGAAGCAGTAAGGATATTGATCGTAGTGATACCTAGTGTCGGCGGACTGTCAATGACAATAAAGTCGTATTTTTCCCTGACCCTGTTGAGGGCATTCCTGAGCCGGTATTCTCTGTAATCACCTATGAGATACTGCTCTACAGCACTAAGATTCTGACTTGAAGGGATGATGTCGATATCTCCGCAATGCGATATCACATCCTCCGTGTTCATTGAGCCCGTGAGAAGGTCCAGAATATTGGGATTTACTCCGTCATTGACTCCCAGGATGTACCCCATATTGCACTGCGGATCCATATCCACGAAGAGTACCTTTTGATTCCCAAACAGCTGAAGTCCTTTCCCTAGCTGGACGGCCGTTGTTGTCTTTCCCACGCCGCCCTTCTGATTAGTAACACTGACAATAAATCCCATAACTAAGTTCCCGTTTCTATCCTATTCTTTTTATTGCTTTCTGCTTGATATAACTGTCTATGGTCTTTTGGAACGAGCGCTGGTTTTTCTCTCTGCGCGCTTCCTTCAGATCTTCCTCTTCCATCTCTTCGATCTTCTTTAAGGATTCCGATGTGGCGTTCTGTCTCATCAGATTCTCTGACGCATACGCCGACGCCTCTGCGATCTTAACCTCAAACATCAGATATGTTATCATCATGTTGCGGAGGATCCTCTCCGGCTCACCTTCGATCATAAAGTCTGCCTCATAGGCCTGAAGGTCTTCCTCGTTGGCGTTTCCCAGATCCAGAGGGAATATCTTTGTCCTCTCAGGCTTGATCAGTCCGGCATTGTAATACCGGTTATAAATGAGCTCCACACTTGACCAGCAGCGCTCTGTTACCGCCCTTTCAAGATATTTCCTTATCTGTTCAAATTCCCTGGCAAAATCCTCCTGATGCAGATACAGTGCCACATTGCCATAGGTCTTAAGCTTCTTTCCTATGGCGACCTTCTCTCCGCCGTCTGCATTCAGGAATGATGAGACCGCCGTGTTGACATTTCCGCAGAACCCGTAGTCCGACCCGATGTATATCCTCAATACCGGCAGATCCGGATCCGGCAGCTTTATCAGCTTGTCCAGCTTCAGATTCCTGTTGTTGAGGACGATCCTCATCATGCTGGCCAGCTCCCGTTCCATTGATGCGTAATGCTCCGCCCTCTTTCGCGATGAATCAACACGCAGGAGCGAATGGAAGTTCATTACCTTAACTACAGCTTTTACATTCATATATGCCGTCCTATCTGTTACTCTGCTATCTCACCGAATTCCCTTACTTCCTCGATCATCTGTTCAGATGTCCTTACCGCATATCTTCCCTGATTAAGCATATTTATGATCTGCCCGCCGCGGCGCATCCGGTTCTTGAGTGACTCGCCCATCTCGTCCAGGTCTGCCAGTTCAAATATCTCCTTCTGCTCAAGATAGCTTAGCAGCTCTCTCTTTAACGGCTGTCCCAGTCTCTTGACTTCCCTTGTCTGTACGGCACCGCCTAAACGCGAAACCGATAAACCGTAATTGATTGCCGGCTTCTGCCCCTTTTCAAAGTTCTTGGCTGACAGCACCAGCTGACCGTCGGTGATCGAGATAATGTTAGTAGATATATAGTCCGTGATGTCGCCGCTCTTTGTCTCACAGATCGGGAGGATGGTGATACTGCCTCCGTTCATGTGCTGACAGCCCATCTCCAGCAGTCTTGAATGGCTGTAGAAGATATCCGGAGGATATGCATCACGGCCCGGAGTTGAACCCATAAGCAGTGCTATCTCTCGGCAGACATCGGCATGTCTCTTAAGGTCATCGATGACTACAAGTACGTCCTCACCCTTTTCAAGATGCTTTCTGGCAATCGACAGTGCCGCATAGGGAGTATTTCTCAGAACAGGTGCCGGATTGTCATTAAAGGCCGCCAGGATCAGTGTGTAATCCATTACTCCCTTTCCCAGAAACTCCGAGTAAACTGCTTTTACTTCCTTTTTTGTCTTACCGATGGCAACATATATACAGAACACACCCTTCCCCCTCTGGTTATAGATCGTGTCGAGTGCTATCTGTGTCTTTCCGGTCTTCTTATCGCCGATAATGAGCTGTCTCTGCCCTCTTCCGATCGGATACATGAGATCAACTCCCATGATACCCGTAAGAAGCGGTCTGTTAACTGCTGTACGGTCCATGATCGGGATCGGCTCCATCTCGATCGGTACATCTTCAAGATCATCAAGCATCTTGCCTACCATAAGATCCTCTCCGAATATGCTCATCACATGTCCGGTCGCACTCTGAGAATACTTTGCCTGATACTCCTCTCCGGTTGCCATGACGGAATCACCGATCTTAACTGCGTGATATATGACCGTCAGCGATACGAGGACAGAGGACTCACGGATTGCGTCCACATACCCTTCTGCACTGGTGCCTATTATCACCTTCTCGAAATATGAAACATTGAGAAGACCCGTAACTTCAACAATATACTGTCTTACCATGCTGACAGTACCTATCTCATATGCATTGGAGCCTTCATTGATTTCTGCGATTTTTTTCTCAAGAACAGAGTTTACAATTCCTTCCATATCAGCTTATCTCTCTCTTCCTTACACTGAAGTCATATAGTTTATTATTTACGATGATCTGAAATCCTTCGCATATGGAATCATCCACTATCACATCCACATTGGAAGGATAATATCTCTGCTGTGCTGTGGGTGCAATGCGCAGAGTAATTCGTTTAGGCTCTATCTGTGCCCTTGACCTGAGGAAATCATAAAATCCGATAGCCCTGAACGGTCCCGGTTCGGATATAAACTCATCCAGCAGAGTTCTGCCCGAACCGTCCAAAACCTCATACATGATCTCCTTCTGCTTTTCAGAGGAAAGCATTGAGAGACTGCATATGGTCTTATAATCCAGCTGCCTGAGCAGCCCGGTAGCCGGTCCTTCAGCCGTCTCACCTCCTGACAGCTGCCTGATTACATCGATCGGGGAGAAATCAAAATTACCCCTGATCTTCTGATAAATCTCGGCTGTCCTGCTGTCCTGATACCTTGCTGTACTCATACGCTCTGCGGTATTCATAACTATCTGCTCTGTATCCGACGCAGTCTCATCCCCTGCCTCACGGGAGCTCTCGGCAGCTGCAAAAAGCTGCCTGTAATTCTCTTCTTCCCTCTTTTTTTCTGCTATTGACTCGTTGAGTCTCTCCAGCTCACTGCTCTTTTTTTCCAGCAGACCGTCATACGATGAGAGCAGCTCCGATGCCCTCATTCGTATATCCTGAGTAACCCTGCGCGAAACCACAACTACTGACAGGAGGACAAATCCTGTCAGCAATGCGATCACTATCGTTGCTCCTATATACAAAAACAGCATTCATTTTCTCCTTATGCCATAAGTATAGGATTAAAGTACAAGAGCAGAAATACGAACGCAAACAGCAGCAGTACCAATACCACAACTATTAAAGCTACCGTAAGTGCAGAATGTACAACATCATTTTTTGTCTCAGGGTTTCTTCCGACGGCCTCTGCTACCTTGGCACCAAGCCGTCCCAGACCTATTCCGATGCCAAGAAATGCCAGACCTACCATCCATCCAATTGCGTTAATTACTGCTGCATAAACTTGTTCCATAGTATCAGTACTCCCTACCTGCTTTTTTTTGACTCAATCCGGCGGCTCCATATCTATGACTCCGCCGGGAGATGCTAAATACGTGTTTTATATTACTCTGTGTAGAAATTATTGGTGCACATCACTGTAAGTGTCGTACCGCCTACAAAGTTCACCTGAATATTCTTATAATTGCTCATCAGCGTCTCTTCATTCCCTGTTGAGAACGTAAATGTCATCCTGAATGATGAATCAACAGCCTGCTCGATATCCTGCTGTGTCAGGGTGTAATCGCCTGTACTCGATTTCTGATCGGGTCTGGCTTTTCCGTCTGCCTTCGGCTTTCCGTTGACTGCTATCGCCGTAAGTGTAGGATAAAGCCTTGTGTCTCCATCGTACCTGTATGCAACGTCGGCTGATTCAAGCTTCAGCGAAACGCCCACAGTATTCTCTCTGATAAACGCAATACTTAGCGAATTGGACTGCTGAGGTGTTGTGAAGCTGATGTAATCATCCATCAGTCTTGTCGTTTTGTTGTATTCATCAATATGAGTATGACCCATCACAACATAATATCCTGTGTTTTTATTCAGCCCTGTATACTTATATTCGTTATTCCATGCACTTATGGATGCTCTGCCCTTTGAACCGTAATTAGTGGTATAGGCATTCCAGTAATTCGTTACAGCTGTCTGAACAGTGGCAGTAGGATTATATAAATCGCTTATGGTAATGCCATATTCAGCCAGCTTTGCTACTGAATGAAGCTCAAGATAAACCATTCCCAGCTGTGCAAACGGATCAAGATAATAATACTCAACTGTGACTGATGTACAGCTGTTGGCTGTAACACCCTGGATCATTGCAATTGTAACTGCGTCCTGCTGCTCACCGGAACCGCCTGCGCCGCCTGCGCCGCCTGTTCCGCCATTGCCTCCGGTTCCGCCCTGACCGCCTGCTCCGCCGTTGCCGCCGGTTCCGCCTGTTCCTCCGTTGCCACCGTTGCCGCCTGCTCCGCCGGTTCCGCCTGTTCCTCCGGTTCCGCCGTCGCCGCCGTCGCCGCCTGTTCCGCCCTGGCCGCCGTCGCCGCCGTTACCGCCGTTACCGCCTGCTCCGCCGTTGCCGCCTTCGCCGCCTGTTCCGCCCTGGCCACCGTCGCCGCCGATTCCACCGTCGCCTCCGGTTCCGCCTTTGCCGCCGATGCCGCCGTTGCCGCCGTCGCCGCCATAGCCACCTTCGACCACTTCACCTTGCGGCGGTAGGGGCCGACCACCGGGC
>DCHJ01000040.1 GCA_002314805.1 Lachnospiraceae bacterium UBA1755 | reverse complement strand
AAACCACAAGTTGTTGTGGTCGATATCAAAAAATAGCGCAAAATATGCGCTGTTTTTGTTTACTTAAACCATCCCTTTTGCTATAATGAGGTGGTTATGAGCGAGAGCATTTCGTACAAACTGGAGACCTTTGAAGGCCCGCTGGACCTATTGCTGCATCTTATTGATAAGGATAAGATCAACATTTACGATATCCCCATTGCCAGCATCACGGCACAATATCTTGAGTATATGGCTCAGATGCCGCATCAGGATCTCAACAGGACCAGTGAGTTCATGGTTATGGCGGCTACGCTTATTGAGATCAAGGCAAAGATGCTGCTGCCCAAGGAAGTGGATCCTGAGACCGGAGAAGAGGTCGACCCGAGAGCCGAGCTTGTGGACAGGCTCATTGAGCACCGCAAGATGAAGCTTCTGGCAGCTGAGCTTGCAGATATGGAAGCCGATGCGCAGAAATATTTCTACAGGAGTCCGAGTATCCCGAAGGAAGTTCAGAGGTATGAAGCACCGGTGGATCTTGATGATCTTCTTAAGGATGTCAGCCTGGCAAGACTGCAGGAGATCTTTCAGCAGGTCATGAAGCGCAGGGAAGACCGTATCGATCCGGAGCGGAGCAAGTTTGGTACGATCAGGAGAGAAAAGATAAGCCTTGAGGCAAGGATCAGGGGGCTTCTGGATTATACCAGGGCCAATAAGAGATTTTCTTTCAGGGAGCTTCTTGAGGCCCAGCCTACTACACTGGAGGTCGTTGTGACCTTCCTCGGTATTCTGGAGCTTACAAAGGCGGGGCTGCTGAGTATAGTGCAGTCAGAGTCGGGTGAGGACATCGACATAACGGTAAATGAATATGATGAATCCGGAGCAGAGCTTGATCTGTCCGGACTGGAGGATTTTGAGTCATGACATACGAGCAGGAATTAAGACAGGAAGCGATAGTTGAATCAGTACTTTTCACAATGGGTAAGTCTGTTGAGACCCGTCAGATCGCGGCAGCACTTGATTGTGATGAATATGCGGCACGTGAGGCAGTGCTCCGCCTTCAGAAGAAGTATGAGCAGGAGCTGCGCGGTATGCAGATCGTGGAGCTGGAGAGCAGCTGGCAGATGTGCTCAAGGAAGGAGTACTATGACAGCCTCATCAGGGTGGCAAAGACTCCCAAGAAGCAGGTACTTACCGATTCCGTACTTGAGACTCTTTCCGTGGTAGCCTACAAGCAGCCGGTCACGAGGACAGAAATGGACAGTATCAGGGGCGTATCCTGTGAGTATGCTCTCAACAAGCTTCTTGAGTACGGCCTTGTATACGAGGCAGGGCGTCTTGACGCACCGGGTAAGCCGGCACTGTTTGCCACCACCGAGGAATTCTTAAGACGCTTCGGAGTGGGCTCAAGGAAGGCTCTTCCGGCGATGGACAGCGACACGGAAGCAGAGATAGTTGAAGAGGTTGAGAAGGAAGTCGGCTTTAATTTCGGCACTGAGCCGATCCCGGTCCAGGAGCGCCTTAAGCTTGAGACAGCAGATTCCATCGTGGATGCAGTGGCAGCTCAGGAAATGGCAAACAATGGACATTAAGATCAAATATTTCACAGACAGGATCGACAGGATTTCATACATCGCCGGCAAGAGTGACTGGATGGACCTGCGCGCAGCGCAGGACATCGAGATGAAGGCCGGCGAATTTCGTCTTATCCCGCTCGGTGTTGGCATGGTGCTTCCGGCGGGCTATGAGGCCCATGTGGTACCGCGTTCCTCGACCTATAAGAATTTTGGACTGATACAGACCAATTCGATGGGGATAGTGGATGAGAGCTACTGCGGTGATGACGACCAGTGGTTCTGGCCGGCACTTGCCACACGGGATGTGACGATACATACCAACGACAGGATATGTCAGTTCAGGATCATGGAGCATCAGCCTGCCTTTGACTTTGTGGTCGTGGACAGGCTGGGAGATGAGAACAGAGGCGGATTTGGCAGTACGGGGATCAAATAATAATAATGGAAAATTGCGGGTGCGCACAGGAAAGGTCATGGCAGCGGCAGCTTGCGTGATCATGGCAGTGTGCATGCTTACTTCCTGCGGCAAGGCAGCCAGAAAGGAAAAGGAACTGAGAGAGCAGGCCATAGGCTTTATGGAGCAGGGGGATTACAGCGCTGCAGTTGCCAGGTTTGATGAGGCTCTCAGTAATAAGGACGGAAAATACAGTACACTGGAGATCGATATACTCCGCTATAAGGCAGAGGCACAGATACTCGCAGGTGACTATGCATCGGCAGCGGATACCTATGCCCAGCTCAGGAAGCTGGACGGTGACAGGCCGGAATATATGAATCTGGAGGTCATCAGCAGGGTGAGATCCGGAGAGAGCCTTACCAGATGTCTCCAGCTCTATGAGCACAGCTGTGAGGTGGATCCCGTAGGTACCGGCAGCAGCCAGGCACTCTATGTGCTGGGTACCGCACTTTCAAAGAGCGGGGATGCACAGTTCATTGAGCAGGCCAGAGTGCTGTACGAGAGGGCACTGAATACAGAAGGAGCACAGACAGGCGAGCTGTACAACCGTATTGGCACACTTGCCTTTGAGAGCGGCGATTACGATACTGCGGTAGAATGGTTCCAGAAGGGCATCCAGTTTGTGACCGATCATCCCGGGATGGGTGAGGAGGATGTGATGGCATCCCTTAAATACAACATCGCTATCTGTTATGAATATAAGCAGGATTACAAAACAGCAAAAAATCTTTTTGAGGAATATGCCCAGCAGTACGGTTCCACCGAAGTGATCGAGCACGAGATCGAGTTCCTTGAAAGCCGCATCAGAGAATAGGTGCCTGTCAGCCCCGCAGATATCCGCCGGCGTGGATACGCAGTGGATCTGATGACCGGCAGGGTGGCCGGTGCAAAAAAGCGGCAGCACAGAAACCACATCTGACTTTGCCGGCTTTCGTAGTTTATCAGCAGGACATGAAGGCTGGGCAGAATATCTCATACCGAGGCAGACTAAATGTATCGATTTATACTGGGGGGTCCCGGGAGCGGAAAATCCAATAAAGTATTTACTGACTGCATCTCAGCCGCAATGGCTGATGAGAGCAGTCATTTTTTGCTTATTACTCCCGAACAGTCCACTACCCGGGCAGAAAAGGAGATAATCAGGCTGCATCCATGTCATGCCACTGACAATATCGATGTGGTCAGCTTTTCAAGGCTGGCATACAGGGTGTTCAGGGAACTCGGCATTGAGAACCCGCAGATACTGAGCGATATAGAAAAGGCCATGATATTGAGGCGCATCGGCTATGCGCACAGGGGAGAACTCAGGATCTGGGGCAGCAGATTTGACAAGCCCGGCTTTGTGGACAATCTCAAATCCATGATCTCAGAGCTTTATCAATATGGCATAGAACCGGACAGCTTAAAGACTGATGAAGCCTTTGGCTCCAGACTCAATAATAAGCTCTGTGATCTTAAGCTTATCTACAGTGAATTTAAGAAAGAGATCGGAGATAAATACATTGCCGCAGAAGAGATACCGGACATACTGGCCCGCAATATCCACCGCAGCGGGATGATCAGAGGATCAGTGATAATACTGGACGGCTTTACAGGCTTTACACCGATCCAGTACAGGATCGTCAGAGGCTTCCTCGAATATGCAAAAGAAGTGATAGTGACTGTAAGTATCGGTGAGGATAAGGAGCATCCGCTATTTGGTATGAGCCGCGAGATGATAGACAGTATCTGCAGGCTTGGTGACGAGACCCGCGTAATAAGAGGCGCGGATACTGTGCTTACCACAGACAGCTTTATGGAAAAGCACATCCTCAGGCATGACGGCGCGGTATATCATCACGCACAGGCAGCGAAGCTGACTGAGGTGTCTGATGCAGCAACTGCTTATAGCAAAGCGGACGATACAGGCATATCCGGCAGAGGAGCATCCGATGCAGTTAAGGATGTAATATCAGGTGCAGAAATACAAAAAGCCGGCAGGGCAGATGCGGAACAGGAAGATACAGTAAAACCGGCCACGCCGGGGAAAGCAGCATTACTGCCGCGTATAGTACGTGCCTGCAGCATGCAGGAAGAGGCCGAGTTTATCTGCAGCAGCATAGAGAGTCTGGTAAAGCTTGATAATCTCCGGTACAGGGATATAGCAGTCGTATGCTCCGATCAGGAGGCATACGGTAAGCTGCTTGCGCATCAGATGGAAGTATCAGGCATACCCTCCTATATGGATGAGACCATAGGTATCAGCGATAATGCTCTCGTCATGATGATAACAGGGGCACTTGATGTGATACATACGGATTATTCCTACGAGAGCTTTGTCAGATACTTAAAGAGCGGTCTTCCTGAAGAAAACGAGGATATGATTTTTGTCCTCGACAATTATATATATGAGTGCGGGCGCAGGGGTTACAGACGCATGAGCGGCAGCTGGGACTATATGCCTGAGGATCTGAAAGATATGGACAGAGGCGTCCTCAATGACTATAAGAATGAGGTCCTTGACAGGCTTGAGGCTCTGCGCAGGCTCTTTACCTCGGGTAAGGCGCCTGTGCCTGAGATAGTCGATACCGTCACGGCACTCATGCGGCGCTGCAATGTACAGGACAAGCTTGAGGCTCTGCGTGATGAATTTGCCGCCGGCAGTGATCGCTGCCGTGAGCGTGAGTATGCAAAGGTATACGAGAGCGTAGAAAATATCCTGAGAGATATGAAGGATCTCCTTAAGGATGAGGAGATGGGTGCCGATGAGTTCAGCCGGATCTTCTCAGCCGGTATTGAACAGGTTAAGCTTGGAGTGCTCCCGTCTGGAGCTGACAGAGTCATCATCGGAGATCTTACAAGGTCAAGGATAGATGGGATTAAGGTCTTATTTGTGGCAGGTGCCAACGAAGGGCTGCTGCCTAAGCTCCTCAACAGGAAAAATGTCATCACAGATACGGAAAAGGAAATGCTTAAGGCTGCAGGCTATGAGCTTGCACCTACGGCAAAGGAGGATCTCCTTATCCAGAGATATTATATATACCGGATCTTTTCCAAGCCGTCACGGCAGCTGATCATAAGCTATGCCGGTCTTGACATATCAGGCAAGGCCATGAGACCATCCTATATCACTGTGCATCTGATGAAGCTGTATCCACAGGTGAAGACTGAGGATGCAGCAGCCAGCATCAGGATACTTAATGTTAATTCCGCAGTGAGCCTCATAGGTGACAGACTCAGGGAACTGAGGATAAATGGTATCGGGGAGAGAGACCGGACATTTGAGGAGCTTTATGCATATCTGCGGGATAAGGAGGATAAGAGGACAGCACTTATCACAGAGGCAGCACTGTACAGCTACAGGCCTGAAAAGCTCAGCAGGGAGAGCATAGACCTCTTATACGGAGATATCCTTTTCAGTTCCGTAAGCAGGCTTGAAACCTATGCGAAATGCCCGTACCAGTATTTTGCAAGATACGGACTGGGTCTTAAGGAGATAGAGGAATTTACTTTCCGCGCGATAGATATCGGAAATATTGCGCATGGTGCATTGGAGAAGATATTTGTAAAGGCCGGTAAAAATGATATTGATCTGCACAGCCTTACGGAGGAGGAGAGGAGCCTGCTGGTAAAGGAATCCATCGATCAGGCATTACTCGACGACGAAGGTTCAAAGTATACGGACAGCGCCCGCAATCAATATATAGTAAAGCGGGTTGAAAGAGTCGTGAGCCGTTCCTTGTGGGGACTGCTTAAAAATCTTGATGACAGCTACAGGCCCTATGAGCTGGAATGGCCGTTCTCGTCAAAGAATCATCTGAGTGCTGCAAGGCTTGATATCGGCGCAGGGAGAGTCATGGAGCTGTCGGGAAAGATAGACCGCACGGATATAGATGAATCCGATCCGGGAAAAACGGGAGTAAGGATAATTGATTACAAATCAGGTAACAAGACCTGGGACCTCAATGATGTGATCAATGGCAATGACCTTCAGATCACCATGTATATGGCAGCAGTACAGGAGCTTCTGGGACAGAGATTTCACGGCAGAGAGATAGTGCCGGAGCAGATGTACTATTATACCGTGCAGGATCCTATCGTAGACAAGGACAGGATCTCAGCCGACAGGTCTGTTGAGGATGAGATTAAGGATCAGATGGGATTTGCGGGTGTGAATACCAGGGAAGAGATAGAAATGCTCATCCCGTATGTTAAGCATAAGGCAGAGGGTATTGGCAGGAGCATAGTAAGCGGAGAAATAAAGGCAGCACCCAAATTAAGAGGCAGCGGCTATTCAAGCTGCAGCTTCTGCGCATACAGATCAGTATGCGGGTTTGACCGAAAGATAGAGGGCTGCCGGATGAAAGCAGAGAAGAAGTATTCAAAGGATGAACAGTGGCAGATAATAAGTGGACAGAAGAACAGCTAAAGGCCATAGAGCTAAAGGACAGGCGTCTGCTCGTGTCGGCAGCAGCCGGCAGCGGTAAGACGGCTGTGCTTGTGGAGCGCATAATCAGGCGGATAATGGACCGGTCGGATCCGATGTCTGTTGACCGCCTCCTTGTGATGACCTTTACAAGAGCTGCCGCCTCAGAAATGAAGGAGAGGATAAGACAGCGTCTTCTGGATGCCCTTGAGACAGAAAGTGATCCGGAAGTATTGCTGCGCCTGGGTGAACAGGTCGCCATAATCGACGGAGCAAGCATACAGACAATAGACAGCTTCTGCATGGATGTGGTGAGAGATCACACAGACGAGCTGGACATAGACCCGAATATCCGGGTGGCAGATGAATCCGAGCTTAAGCTCATAAAGGCAGACGTACTTGAAGAGATGCTGGAGGCTTACTATGAAAAGGCAGATGAGGACTTCATCAATTTTGTGGAAGCATACGGACAGGGTACGTCGGGAGCCGGTATTGAAGATAAGATCCTCAAGATATATTCCTTTGCACAGGTACACAGGGATCCTCAGGGATGGTATGAGGACCAGCTGACAGGCGGAGCTGATTATGGGATGTATATTGCCGATACATTAAGACTGGTAATAGGTACATATCTTCCCGCAATGGAAGGGGCGGCTGAGCTCTGCAGCCGTGAAGGCGGACCTAAGGGCTACAGTCAGACCATCCTCAGCGATATAGAATTCATAAGGGACGTATGCAGGAGTGCAGATTATGAGTCCTTCTGCAGAGTGCTCAGGAGCTATGAATGGCCAAGGATAGGAAGGTGCGGGAAGAATGACGATCCGCAGCTGGTGGCAAGGGTCAAAGCCTGCAGGGAGGATCTGAAAAAGAAAGCAAAGGAATGGACAGATCAGTTCACAAGGAAAGACATAGCAGAGCTTAAGGAAGAAGAACGCAATGTGGAGCCGTATGTCAGAGTCCTTGTAAACCTGGCAAAGGATTTTGACAGGAAGCTGACAGAGAAAAAGAGAGAGAAGAATATAATAGATTTCGGAGACCTCGAGCATATGGCCTTAAAGGTCCTGGAAGCAGACACCGGATACAAGCTGCGATACGATGAGATATATGTGGACGAATATCAGGATACCAACGATATCCAGGAAGCCATGATAAATGCTATGGACCGCGGACGGGTATTCATGGTGGGAGATGTGAAGCAGTCCATCTATAAGTTCCGTCAGGCAAAGCCTGAGATATTCATGGAAAAATATGACCGCTTCGTCCCCCTGGCAGGCAGCATGGAGGGCTGCGATACAGTAATCGGGTTAAACAGAAACTTCAGGAGCAGAGAGGAAGTGCTTGATGCTGTTAACCGCCTTTTTAAGAGAATAATGGTAAAGAGTCTGGGCGGAGTTGAGTACAATGATGATGCTGCACTCAACAAGGGAGCCGATTTTCCGGCAGCCGATACTAAGGCATATGAGACGGAACTCCTGCTGGTGAATACCGCAGAGCTTGAAGCAGAGGACAGTAAGAATGCAGCCGAAGCCAGGATGATAGCGGCAAAGATAAAGGAAGTGCTGGATCCGGAAAGAGGTCTTAAGCTCTGGGACAGCAGCAGGAAAGAATACAGGAAAGCAAAGCTTTCTGATATAGTGATACTTCTCAGGTCTGCAAACGTGGCGGGAGATATCTATCTGGATACGCTGCTGGATGCCGGGATACAGGCGCACTGCGAGACCAATAAGGGATACTTCGATTCTCCGGAAGTAAGGACTGTGACAGCCATGCTGACGGCAATAGACAATCCCCGCAAGGAGATCCCGATGGCTGCATTTCTTAAGTCAGTGATCATAGGTCTGACAGATGATGAGCTTGTGGCTTATAAGAAGTCTCCGGAGAAACTCACAGCCTGTGCATCGGAAAAGCTCAGACTTGCGCATAGCATGCTCGATAAATACAGGCGTCAGAGCCGCTGCATGGGGATAGATGAGCTCATCACAAGGATCTATGATGAGACGGGATACTATGATTACGCCGCTGCTCTTCCCGCCGGGAAGACCCGGAGAGCAAACCTTGATAAGCTAAAGGCAATGGCCTCGGAATATGCTGCCACAGGCTACAGGGGGCTTTTCAATTTCATCAGATATATCGAGAACCTGAAGACCTATGACACCGATTTCGGAGAGGCTTCGGTGATAGGAGAGCATGATGATGCAGTGCGTATCATGAGTATCCACAAATCAAAGGGACTGGAATTCCCTGTAGTTTTCCTTGCCAACTGTGATAAAAAGGTCAATCAGATGGACAGTAACGAAGCCATCCTGCTGGACAGCGACCTGGGTATCGGCTGCGTATATATCAATACCGAAGAAAGATATAAGCAGAAGACCGTAAAGCAGATGGCAGTGAGATTAAAGCTGCGGAGCGATACGCTGGGAGAGGAACTGAGAGTCCTTTACGTAGCCATGACGAGAGCAAAGGAAAAGCTGTTCATCACAGGCTGCATCAAAGACAGCGATAAATTCATAAAAAGCCGTGAGGATGCTGTCCATACGGTGAATGCAGATCCGTTGGAGCTTTCAAAGCTGCGGAGCGATAAGGGATATCTCCACTGGATCACGGAATCCGGAGTGGGATATGAATATACGATCGCAGATATCGGGGAAGAGGTAAGCCTCAGGAATTTTACAGACAGTGCACGGCTTAAGACCTATCTGGATGGCATAGAAGCTGATAAGGACTCTGCAAAGAGGTATGAAGCAGTATTTGACTTTGCATATCCGGGGCAGGCTGAGGTCGGCCTTGTAAGCAAGGTGAGCATCTCGGAGCTTAAGCGCCGGCATATGGAGGCACTTGAGCAGGAAGAAGGAAATGCTGCTCAGATATATCTGCCGGGAACCGGCAGCGGGGATATCGTTAAAGAGTATTCAGCAATTATTAAGAATGAGGAAGTAATTTCCGGCGCCGGACGTGGTACGATCTATCATGAGGTGATGGAAAAGCTGGATCATCTCGGACCCTTGCCGGAGGTCCTGCCTGAGTGTATAGACAGAGCTGATATCGAAGCATTCACTGCTTCAGAGCTCGGACAGCTCTTCAGAAAGGCACAGGCGGAGGGCAGGCTGTACAGAGAGCATCAGTTCATCATGGGAGTGCCTGCCAACGAGCTTGGACTGGAAGACAGCAGAGAACCTGTGCTGGTGCAGGGTATTATTGATGCCTATATTGAGGATGAAGACGGCATCATACTGGTGGATTACAAGACCGACAGGGTCAGAAGTGAAAAGGAGCTTGCTGACAGATATGGCATACAGCTTTATTACTATGCCATGGCTCTTGAGAGGATGAAACGCAGACCGGTGAAAAGAAAGGTCATCTGGTCAGCGGAGCTGAAGAAGGCAATAGATTTGGATTAGCGGAGGTAACAGGATGAGATTCAGAAAACTGATATGTCTTATGAGTGTATTTGCACTCGTGATCACAGCGGCAGCATGTGCTAAAACCGAAGTACAGACAGAGAAGGCAGGTACCGGAAATACAGCGGCAAAGACAGAAACCGAAGCCGGTACGGCGGCAGCAACAGAAGCAGAGTCAGCTGCAATGGTCGGGATGGCCAATCCTATGGTGGAGGTCACAGGCAGCAGTGAATTCAAGGACAAGCTGGGTATTGCCATAGATTCATCAAAGCTTCATGTGCCACCTAAGATGTTTATCATAGATAATAAGGTGGCAGATATCATCATGAACGAGACCAATGTGGACGGTGAGCCCGTTGAGTACCGGCTGAGAGCTACAAAGGATGCAGGCCTTGCACCCACGATGCATGGTATCTACGATGAACTGACTGATGTGGGAACCGTTGATATGGAATTTGGCAGCACAAAGGTTAAGATCGATCAGAAGGAAACAAAGGATAAGAAGACCAGTGTGCATACCTGGCAGGTGGGGGATGTGTATTATTCGCTTACCATCAATAATTCTCATTCGCAGATGCAGTATGCAGAGGTCATGGACAGCATCTTTGCCGCTATCGGAGTGGCGAAGTGATCCGAGGAGGGATCACAGTACATCACATCAGGGACGGAGATATACCGGGATAAGGAAAGCATAAGCCAGCCGTGTTATTTCGGCTGGCGGTTTTTTGCAACGAATGACCGGTAACATCTGTTAATATTGATAATTACACAAATTGCGCATACGATTGTAAACATTAAAGGAGGTGATGAAAATGAAGAAATCAGCATACAATATTTTATTTATGCGGCTGTTTTGCATGCTCTGAACAACCTGGATAAGGACCTGCTTCTCGTGGGTGAAGATGATGAGATGGGCAGACAGCTGCAGGATCTGAAGCTGATTACAAGGAAACGTGCCCCGAGGAGGAAAGTATAATGGCAATAAATCAGAAAACGTTCGCACCGATAAGGGATGGAGTCTTTCGCCACTCTATGATGTGAATCCTGTTCCATACGGCGATGAACTGTCTCTCAATGTAGACGAGGACGACAACACTATAAATATCGAACTGGCTGTGCATACTGCTGTGAGATTTGGTATTTCAGAAGAGGCTGCGAAAGCTATTTCAAAAGAAATGCTGAAAATCATCAGGGATAACTGGGAAAAGACAGCTTACAGATATGGTCTGACACGCAGACAGACAGAGGAGATGAGACCTGCATTCAGCGCCTGTTACGGATGAAATATCTAAGGAAACACTGATTTAATATACTATTTCATTCTGCTATCCTCACAAATGTATAAAAATCTGGGATTCTACTGAAAACACAGTAACATATTACTTTTTAATCAGCGTTTCCCTAATGGGATCAAGCATCCATGATTTACGGGTTTTGGCAAATATATGACTTCAGCGTTGCGGCATCAGAGATTGGGTTACGCTTCAATACTTGAATGCTACATTAAAGTCAGTGTAGACTAAAGAACCGCTTAAGTATCATGCGGTATAATAGGTAGTGTGCGTGGTCGGCGGTGTTAGAGCCGCCTCTCACCTGAAAGCAAAGTACCACAATGAACGCAAGGACTCCGGATGTTGACGACTTTTCCGGGGAACAACGCGACATCTCCGTTGACACAGATGGGGGAGAACGGGGATAATATAAAACATTGAGGGTAGCGAAATCTGACCGGATACATGATGGTAAAAAAGCAGAAGCATTTATGTTGTCGCAAGTTTTATAAGGAGAGTATATGGATTTTACATACTGGCTTCCCGGTGAGCAGGGGAAAAACCAAGAATGTCATACAACCAATAATTCTGTAATTATTGTCGGAGCAAATGGCTCAGGAAAAAGCAAGTTAGGAGCATGGATTGAACAACAGAGTTTTGAACAAGTCCATCGTATTGGTGCACAGAGGAACTTGAACTTTAATGAAAATATTGCTCTTAAAAGCTATATGCAAGCCGAATCCTTTGTGCTGTATGGGACAAATGATAAAGAACTTGTAGAACGAAAAAAGAAGAGTCTCAGATGGGGGTGGGGTAAATATACTACTCTGCAAAATTCAATTGATAGACGATATATGTGATTAAGAGAAAGAAGGGGAATAACGTTGATCAGAACTGACGTGTTGATATCAGAAGAATTATTGAACAAGCTGAAGAACGTTTTGCCGGTAGAAGATAATGAGAACAGGGTATCCTTTGCAATCGCGCTCGCATTATTGATGACCGGAGACATGAAAATGAGCGAAGTTAAGGAACTAACAGGTATCTCGGAGCTGCATTTTGACAGGCTGATGAGCAACATTGATTTGCCCGAGAACGAATTCATTCTTAACGCAAAGGAATACATATCAAGGGTAGTAGATGCTTCCGAAAAAGAACATATCGAGATGAAACCGAAAGAGGTATCTGGGAGTAAGAAGTATTCAACTGTAAAAGCTTGCGAGGCATTTGAATTAAGAGATGGATTGATACACATCAATACTAAACCATGGAATCGATGGTTTGCAATAAAACAAACTGTGAAAGAGCATGGAGGAAGGTTTGATCCCGTTCAGAAGGCATGGAAGTTGAGTGACGATCAGCTGAAGAAATGGCTTGCATATGAACAGGAATATGGTTGGAAACCGGAATAAGCTAGTATTCACATCTTTTCATTAAGTGCACCAATACATGCTATTACAAGTTCTGGCTTGGCGAATATTTGAGAATTGATCGGGTATAGTTATTTACAAGGTGAATACCCGTAAACTCTGTTCTGAAGGAAATAATTGAGGGAGCAGTTAAGATGAGAAACACATAGTTTATTCCTCTATATGTGGGGAAGTCTTTTGATACCAGACATAAGTATGAAGCAAGTTGTTGTAAGAGGGAGATGGTTTTAAAGAAAATGATTACATTTCTGGTATATGTGTTGGTACTGATAGCTGCATCAACAAAACTCGTATTCGCTGCCCAATCAGTACTTCAGCTGGTTCTAGGTGCGAGCGAATACGCGGTACGTATCTTTGCCGGCAAAAACACTGGTACTGGTTTTGCTGTCGTACAGTATGATAAGAATACGTTTATTACCACGAACAATCATGTGATAGAAGATGATGGTAGCGTCAAATGATCTATGAA
>DCHJ01000024.1:4652-12733 GCA_002314805.1 Lachnospiraceae bacterium UBA1755 | reverse complement strand
AATCCTCTGAGTCAGTATCCTGATCCATTCTTTCGCTGTTATTCAACCCGGTAATATGTCCATGCGGCTGGCAATTTTTACTCCTGCACAGCAGCAGTCGTCTGTTTCTTGTTTCATTAACTACTTCCATAAAGGACCTCCTTCACCGGGAAGTCCTTTATATATTCTGCTTTTCCTGCTCCCGCTGCTTTACAGATTCCGGTCTTGCATAATCTTACTGCCTTCAGAAATATGTACATACCCTGCAGGGCGTCCTGTAATACGCATTGGATATCTTAATACCTGTTGCTGATGAGCTTGAATGTATTACCTGTCCTCCGCCGATATACATTGCGACATGGTTTATCGTACCGCTGCTGTCATAGAAGAACAGATCTCCCGGCTGTGCATCAGATGGACTTATCGATGTGCCCTTTGCTGCCTGATCCCTGCTGCTTCTTCCTATGCTCATACCGAAGTAGCTGTAAATGGCCTGGGTAAATCCCGAGCAGTCGCATCCTTCAGTAAGGCTGGTACCTCCGTACACATATGGATTGCCGAGGAACTGCTTTGCGTATGCCACCATTGCTGTCCTTGTCGCATCAGTGACACCTCCCGGTCCTGTACCGCCGCCGGATGCTACCGTCTCGTCAGGGGTCCAGTCGTCCTCCCCGGCTTCTTCTGTCTCCTCCTGTTCAGACATCTCCTCGTCGAAATCAGGAGCTTCAACAGCTTCCGTCTCCTCGTCGCTGTCATCACCGTCATCGTCACCCCAGTTGAGCTCCTCAACGGTCTCCTGCGGCTTTGCGTCATCGTCAGCCGTCTCAGCCTTTGTTGTTTCGCCTTTTGTGGTCTCGGCCTTTGTGGTCTCAGCAGCCTTCTCTGTTGCTTTCGCGGTGGTTTCTTCTGCCTTGGCCGCTGTTTCGGCTGCTTTTGCCGTCTCTCCGGATGCCCGGGACTTTTTGACTTCTTCAAGCTTTTTGAGAGCCTCTGCAGCTTCCTTTTTAGCCTGCTCTGCCTGAGCAGCAAGCTTTGCCCGCTCTAAGGCCAGCTCGTCATCATACGAGATGCTTGTATCTATGTAATCCTTGAATACATATCCCTCAAGATCATCGTCGACCTGGATCTTGAGAAACTGTCCCTCCTGACCTGTTACGATATAATGCTCTCCCTCCGCAAGAAGAGTCAGCGTCTTTGCGTCTGCGCTGGGCTTATCCCTGAGTCTCAGGCTCGCTGTCCCCTTTACAGTCCCCCAGGTCAGTCCGCCTTCGCCCTCCTTTACGATCTCCTCTTCTTCAGGAGTGACATCCTCAACAAGCTTCTGCACTGCGTGGGTCGTCTTCTTAGTCGTTTCTTCAGTTACTACTATTGCATCGTTTGCAACCAGACTGACTGATTCAGCAAGTGCCTCCTCCGGCTTCATGGTCCTTGCATAATAATTATTCAGTGCCACAGAGATACCGCTGACGGCTGCCTCTGTCTCAAGGTTCATACCCGCCCGGACTTCACACCCGCAGATCATAACAAAAAGCAGGGTCATAATGCCTATGACTCCGCATCGTACTATTTTTTCTTTAAGGCGATCACAGATCATATATTCAACGTTGCTTCTTCTTCCCTTATTTCCTTTATCTTCCGGTCTGGCCGCCGGACCTGCCCCGCTCCTTACTGCAGGACTTCTCATGTCAATGAATGACCGGAGCTCGATCCGGTATCTCCTGCCCATCTATCCTGTAAATCAGCTGTCAGGCCGTTCGCTCTCGATCTTAAGCATCAGGGCGGCTATGAGTGCCATGCCTGCAGTTTCGGTCCTGAGTATCCTGCGTCCCAGTGATATCGGCCGCACTCCTGCTGCCGCTGCCTCATCGACCTCCCCGCGGGTAAATCCGCCCTCCGGACCTATTATGATATTGAGTCTGCGCATGTCTGCTATATCTCTGTCAAACAGCTCCCTGAGTCCTGCGCTGCCCTCTTCCATTTCATAGGGTATCACGCTGTCTCCATCGCCCATGGACATAAGTGCCTCATTCCAGCTCATCACGGGTCCGATGACAGGCACTATGCTCCTCTGAGACTGCTCCGCAGCACTCTGAGCGATCTTCTGCCATCGCTCCAGCTTCTTAACGCGCGATTTTTCATCCAGCTTTACTACACATCTGGAGGTCTCCACAGGAATGATACGGTCAGCCCCCAGCTCCGTACACTTCTGGATGATCATATCCATCTTGTCACCCTTGGGCAGCGCCTGATAGAGTACCAGCTGTACAGGCAGCTCCGGCAGCTCTTCCAATGCTCTCTCCCTGATTATGTCCGCTGTGATACAGCTGCTGCCTATTTCCGCAACAGAAGCAATGACATCCCTTCCGCTGCCGTCACTGACCAGGATATCATCTCCTGCCGAGACTCTGAGCACATTCTTAAGATGTCTGAAGCTGTCTCCCTCAATGAATACCTGAGAGTCTGTGAAGCTTTGTGTAAATATATGTATCATACTCTGTCCCTGTAACGCGTCATCTGTTACTCCTGACATTTCATCACATCATACTTTTTTCTGACCTTGCAGGTATGCTCTCCCGCTGAGAAATGTACAGAACATGCTGTCCCGGCCATACCGGTTTTCCGGTGCGTCCGGCATATCCTTATCTCAAGGTCACCTTCAGCACATGTCCTTGCGGACATGCTTACGATCGGGCGCGGTCTGCCTCATGCAGCTCTTGAGCCGTATAACTGATTTCCTGCCCGGGCTCACTCATTCTCCGACACATCCGGCATACCGGCTGCTTATTTTCTCACTGCAGTGATATTGACCCACTCGCCAAGATGATTGATCTCAACGATCTCAAAATCCGGATTTGCTCTGAAGGCTGCCACTACCTCGGCCTCTTTCGTATCAATAATTCCGGATGTGATAAACACAGCGCCAGGCTTCATATGGCGTGCTACCTCATCCACAAGCATAATGATCACCGGTGCAAGGATATTTGCCGCAACTATATCATATTTCTCGTAGCCTGCTTCGTCCTGAACTGCCTTGTCATCTATGATATTTCCGCATATCACCTTGAATTCTTCAGGTGTCACTCCGTTGGTCCTGCTGTTTTCCGCTACCGCTTCGATAGCATTATCATCCAGATCAGTACCGATGACATGTCCGGCGCCAAGCTTTAGTGCCACGATGCCCAGTATGCCGCTGCCGGTACCCAGATCCAGCACCTCACATGGCCTGCCCAGTCTTTCATTGGCTATGCTTACATACTTCTCCAGCTGCAGCATGCAGAGCTGTGTTGTCTCATGTCCTCCGGTACCAAATGCTGTACCCGGATCGATCTCGACAAGGAGCTTATCCTTATCCTCATCCGGCACATCCTCCCATGTGGGCTTCACAAGTATATTGCCCACCCTCAGCGGATGGAAGAATTCCTTCCAGTTATTGATCCAGTCAGCATCTGCCGTCTCAGCTTCGGCAAGGACTGCGTGACCTTCACTGTCGCGTTCTATCCCTTCTCCGCCAAAGGTGTCCAGCACGTCACGGGCCGCCTGCAGCCTGCTCTCTGAATCCGGGTCCTGCGGATCAAGATAAAAGCTTATGACAGCCATGCCGTCATCAGCCCCCATATCAGGCAGTATATCAATAAACATGCCCCTGGTCTCTGCTTCCGTAAGGGCCTTATGATCCGTGACCTCTATGCCCTCGATTCCTTCATCACAAAGCAGTGCCGACATAATGTCGACACTGTCATTGTTAATTTTAAAGCTGTATTTTTTCCACTTCATAGACTGATTTATTATTACGTTAAGATATTGAAAAGACGATTTTGTTTACTGTCCCTTTACCCACTTGCCATCTGGACCGAGCCAGAAGCCGTCAACTCTCTGGTTTGTTACCATTGAGCCCTTCGGGCGTCCGTCGTTATTTGGTCTGAAGTAATACTGCTCGTTGTTGATCTTGGTCCAGCCTGTTGCCATTGCTCCGGTGGAGGTCAGATAATATCTGTATCCATCCTTGTCCAGGAACTGATTCTTCAGCATCGCACCCTCGGTACCTGCCTGCGGGTTGGGATTGAGCCAGTACCACTGGCCGTCGCTTGTATTGACCCACCCGGTCTTCATATCACCCTTGGATGTATCCAGATAGAAGGTGTTATTATTATGAGTCTGCCAGCCTGTAAGCATCATGCCGTTGGCATCAAAGAGATACCACTTGTTGGAGATCTTCTCCCAGCCATTCTTCTTCATCGATCCATCAGGATAGAAGAAATACCACTTTCCGTTGACCTGCTGCCAGCCGACCTTGCCGCTTGTTGTACCGCCCGATCCACCGCTGCCCTGTCCGCTTCCGTCAGAGACCTTATCCTTTGTGATCTCCTGACCGTCAGATTCGACCCATTCAGAGTTCTTGGCTCCGTTACCGGATGAATTAGTCACACTGCGTACAAGGAAGGTATAATCTCCCTCCCTTGTCATCCATGGATAGAGATTGATCGACGTAGCCTGATATGCAGACTGTGTATATACAGTACGTCCGTCCCTTGAAAGCCTTACATCATAGACACCTGCATTGTTGCCGTCTTCCGGAGCGGTCCACTGAGCCTGTCCGAGGCTGTTGGCTGTCCATGTCAGATTCTGCGGTTCCGAATACTGTCCCTTAAGATAGCTGCTGGTGACTGTGACTGCCAGTTCATAGCTTCCGGATCTTGTCTTGGAAACCGACTTTACAGCGGGAGTTGTACCCGTTGCTGCCTTTACATGTACTGCGGTGCTGCTGGTCACCTTAAAATCCTTTCCTGACTTGTTGGTACCGTTGATCGATACCCAGAACTTAAATCTGGCTGTATCGCCTACCTTGAAGGAATTATTGGTGCTTATACACTGAAGGTCGGTGATTGATATCGTGCAGCCTTCATAAGCGGTACCTGTCTTGCCTGTGCCGCTGGTGCTGCCTGCCTCCCAGTTAAAGTCCGACATCACACCTTTGACAGGTATATTATGCTGATCATATTCACTGGGTTCTGAACCTGCAGCCAATGAGGACATATCTATCTGAAACGAAAGGGAATTGATATATCCCTCGGTAATGCTTGCCGCCTGTGACGTGACAGCAAAGCACGGCACCATTAAAGCAGCCGTCAGCAAAATCGCCAAAATCTTCTTCATAACGTTGGCCTCCTCTATATCTTGTGCTTATTATACCCAACATACTACTAAATGTAAATTAACAAATGCTTACAAGAATATATTATTTTCAGTTTTACTCAGCTTCGCCCACAGTAATCTGCTTCTCTTCTTCACAGTATTCCGCTGTATCATTCTTATGATCCTGTCCCCGATGCAATAATAGAGCAGGAGGCGGTTATTAACCGCTGCCCTCTCACACCACCGTGCCTGCCGTTCAGTACACGGCGGTTTCAACAGTTGATGTGCATAACCCTTAAGAAACATGCGCCGTCAGGCGCACATAAGAAACGGCAGCTCCGTATCAGATACAGAACTGCCGTTTATTATGTACATCAGTATGATCATACCAGCTCGAGGAGAACCTGCATTGCTGCATCGCCCTTCCTCGGTCCGATCTTCACGATACGTGTGTAGCCGCCGTTATGGTTTGACTCTGCGTAACGTGTTGCATACTCATCGAAAAGCTTTGCGCAAAGGTCTACGCTGTGTGTCTTTCTCTTGCGTCCTGCCGGTGTTGAGGGTACCTCTGTTACATCATAAAGCACCCTGAGCATCTGGCGGCGGGCATGAAGTCTTGAAGGCTTATCCTTCCTGATCTCCTTCTCGATCTCATCAAACACTGCAACCTTTTTGCCGTCCTTAACTTCCTTCACTCTCTTGCCGTCCTTGTCCTTGCGGGCAACCTTGGCCTGAACCTTAACTACCTCGTAGTTATCCTTCTCTCTGATCGCGAGGGCGATAAGCGGCTCAACTACCTTGCGTACTTCCTTGGCTCTTGCCTCAGTAGTGATGATCTTACCGTTTGCGAGAAGTGCTGTAGCCTGATTTCTCAGGAGAGCCTTTCTCTGACTTGATGTCTTACCAAGTTTTCTGTACATTGCCATGATTTTTTCCTCCTTCATGGAACCGACACGCATGCTTCTTCGGACTTACTGCACGCCGATATCTTATTATGACCGCTTCGTATGCCATTCGGACTTACTGCTCCACGGTATCGCCGTCCGCTCCTTAAGCTGCGGGTGCGCACGGCGGCATTACTTATTCCTCTGTCTTCCTGAAGCCGAGACCTAACTGCTGGAGCTTGGCCTTTACCTCTTCAAGTGACTTGTGACCAAGATTGCGGACCTTCATCATCTCGTCCTCTGTCTTGTTGGTGAGCTCTTCAACAGTGTTGATGCTTGCTCTCTTGAGGCAGTTGTATGAACGTACCGAAAGCTCAAGCTCGTCGATGTTCATCTCAAGGACCTTGCCCTTCTCATCACTTGGCTTCTCTGTCATGATGACCAGATCCTTAGTCTCTTCAGAAAGGTCGATGAAAAGGCTGAGATGTTCATTGAGAACCTTGGCTGCCATTGAAACAGCCTCATCCGGTGCAAGTGTTCCGTTGGTATAAACCTCGAGAGTAAGCTTGTCAAAATCTGTCTGCTGACCTACACGGGTATTCTCAACAAGCATATTTACTCTCTCTACCGGTGTATACATGCTGTCGACCGGGATGACGCCGATCGGATCATCGTCTGACTTATTCTTATCTGCGCCCACATAACCGCGTCCGCTGGTGATGGTAAGCTCGATGACGATCTTGTCCCTGTTGTCAGATACGGTAGCGATGACCTGATCCTTGTTGATGATCTCGATCTCAGTGCTGGTCTTAACATCAGCTCCGGTGATAACGCCTGTACCTGTAAACTCGATAACAGCTGTCTTCGGATCCTCATTGCCTGAATCATCCCTGATCGCCAGTGACTTGATGTTCATGACTATCTCTGTCACATCTTCCTTAACTCCGGGGATCGATGAGAACTCATGAAGAACTCCGCCGATCTTAATACTGCTTACAGCAGCACCCGGCAGACTTGAAAGCATGATCCTGCGGAGCGAATTGCCCAGAGTAGTGCCATAGCCTCTCTCAAGCGGCTCGCATACGAACTTGCCATACTTATTGTCATCGGATTTTTCTACTATAGAAATATTAGGTCTTTCAAAATCGAACACTACGTGCCCTCCTTTTTTTGTGAAAACCAGTTCTGTGACTTACATCAGCGTGAGTACAGCTCGACGATAAGAAGCTCATCAACCGGAACGTCGATATCTTCTCTGTTGGGAAGATTCTTAACTACGCCCTTGAGATTCTCCTGGTCTGCATCGATCCATGCCGGTACAAGACGGCCCGATGTCTCCTCAAGGATCTCCTTATATCTTGCTGAGGACTTAGCCTTCTCCTTGATCTCAATAACATCACCTGCTGATACCAGGTATGACGGTATGTTTACGCCCTTGCCGTTGACAAGCACATGCTTGTGATCAACGATCTGGCGTGCCTCTTTCCTTGTCCTTGCAATGCCCATACGGAAGATGACATTGTCAATTCTTCTCTCAAGAAGGATCATGAGGTTCTCACCCACCTGACCTCTCATCCTTGAAGCCTTTGCAAAATAGTTTCTAAACGGTTTCTCGAGAACTCCGTAGATGAACTTTGCTTTCTGCTTCTCGCGAAGCTGAAGGCCGTACTCACTGAGCTTACGGTTAGCTCTCTTTGATTCTCTCTTTGATTTTTTATCGATTCCTAAATATGTTGGATCAAGTCCAAGTGATCTGCATCTTTTAAGAACGGGAACTCTATCTACTGCCACTTCAGCTACCTCCTATCAGACTCTTCTACGTTTTGGCGGACGGCATCCGTTATGCGGAACCGGTGTCACGTCCTTAATACTTGTTACCTCGATACCTACTGCAGCAAGCTGCCTGATTGCAGCCTCTCTGCCCGATCCGGGTCCCTTTACAAAAACGTCTACATACTTAAGTCCATGTACCATAGCTGCCTTTGCAGCAGTCTCAGCAGCAACTGATGCTGCATAAGGAGTAGATTTCTTTGAACCTCTGAATCCAAGACCACCTGCACTAGCCCATGAAAGAGCATTACCCTG
>DCHJ01000024.1:0-4576 GCA_002314805.1 Lachnospiraceae bacterium UBA1755 | reverse complement strand
CAACGTTTTTCTTTACGCGCTTTTTAGTCACCTTCTTGGTGCTTGCTTTTGCCATATCTAAACTAACCTACTTTCTTGTCGATTTTTTGTCTCCGTTACCAGAAGACACCTACCAATTGTACTCATTCCCTTCCTTCATACCATGCAATTCGGGATCGCGGGTGTGAAAGCCGACAGGCTGTCTGCCATGCGCACCCACAGTGCATAATGAAGAAAGCTATGACCTGTTACTTCTTCTTGTTTGCAACTGTCTTTCTCGGTCCCTTGCATGTTCTTGCATTTGTCTTGGTCTTCTGACCACGGCACGGGAGACCCTTTCTATGACGGATGCCACGATAGCAACCGATTTCCTTGAGTCTCTTGATGTTCATTGCGGTCTCTCTGCGAAGATCACCCTCAACGATCTGAGAATCAGCGATAATCTGTGCTATGTTCTTTACCTCGTCGTCAGTAAGATCCTTAACTCTTGTATCAGGATTTACGCCGGCTTCTTTAAGAATACGGTTTGAGCTTGTTACACCGATACCATAGATGTATGTAAGTCCGATCTCTACTCGCTTCTCTCTTGGTAAATCAACACCTGCAATACGAGCCATACTGCTATTTCCTCCTTAATTTATTTCTCAGCCCTGACGCTGTTTGTGCTTCTTATTCTCGCAGATAACCATGATGCGACCTTTTCTCTTGATTACCTTGCACTTATCGCATATGACTTTAACTGATGAACGTACTTTCATTTTCGTTCTCCTTTTTCTGTTGTTTGAACTGCTCCTTCCATCGGAAAGAGTTTTTTGCGCAACCAGTATATTATATCAAATAATTACTTATCGCGCCATATAATTCTTCCTTTTGTTAAATCGTATGGTGAAAGCTCGATCGTAACCTTATCTCCGGGCAAAATACGGATATAGTTCATACGGAGCTTGCCGCTGATGTGAGCCAGCACCTGATGTCCGTTCTCAAGCTCTACCTGGAACATGGCATTGGGCAGCTTCTCGATCACCTTACCCTCGATTTCGATAACATCTGTTTTTGACATGAAGTTCTCTCCTGTATATACCTGTTAGATGCTGTCAGTCCCGTACCGGGTACAGCACCATCGCTCCTCAAAGACTCAAGATCTCCGGATCACCGTCGGTAATAAGGACGGTGTTCTCATAATGAGCTGACAATGACCCGTCATCAGTAACTACTGTCCAGCCGTCATCAGTCCAGCAGACATCCGGACGGCCCATGTTGATCATCGGCTCTATGGCCAGCGTCATACCCGGCTTGAGCAGTATTCCCTTGCGGTTCATCCTGAAGTTGGGGATCTCCGGATCCTCGTGCATCTCACTTCCGATACCGTGACCCACAAGATCGTACACAACACCGTAGCCAAAGCTCACAGCATAATCTCCGATGTGACTGCAGATATCATTGAGGTGATTGCCGCTTCTGGCATATCTTATGCCTTCATAGAAGCATTCCTCAGTGACCCTTATCAGCTTTGCCGCTTCCTGTGATACTGCGCCCACCGGCCAGGTCCTGGCCGCATCAGACTGATAGCCCTTATAGATAACGCCTGCATCAAGACTTACGATATCTCCCTCTTCAAGGTGCCTCTTCTTATCCGGTATGCCGTGGACTACTTCGTCATTGACCGACACACATATGCTTGCCGGATATCCTTCATAGCCCAGAAAGCTAGGCACACAGCCATAGCTTCTGATGATCTCTTCACCCTTACGATCGATCTCGCCCGTGGTGATGCCGGCTGCCACATACTCCCTGAGTCTCTCATGAGTCTCGGCAAGTATCCTGCCGGCTTCACGCATCAGAGCGATCTCTCTTTCTGACTTGATCGTTACCATATCAGTCTCCCAGGATGGCAGCGATGTCAGTGAAAACCTTTTCCATATCCTGTGTGCCATCAACGCTCCTCAGGATACCGGCCTTTGAATAATAATCGATCAAAGGCTGTGTCTGCTCATGATATACATCCAGTCTCTTCTTTACAGTCTCGGCTGCATCGTCGATCCTCTGTATAAGAGCAGTGCCGCATGCATCACAGATCCCTTCGGACTGCGGGCGCGCATACCTGATGTGATAGCTTGCTCCGCATTTCGGACAGGTGCGTCTGCCTGACATACGCTCGATGATATTCTCATCCGGTACATCTACATCCACCACATAGTCGATTGCTTCTCCCGATCCGGACAGAGCTGCCGTAAGGCTCTCTGCCTGCGGGATATTGCGTGGGAAACCGTCAAGGACATAACCGCCTGCGCAGTCAGCCTCGTGGATCCTGTCCATAAGCATTCCGATGGTGATCTCATCCGGCACCAGTGCGCCCTGATCCATGAAGACCTTTGCCTTCATGCCGAGCTCGGTACCGGCCTTCAGATTTGCTCTGAAGATGTCACCTGTCGATACATGGGGAATTGAGTACTTCTCTGCAATTCTTTTTGCCTGTGTGCCCTTACCGGCGCCAGGAGCTCCAACCATGATGATCTTCATAGTCTTCTCCCCCGGATCACTCGTTAAGGAAACCCTTGTAATTACGAACCAGCATCTGTGACTCCACGCTCTTCATTGTCTCGAGGATAACACCTACGATGATGATAAGCGATGTACCCATGAAGCTGAGTCCGCTTACCGAGAAGATACCTGATACGATGATCGGGATGATCGCCACGATGATAAGTCCTACAGCTCCGATGAAGATGATGTAGTTAAGGATCTTATTGAGATAATCGCTGGTAGGCTTGCCGGGTCTGATGCCCGGGATGAAGCCGCCCTGCTTCTTAAGATTATTAGCCACCTCTAACGGATTAAAGGTAATCGATGTATAGAAGTATGCAAATACTATAACAAGCGCGATATATACCAGAAGACCTATCGAATATACCATGTTGCCGGGCTTAAGCCAGTTGTTAGAGCTCAGGCAGAGGAGGATCTGGCCTCCGAAGGTTGAATAATCAACATTAAAGAACTGAGCAATAACTACCGGGAAGGACATGATCGATGAAGCGAAGATCACGGGGATAACGCCTGCGGTATTGACCTTGAGCGGGATAAAGCTGCCCTGTCCTCCGATCATCTTACGTCCGACTGTCTTAGCGGAATACTGCACCGGGATACGTCTCTCTGCATCCTGAAGGACAACTACATAAACCACGAGTGCAATGATAACTGCTGCGATCAATATAAGGATAATGACCTTAACTGCAACGCTCTTTCCTGTAAGGAATCTGTCTCCTACTGTCCTTAAGTCATTCGGAAGTGATGAAAGAATATTGAAAAGGAGCACGATCGAAATACCGTTTCCGACTCCGTTATCAGTGATCCTCTCACCGATCCACATAAGGAATGCACTTCCTGCAACCATTGTCATGACTGCAACAACTACGCTTAAGAAGTCATAGTGTACAAGGAGACCCTGATTGCCGAAACCGATAACCATGGCGATAGACTCGACAAGTGCCAGGATTATCGTGAGATAACGCGTATAGCTTACTATCTTCTTTCTTCCGTCCTCACCCTCCTTGCGCATCTCTTCGAGCGCGGGGATGGCGATCGTAAGAAGCTCGATGATGATGGAGCTCGTAATGTACGGGGTGATCGAAAGAGCCAGGATCGAAAGGCTCTGGAACGATCCACCGGTCATAGCATTAAAGAAGCTGAATGCATCCGTCGTCTGACTTGCAAAGAATGAAGCAAAGTAAGTCGGATCTACACCCGGAATCGGAAGGTTTGATCCGAAACGGATCACTGCCAGCATAGCAAGTGTAAATAAAATCTTGTTGCGTATCTCTTTAATCTTAAATGCATCTGCTATTCTTTTAAACATTAGATCACCTCACAAGTACCGCCTGCTGCTTCGATTTTGGCTTTTGCACCCTCTGAGAATGCCGAAACCTTTACATTGAGCTTCTTTGTCAGCTCGCCGTTGCCTAAGATCTTAACACCATCACGCTCGTGCTTGATGATACCTGCCTCAAGAAGTACCTCAGCCGTTACATCGATACCGTTCTCAAGAACCTCGAGTGCTGAAACGTTGATTGCGACGATTTCCTTAGTGTTTCTGTTGGTGAAGCCTCTCTTGGGAAGACGTCTGAACAATGGCATCTGGCCACCCTCGAAACCAGGTCTCGGAGCGCCGCTGCGTGCCTTCTGTCCCTTATGGCCCTTACCGGCCTGAGTACCGTTGCCTGAACCGTGTCCACGACCACGTCTGAAATTGCCGCTGTGCACAGAACCTGCTGCCGGCTTTAAATTAGTTAAATCCATGATCGTCCTCCTTAGATCTCTTCTACTTTTACAAGGTGTCTTACATGCCAGATCATTCCGCGTACTGCAGCATTATCCGGAAGCTCCACAACCTTATGCATCTTCTTAAGTCCAAGTGCTTCTACTGTAGCTCTCTGCTTCGGAATTGCACCGATAGGAGACTTGACTAACTCGATTTTTAATTTTCCAGCCATTTTTTTACCTCCTGTCACAGATCAAGATCAGCAACGCTGATTCCACGAGCCTTGGCAACCTGCTCAGGTGTCTTCATAGCCTTAAGACCCTCAAGTGTTGCAAGAACTAC
>DCHJ01000005.1:4836-16441 GCA_002314805.1 Lachnospiraceae bacterium UBA1755 | reverse complement strand
CATGCATCCGCACACATCAGAACACATTCATACACATCAGTCATGAATTATACACGGCATACCCACATATACCCTGTCATACAGGTCCTTCACCCTCTCCGGCGGCAGGTTTACACAGCCGTGACTCCCTGCGTACTGGTAGATAGTTCCGGCAAATTTCTTTCTCCAGCTTGCATCATGAAGTCCGCAGCCGTTATGGAACGGCATCCAGTACTCCACCCAGTTCTTCCACTTTGGCTGTCCCGTGGCTGGATCCTTTGGTCCCATAAGGTAACGCTGACGTTGCTTTGCCTGAATAGTAAAATTGCCCCTCGGAGTCTCTGTATGCTTCTTTACACATCCCGTTGTACAGTAGGAGTCCCATACCAACACGTTGTTTCTATAGCACCACACATGCTGCTTCGGAATATCCACCTCAACCACATCGGGAGTACTGTACGGATTGGGTCTGTTCTTCCATTCGGCAGATACATACTGCGACACAGTAACCGTATCGCCTGCAGCTGCCGGAGCAGCAGTCTGAGCCGGCGTTTCCTGGTTTGTACCTGCCGCGCCATGTCCGGGTACTGAATCAGTAATAAGGACATTGCCCTTCTGGGCATCTGCTTCCTGTAGCTTTCCGCTGCTGTCAAAGATATACTGCTTTCCATCTACTGTAAAGCTCTGATCGACTATCTTATGTCCCCCGTCATAATATTCCCAACTGCCGTCCGGCAGCTGATTCCATCCGGTGTATCCAGGGCCGACCTCGCCGGCATATACTGTAAAACCGAGACCTGCGGCAAACAATACCGTACAGATCAGGACCAAAAACTTCTTTGCCTTCATGTTTTCTCCGCCAGAAAACTGCGCTCCCTTCTAATAATTATTAATGATATTGTAGCATTTATACTGCTGCGCTGAAAAGCTATATTTTACTGTTAAGGAACAGCTGATCAACGGGTAATTTATTACCGTACTTTCCTGAAAAGCCTTGATTCTAATGCATTTGTAAAAACATAAAAATAGGATTGTGTATTTAATCCGCATTTCCTTAGTATAAACTTGGTCTGCCGCCCACTGCGCGCAGTTATTGTGTATTATATACAATAACTACATTGTTATTTTGTGCATTTTTACTCACAACTCCGAACTTTCTTACGAAACGTATATATGGCTTGCTTTTGCAAAAAACACTTGTATACTTTATGCGAAACCATGAACAAGCAGAATATGACCAAAAAGAAGGAGGCATATGTATGAAGATCAACAACATCAAAGAAGCCGAAAAATTCATCGCAACAGCAGACAGCTGCAAGGGTGACGTATTCCTTACATCCATATACGGTGACAAGTTCAACCTCAAGTCGAAGCTTTCACAGTATGTAGGCATCGCCAGTCTCATCGGAGATCACGCCGGAGACCTTGAGCTTTATTGCAGTAACAAGGAAGATGAGGCAAAGTTCTTAAGACTCTTTGCCGAAACACCTGATCTGCTTGGCTGATACCCGAGTGAGTAATACGGTATAATGACTATGGGACAGAATTCCGGCGTGATCCGGAGCTCTGTCCCATTATTGTTGTGACCCGCGGTGTTATTGCCATGAATTTTCGGCACGGCCCGGAGTTTTGTGTTATTGACCACTTGCTCTCTGCAGCAGTTTTTTCAGGCTCGCCCCACTTTCATTCTCTTACATACAGGAATATGCGATGGTACTGATAGCTTTACAGGCAGAAGCGAGTTTCATTCTTTTACGTTCAGGAATGTGCCTGCTTTACCTCATATACCGCTGCGACCCTTCTGGCTTCCTCCCGCATCATCTCTATCACGCGATCCGGTCCGGTGATCACTACTCCGTCACCGAGTCCCGTTACCCAGCCGAGGAACTGCCTGCTGACAGCAACCGGGACGTTTATCCTGAAATGCTCATCGTCACTCTTTATCAGAGTGGTATCCTTACCGAAACGATCAATGATGACACCGGCGAAACTGTTGAGACACTCCAGCGAGACCGTACACACCTCCCCGCCAAACATACCGAAGGTCCTGCGTGAATAATCTGCCATGTTTATGCCCTTGTACTGGCTCTGACCTTCCCTTGCCTCATCGACAATACTGATATGCAGCATCTTGTCCACCCTGTAATGCTTGATCCGCTTATCCTCATCGTCAAATGCCACCAGATAATAATTCTCGTCGTCCCAGGAAAGCCCCCACGGACTCACCTTATAATATCTGCCGCCATGACGCAGCTCCATCTCCTTTTTGATGTTCCAGTTCCAGTACTGAAAGATTATCATCCTGTTGGAGGATATGGCCTCGTGGATCGTATCCACGTTGTACAGGATGCTTTCGTTCATAGTCTTGACTCTTCCCTGTACATAGACCTGACGGTTCAGCTTCCCGGCCTCATAGGTACTGCACAGAGTCTCAAGCTTTTTGATAATATCCCCTGATTTACGGGCGGATATGAATTTTGCGGACTGCACTGAATCCACCAGGAGCTTAAGTTCAGCCAGCTGAAACAATCTGCCCACCAGATGATACTCTGTGGTCCTGCCGGCCTTTCTGGCCTCTATCTCAAAGCCGTAATCATTGAGACAGCAGATATCATCGTAGATCCCCTTTCGCTCGGCATGTATCCCATAGCCGTCGAGTTCCCGGATAATATCAGGCATAGTGATACCGTGATCGTCATCAGTCTTTTCGGTAAATATCCTCATCAGACAGACAAGCTTCAGTTTTTGATTTTCCTTTCTCGCCATACACCCTCCGGAGCCCTCCGGAACACCTCCGGAATATTTTGTATATATTATTGATTACTCTGCCGTTTAGTTGTATCATATCGTTAATGGAAACATAGCTCAGCCGGGATGAGCGTTCGCTTCACACGCGAGAGGTCATGGGTTCAAGCCCCATTGTTTCCATTTTTTAGTGCCCAAAATCTGTCTGACAAGCATTTACCGGCTGAATATATCTCCGGTCCCGTCGAGTATTCTCAGACTGATGCGTTTTATCACAAACCGATGCGGATATTATTATACGTTCCGGACATCGGCAGTCATGTTTCATGTCTCCGTTTTCCCATCCGTATGCTTCCTGCGTGTGAGGAGCATCATCACAAGACATACGAGTACCCCTGTCACAAATCCCCCTGCATGTCCCGCTATATCGATAAATTCCATTTTCCACACACTTCCGGCAACATTGATAAAAGCTAAGATGAAGAATCGTTTTTTAGAAAACCGTATTCCAACTCTTTCCCCAAAGCCAAGGAAAACGATACATGCCATAGCTCCAAGCAGTCCGTATACAGAAGTACTTGCCCCGGCCGCAACAATATCATCTGACATCAGCATATTCACCACATATGACAGCGTACTGCCTCCGATGCCCGAAAGCATATATAATATGGCATACCTTAGATGCCCCAGGCATGGTTCCATATTGGTCCCCAGTGCAAAAAGAGCGATCATATTGAACATCAGATGCTCTGCAGAGAAATGAAGAAAATTGCAGATGATGAGCCTCCACCACTCTCCGGCCTTTATGAACGGCCAGTACTGTGCCCCCAGCCTCACTATGACATCAACGGGAACGCAGCCGCATATAATGAGCGGCACAATGAACAGCAGCAGGTTAACTGCCATCAGGATAACGGTAATATATATATCCCTGATTTTCACATCTTTCATTTAAGCACCACCGGGTATTACATTTTTATTACACATACGATTTTAGCATTTATCTCCATTGACTTCCATATTATACAGTCTTAATATTGTAACCATGAACAAGAACGTATTAAACAGAAAATCCATACAGCTTGGCCTGGTGATTGCTGCAGCAGCCATTTTTATACTTTCAGGCTGCCTTTGCGCATATGCCGAAGAGAACGGCAATCCAGGTGAGGTGACACAGGTCTTCCCCGATCAGTCCGGTCAGACCGGACCCGCATTTGATACTTCTCTTAATAACAATACAGCTAAGTCAAACAGCGAGGTCGGTCCAGGAGTAAACGGGACCGGTTCAGACAGTAACATATCAAACGCCGCCGGTAATAGTATTGACCCGTCCAGACCGATGATAGCGCTTACCTTTGACGACGGACCTCACGGCAGCAATACTCCACGCCTTCTCTCCATTCTGGAAATGTATGGTGCAAAAGCCACATTTTTTGTAGTCGGGAGCCGGATCAGCGGACGCGAAGCAATACTTCAGCGTGCGATTGCAGACGGATGTGAAATAGGCAATCATTCATACGGTCACGAAACTCTGACCCGTACATCTCATGCAAAGACAGTCCAGACTCTTAACTCGACCAGCGATCTTATCCAGTCTGCCTGCGGCGTGCGCCCCACTCTCATGAGACCTCCCGGCGGCGCAGTCGATACCAGGACTATGCAAACCATCGGAAGTCTCGGCATGTCAGCGATCATGTGGAATATTGATACTCTTGACTGGAAGACAAGAAATCCTCAGGCTACCATCTCTTGTGTACTCAATAATGTGAAGGACGGCGATATTATCCTGATGCATGATATCCACTCCACCACGGTTGATGCCTGCGGAGCACTTATCCCCGAACTGATCAACAGAGGCTACCAGCTTGTCACCGTATCCCAGCTTGCTGCTGCACGAGGCGGTATGGTGCCTGGCGGCAAGTATTTCAGCTTCAGGCCTTAAACCCACAGAGCTGCTGCATCGGAGATTTACCACAGGAGCCGGTTGACAGACCGCCTTATATGCTGCCCCCAAAAGCAGGACAATGAAATACAAAACCTGCTTGAAGATGTCTTTATGTATATGAAGAAAGCAGACCCGGCACTGACAGTTGCTTTGGTCGGGGTGTGTCTCAAAAATGAAATTTCATGAAAAAACAAAAGTCAGGCACCGCAGAGCCTGACTTTTATTGTACTTTATTCCAATGTACTTTTTCATGCCGGCAGACAGTTTACAGGAAACACCGGATGCAGTCTTAAACTTCTGATACTGTGTCCGGTTCCTTGCATCCGTTCATTGTCTCAAAAATAATCCTGGCACTGTCGCTTCTGGTCAATTTGCCGGTTGCCTCACAGATCTCATCTCTCAGCTCCTTATCACTGATGAGCATATCGCATTCCTTGGCAATATAATTGACTGCGGAAACAGACAAAGCAGCGCCGTGATTTACGAAGAAGTCCCTGTTGTTTTTTTCACACCCGCCAACGGTCATGACGAGCAATAATGCAAGCTTTCTTGCTGCCGCCTCCGTAATGCTTATTCCACCGGGCTTACCGATAAAGATGTCCGTACTGTCCATGATCTGAGGAACATTAGTGACAAATCCGTATATCTTTATGTCTGTCTCATTGCCATACTTTTCCGACAGCCGGCTGCAGAGCTTCTCATTTCTGCCGCACACGACTGAAATATATGCCGGATTATCAAGTCCCTCTCTGAGTCTCCTGACTATATCCTCGATAGGACCGTTTCCTTCAGTACCGAACATGATCAGGATATGCGCCTTATCTGGCGGAACACCCAGTGCTGCCTTTGCCTCATCCTTATCACCGATGATACAGGCTTCTTTCCTGATAGGGATACCGCTGACCACTACTGATTCTCTATCCGCTCCACGTCCCAGCATCTGAGGTATCATCATATAACTCGGTACAAAATGATGATCCACAAATCCATATTCTGCGCCCGGTGAATTGGTATAGTCAGTCTCAACCCGCCCTGTCTTTATCAGAAGATTATACTTTCTGGCTGTGTCACCGATCATGATTGCGGCAAACACATGTGTACATATTACGGTCGTGTACCCGTTATCGATGATGCACCGGTATAGCTCTTTATTTGAGGCTTTAAACCCAAGTCTGTTGAGAGAATACTCTCCGAAATGGAAGCTCCTGCTGTGCTCAACTATACTCCACCCCATACCGTACAGCCAGGCTACGTGATTATATACGAAATTATGTACACCTGCGATAAACCTCGAATACTCGTCTGACTTGAAACGGAGGGCATCAACAATATCCACGCTGTATCCCTGTTCTTCGTAATAGTCCCTGATGACCCGTGCCACTGCATTATGTCCGCCTCCGGTATTGGCACTCATTATCATCACGTTGGTCGGGTTTTTCAGTTTGCTTCTTTTACATGACTCATAAAGAGCTACAAGTCTTGGTCTGTTATACCTCTGAATAATGACGTATGGCAGATTGCCAAATACTATATACGCAATAGCGACCAGCCAGCCCAGAATACCCGGACATATCACCGGGATCAGCAGTCCGAGAAATGCAAGTATCACATGAATAAGCTCCGCCATGCAGGTCTCTCTTATCATCAGGAGTACCTGCTCAAGATCAGGACGTGCATCAAGTCTCTTTTCCGGCATGATCTTCTTCGTAAGCTTGCTCATATCAGGTACCCAGGCCTGCCAGCCGTCGATCTTCAGCTTCCGGTAAAGCTTCCCGCCATTCTCAAATCCATACAGCCGGTACGGAAATTTAGTATGATCGAGCTTCCTCTTGGGAATACACCTTCCTACAAGAAATCCGACTATACCGATGATGAAAATATACAGTGCTATAAGAAGCAATTGTGTTATTATCACTGAAATGATCATGATCTGTGCAATCCCTCCCGATAATTCATTATTCCAAGTCTTTCATATCACACAAGTTAATAATACCATACTCCTGTATGTAAAAACTATCCGATTTTGTTTTCTGAAAATATCTGCAATTTCCGCAGTCTGCATCCGGACAAATACCGACCATACCATAAGAGGAGGCACAAGGCCTCCTCTTACAGTATTTATTAATATGGACAAAATCCAAAAACGGGGGGGAGGATCTTGCCATAACGCATGCCGGAAATTCCGGCACCTGCTTACCCAATAATATAATACACAAATCAACAAATAGTCAACAGAATCCAACAGATTTTTCACTTTTTCGTGCTTTTTTCGTTTTTTCAGTAATACCATGTGCATAACGACTCTTGCCACAAAAAAAGTATAGATTATTTCCCCGATAAATGTTATCATAACTTCGTGTTTATTTCAGTCTTAATTGATACATTTTTTGATTGTCTTAGGATGCTGCCATTTTTGCTGGTAGCTTATTTTTTGATTGAATATCTCGAGCGTACCCAGTCTGAAAGGCTGGAAGCAGCTTTGGGAAAAGGAGGAAAGTTCGGGTTTATTCCCGGTGCCTTACTCGGTCTCATACCCCAGTGTGGCTTCTCAGGAATGGCTGCCAACCTCTATGCAGGCAGCGTAATTACTCTCGGTACTCTGACAGCGGTATTCATATCCACGTCTGATGAGGCACTTCCCCTTCTCATTGCAAATCCTGAGGGGTGGAGATCTCTCGGTGTGCTTATGTTGCTTAAACTGATATATGCGCTTTTGGTCGGATTTTTCCTGGACATTGTGCTCAGAAAGATCATCCCGGCTCCGATCCGGGGCGGTTTCAACGGATCATCCGCTGAAATTGACTGTCATGACCATGACGAATCAGAAAGCCTTATCACTGCCACTCTGAGACATACCGGAATCATCCTCGCATGGATATTTGTGATACTGCTTCTCATAAACCTCGGTGTGGAGCTTATCGGTGAAGATAATCTTGAGCGCTTCATCGCAGCTTCCGGCAGATGGTCTATTCTGGTCTGCGCCCTGATCGGTCTCATCCCGAACTGTGCCTCCAGTGTGCTTCTGACCCAGATGTATGCATCAGGAGCGCTTTCCTTTGCCGCTATGTTTGCCGGTCTCTGTTCCGGGAGCGGCATCGGTACACTGGTCCTTCTAAAGGCAGAAAAAAACAAGAGCCGCGCGGTGATCCTGCTGGCTCTCATGTATATTCTCGGTGTTGCAGGAGGACTCATCGTAAGTCTTCTGCAGTAATACCATCTGCATAGAACTCTCAACTGCAGCGGTACTTAATGAATACTTCGTTTTGTCTTGCAATTATCAGCGCCGGATAAGCAACTGTTAATAGTTTCCTCATCATCCCTCAGCAGTACGAATTTTTCTAATGGGAAGAGCACCAGCAGCTGCACGAGTCCTGCTGCCGCGGCTGCAATCGTCCTTGAAAATACAGACAAAGCTTTTATTCCTGTGCTGTTGAGCTTACCTACAATAAGTCCCTGAAGCCAGGTTGAGAAAAGGATCAGAATGATCAGTATCATGAGATAATATATAAAACATGTATTAGAGGAATTGCTCTTGAATGTGGTTCGCCTGTTTTGAAAATATGCGTAGACATTGGCAAGCAGGTTAGACATAAAGAACGGTATCACGTATCCCCAGGTGACTGCACCGTTAACGACATATCTGGCGTAGTCCACCGCACCGCGTGCGGTATTTACATTAAACAGCAGCTCCGCATCAAAAATACCCTGCAGGAACGTGGGTATGGGCACCCTGATTCCGTCAAAAACCAGCGGCAGCACATTGGCAAGGACCAGCTGCAGGATTCCTGCCGCTCCCGATACAAGCAAAAATTTCACCAGCTCCCATATTCCTTTTCTCTCTCTGCCGGTCCTAATCATATGCTCTTCCTTCAGTCCTGATCCATTTTTCCGGATGGAGATGATGTACGATAAATATTGCAATGCAGAAGAATATCTGACCGATAAATACGTTGGTCACTACGCCTATATGCTTGATGAGAAATTCTGTCCTGAATCCGAAATATGAAAGTACTGCCGTACAGCCCAGTGCCAGAAGCAGAAGCGGCGTATTCGCAAAACCATTTTTTACAGTATACCAGAAATCGTTGAAGGATGCATCAAAGTACGCAAACCGTCCTATCATGAGTCCCATGAAATAAGCGATAAACTTGTCATAATTATTATTCTCGTAGATGAACTTGATATACCAGAATAATACTGCCATATATATCATGCCCATAAAACGTATTGGGCCTCTGTTATCATTGCTGATAAGGTCCAGCCTTATCAGTACCCTATCCAGAAATGTGGTGAGTATACAGGAAAGGATTATCAGTGCAAGCAGTATCCAGTCATTATACTTCACAAAATAAGCCTTGTATGGCTGCACATTGTAAAATCTTTCTATGAGATAATAAACTGTCATAAAGAACAGTATTGAATTAGCTGAGAAAACCAGCTCATAGAAGCGCTGGACCCAGACGGAATAGTTATGCCGGACATGCGCACCCGCAGATACATATTCCCGGTCAGGTTCTCCGCCTTTTATTCTGGCGCACAGATATAGGATCAGATTTACGAGTATCACCAGTGCAAGGGCAAGCCCGAAGAATATTACGCATTCCGGAAAGCTGACATAATGTTTTACATAATCAAGTGCTGTCATTTGATACCTTCTGTTAGTACTGAAATATATAGAAAGCATTCTATACCGGTTATTATACATCAATTGCAGTCGGATGATTATCAGTTCTGATGCGAGGATCCGGTTTTTTCAGGACAGGGCATACCCAGCTCTTTTATCACCCGTGGCAGCATAGCTACCGTATCGGAGGCTATCATACTGATATCTCCGATTTTCTCCTGAGCGGCTTCTCCGGCCGCTCCGTTAATATATGCGGCTGCTGCCACAGCCATCAGAGTATCCTGTCGATGATATCCGCATATTGCTGCCAGGATGCCGGAAAGTACATCTCCGCTCCCTGCAGTCGCCATACCTGCGCACCCGCGATCTATGAGCAGCACCCTGTCGCCGTCTGTGACGATGGTAGCCGGTCCCTTCAGAAGCAGCACGCATTTCCGGGTCTGAGCGTAGTCTGCTGCCGCTTTTACAGGATCTGCCAGGATTTCCTCCGCAGTAAGCCCGGAAAGACGTGAGAACTCCTTGAGATGCGGCGTAAGCACCACTGCGCACGCTGCTTCCCTGATTACTTTACCGTCCATTCCTGAAAGTACATTCAGTCCGTCCGCATCGATGATCGCAGTGCCTTTATAGCTCTTAAGTATGTGTCTGAGAACCTCTTCAATATCTTTGCCGGTACCTATGCCCATGCCCACGGCAGCTGCCTGTGTCCCCTTCAGGCAGGCATCTATCGATGCTGCGTCAAAGATTATCTGACCGTCACGCTCCGGCATCGGAAACATGGTACTCTCCAGGATGTATGGCATAACTGCCTCAGCCAGAGACTGCGGTACCGCAAGCCTCACTACACCTGTCCCGCTTCGCAGCGCAGCTGCAGCCAGATTGGCCAGCCTGGCTGCACCGCTGTATGCTCCTGAGCCTCCGATGAGCGCCGTATAGCCATAGGTCCCTTTATGGGAAAAATGCTTTCTGGGAGCAAAGAACGATGCAATATCCCGTGCTTCCAGTAAACCGAAAGGCGGGTCAACCGGTGCTATTCCGATATCAACGTTCTTTATTCTTTTAATGTGATCCTTAGCCGCATTAAGAACGAGTCCGCTCTTAATCCCTCCGACCGATACGGTCAGATCAGAATCCACGCACAGCTTGCAGAGTCCACTGTCACCGTCCAGTCCGCTGTTGATGTCCACAGCCACAATAAAAGCCCCGCTCCGATTGATCTTTTCGATAGCAGTGCGGCTGATACCCTCAGGTCTGCCTCTGAAGCCAGTACCGAAAATGCAGTCAAATACCGTCCCGTATCCTGATAATTCAGTCTCCGAATTGAGCATGCGTATGTCCACATGCTTCTCTCTGCAGATATCAAGATAGTATTTCCCGTCTGCGGATGACCGGTCCGAAGTCATAAATACTGTACACTCTCTGCCTGCGTCCTTCATCAGTCCTGCAATGACATATCCGTCGCCTGCATTATTACCGCTTCCGCATACGACAGCTGCCGGGTATCTCCATTCTTCGCACTCAAATACGGCTCTGCCGGCCCGATACATGAGTTCTCCGGATGGAATAATCTCCTGAGCTGCCGCATCACTCATCCGCATGTTTTCTACACTCAAAACCGTTTTCATTTACATAGCACCTCGTACCTTATGATTTTACTATGAAACGAGATAAACATCAATTAACAGGTCCTCTATGTACGCTGAGAGGCGCTGAGGTCTATCGCAGGCATAGCCATAACTTTTAACTTAAACAGCTTAAACTTTTCATTAAAGCAGCGCTATGCGCAGAACGAGTCCATCTTATAGTACAGCTTCTGTAGTAATATTCCATCAGTAACACTTCGGATGCACTAGTCAATAAAAGTGACAAAGAAGTAAAAATCTGAACAATACGATCTTCAAAAACGTACAAAAACCCCGGTCAGAAATGAACTCAGCGATCAGTAACATATACATCACAAAACCGGGTCTGAGGATCAGTACAGGAGGTACACAATGGGCAACACTATAAGAGAGATGCTCCTTATGGGAGTAAGTGAAGACGAGATAACCGATATCCTCAATATCACGAGGAAAGACATCTATGAGCTTGTGCTCATCGCATGCGGAAAGGAATTTGTCGATAAATATGTGAGCTATAAAAAACGCCGCAGCATAAATCGCAGCCACAGGGATTATTATGCACATGTCTGAGGGACATCAGCCGTGAACCCAAACGCAAGGCTGACAAGCATTGATTGCTATGCGCATGTTTGAGGTACATCTGCCACGACACACGTAATGAGATACCTTGCCATCCCGGATGTCCTTATT
>DCHJ01000005.1:0-4709 GCA_002314805.1 Lachnospiraceae bacterium UBA1755 | reverse complement strand
GGGGCTTCACTTGACTTTACGGCTGTATTCCGTACAATTAACGCTATGAGCAGACAAGACAAGGGTTATATTACTCAGTCCGCACTGATATCAAGGTATGGACTGAATAATGCATTGATCAAACGATTCTTCCCGAAACCGGAGCGCATAAAGAATCCTCATTACAGACATGCCGCTCCCATGAAGGTATGGTGGGTATCAGATGTTGAGGAGATTCTCAGCGATCCGGCGGTTAAGGCCGAACTTGCCAGATATCGGGCCCGCCTCGCCAGGGAACAGGCGAAAGCAGCTTCCATACGTGAATACCTGCTCTCTTTTGATATCGAAAAACTGCGTCAGAAGGCCCGCACACTTGACCGCAGGTTCATACTGCATATCGGCCCCACCAACAGCGGCAAGACTCACGACGCACTGGAGGATCTGAAGTCATCAGCTTCAGGTCTCTATCTCGGCCCTTTAAGGCTTCTTGCCCTTGAGATGTATGACAGACTCAACAATGCCGGGTGTCCCTGCAATCTGCTGACAGGCGAGGAATCTCTGGAGACAGAAGGAGCCTTGCATACAGCCTCCACCATCGAGCTCTGCGATTTCGACAGCCGCTACGAGACCGCCGTAATAGATGAAGCACAGATGATCACCGATCCTTTCAGAGGTGACCGCTGGGTAAAGGCTCTATACTGCGTAGACGCAGCTGTTGTAGAGGTATGTCTCGCACCGGAAGCAGAAAATCTCATTACCGAGATAATACAGGGTTTCGGTGCTGAATACAGCATAGTTAGACACGAAAGGCTGGCGCCTCTCAGCTATGCCGGTGCATTCAAAAACATCAGGGATACTCAGCCCGGTGATGCCCTTATTGTATTCTCAAGACGTGCTGTACTGGCAGTATCCGCAGAGCTTGAACATACAGGAATACCGAGCAGTGTGATCTACGGAGCACTCCCTCCCGCATCAAGACGTGAGGAGGTAAGGCGATTTTCTCATGGCGAGACTCAGGCAGTTGTTGCCACTGATGCAATAGGTATGGGTATTTCTCTTCCGATCAGGCGCATCATCTTCTGTGAAGACAGAAAGTTTGACGGAAGGCATACCCGCAGGCTGTTAAGCTCAGAAATAAAACAGATAGCCGGGCGTGCCGGAAGATTCGGTATATACAATGAAGGATTGGTCCTTACAATGAATGACGGTAAGCTGATAGAGGATGCTCTCTCTCATCCGGAGCATCAGTCCGACCGGCTTACTCTCCCGTTCCCGGGAGAAGCCGTAAATTCCGAATACCGGCTCGACGAACTGATGGAGGAATGGAACCGCCTCCCTGCCGAGCCCGGATTCGTCAGAGCCAATATGACAGAGGCTCTTGCTCTCTACAAGGAAATCAAGCCTATAGTTAAAAAAACAGACAGAAGCCTTATATATTTGCTTATCACCTGTCCGCTTGATACCAAGGATGATGCAATTGTGTCATACTGGAGAGAATGCTGTTTTGCCATCCATTCCAATTCCCTGCTGCCGGAACCTTTTGCCTGTACCGGGACACTTGAGGATTGCGAAAGAAGATACAAGCAGCTGGATGTACGCCATCAGCTGCTCAGAAGGATAGGTATTGAGGAAGACCGCATGGAAGAAAAACTGCTGCTATGCGAAAAGATCAACAGCTTCCTCAAGGAAGATAAGGACAAATACCTGAAGCACTGCAGCCGCTGCGGCCGTATCCTGCCGGCCACATCCGAGTATGGTATGTGTGAGCGCTGCTTCCGTCGCATGTGGGGATGATTTCTGCGAATTGAGTACCGCACAATGGAATGCGGATGCTTTCGCCGCATCCGTGGATGACGCTGCCGGACTCATGGCACAGGCATGTTGACCGGCTGCCTGCACCGTATGCAGGGATGGTACAGAAACTAATATCGCTTGAAGCATCGGCAAATACTGCCTGCACCGTATGCAAGGATGGTACAGATACCCATACAGCAAGTATCATCATGAGATGCTATGCGCATGCCATGACTTCAATATTTTCAGCGTACCGGCATGCCAATCAGCCATAGCAGCATCAGATGTACAGGGTATATCCAGTAATAGACAAGTGACGGCAGATGTCGCCCTCTTGTACCGTCATAAAGAGCAATCGGCACGAGTCCAAGGATCCCGCACAGCTGGATGAGAGCTTCCTTTATGCCGGATGGCAGCGCACAGAGAAAAAGTATCAGTGCCGCAGCAATATACATCGCCGTTTTCCTGTCACTCAGGTAATAAAAAACGAATACAAGCAGTACGCCCATATATGCATAATCTGCTCTTATCACAGTTGCAAGCGCTGCTGTTGAGACTCCGATAAGTATCCTGATATACCATTCCTGATACCTGTCCATCAGGTATATCCCAAGTCCGGCGGCTGTAAGTTCAAAGAATACATTCTGCTTTGAGAATTCCAGCAGCGTTCCGAAAGAAAAAAGATCAAAAGGTATCTCAGAAATAAGCGCAAAGGCAAAAAGCCTTATGAGATACCTTTCTCTGCTGCCAGTATGCCGCATCCCCTCCGCAAGCAGAAATGCAAAAATGACAAAGGATGCTCTTGTAAGCGCAATGATGAGACCATAAAGCAATCCGCTGTCATATCTGTTCATAAACAACACGCAGCTGTGGTTGATAATCATCAGCACAACTGCGATCGTCTTTAATACCGAAGCCGATAATGTAGTTTTTTCCGTTAACCTTTGCTCCACTCCTGTTTCTGCTACAGTATCTCCCTTTTCTCCCGTTCGATGATCTGCGGATGCTCTTTAATATATCGGGTCCACCTGATGTAACCATATGTGGTATTGGTAAGATATCCTGCCTTAAGTACCAGCAGTACCCACTGACCTGCAAGAATATTCATTGCCGTCTCCAGAAATGTATTTATGTACCAGGCGATCCACTGCTCCCGCAGCCTGAAAAGTATAAACAGACCGTTGCAGATCCCCACTGCAGAAGCGCATGCATCCAGATAGCACACCAGTACTTCAATGTCCCTGTTGCCGCCAAAAAGCTCTGAGCCCATAGTGAAACGCGTAAGCAGATAGCCGACACCCGCGGTCCATACAACTATGCCTGCAATTATCGCCGCCTCTGCTTTGCCGCTGAGCTTTCTGACCACTGTCAGTTCCTCCTCATCATCATCCGGATGCCTGCTCCAATTGCAGAAGCTTATTATATCTATCGGGATCCAAAAGAACAGGGTTGCTGCCATTGTCGCAAATCTGTAGGAAAGCACCACGCATATCAGTATCTCCGTGATCTCAACTCCAAGCGATACAATGAAGTTCCACCGGCTCTGTTTGGAAATAAGCAGTTCACACAGGACATTAAGAAATGTATCAAGAAGATACAATCCCATAATGACTGCCCCGTTAACACCGTTGATATCTTCCTCAGGGAATACAAATGCGAAAACGAAGGACAGAACCACTATCGATACAAACCATATCTTCTCATAAGTGGAAAAATAACCGAGAAGACTCTTTTTGCCGCTCATTACTTCATTTCCCCGACAAATTCACAATTGCACTCCTCACAGAGATACTGCAGCATCTTGTCAGTTACCATTGCAACCATACCGTCAAGGTCGTCAAATCTTGGTTCCCTGATTGAATAGTGCACAAGCCTTGTCACATAATCCTGTGTATAGCAGCGGATATTATTCCAGTAGGATTCATTAGATTCCTTACTGGTGCGCAGTTCCTCCACAAATTTCTGTGATGCAAGATACTGGATGCTGGTTCTTTCTGATAACATATGGCATATTCCTTCCTTAGAATACTTCTAATAACTCTGTTAATATCGGCATGAACGTAAGCGCCGTAACCAGACTGATTGCGATAAAGCAAGCTGATACAACTACTGCCGCAATAGAAAGCCCCTTCGCTCTGTTCTCCTTGCTGCACAGATCGATAATACCCATTATCAGTCCTGCCAGAGGGAATAAAAATGCGCATACAAAAGCAATAACCGACAGTGCCGAAATCTTTCCCTCATTTGTTTTGACCGGTGCTGCATATGCTGCCTGACGCGCATATGGCACTGACTGCTGCGGCGCCTGGCCCGGATATGCTGCGGGCTGTGCATACGGATTTGCCTGCTGCGGTACCTGACCCGGATATGCTGCGGGCTGTGCGTATGGTGAAGGCTGCTGTGATGCCGGTCCTGCACATGCTGATGGCTGCTGTGCGTATGGTGCTGCAGGCTGTACGTACGGTGCTGACTGCTGCGATGCCTGACCCGGATATGCAGCCGACTGTGCATACGGTGCTGATGGCTGCTGTGACTGTGCTGCATATGCCGACGGCTGTGCATACGGTACTGTAGGCTGCTGTGCCGGCGCTGTATTTTCTTCCGGCTGCGATGCCGGTGAGTATCCTTCCTGAGGCACTGAAGCTGCTGCCGGACGGTCAAACTGTTCTGACTGCTGAGGTGCCTGACCTGTATATGCTGCATCGGTGGATATTTCCGAAACCACTGCAGCCCCGTCACATACTTCTGCTGTCACTTCCATCCCTGCTTCTGCTGCCTGTGATACCGGCTCCGACATTATTTCCGGCTGAAATTCCGGTGCTGTCTCCGGCATTACTTCTGCCGGTGCAGGCTGCTGTACTTCCTCAGGCATTGTTGCTGCTGTCTCCTGCGTTACTTCTGTTACTGATGACTGCGGGTCCATTTCTCTGAGCCTG
>DCHJ01000075.1:11761-11936 GCA_002314805.1 Lachnospiraceae bacterium UBA1755 | reverse complement strand
GGTACAAAGGGCTCATCAAAGGGCGTTGGATACTCAGGCAAGGAAGGCAGCTATGTATACCTCAACGGTTACAAGTTTGTAGCAGATGCAGACATCAAGGTTCAGGCTCTGAAATACAGAACAATAAATGGAAAGGTCTATGCAGCAAAGAAGCCGGTTAACGTAATCAAGGCAT
>DCHJ01000075.1:8133-11679 GCA_002314805.1 Lachnospiraceae bacterium UBA1755 | reverse complement strand
GCGGCACAAAGACAGATGCTGACGGATACAAGGTAAAGGTTGAGAACTACAAGATCACAGCAATTTATGATACAAACGTAGATTCCAAGGTTGCTATCTGGACAAGGACTACAGTAGACTAATCTGACAGATTAAACCCGGTTGCGTGCAGGGGCGGATCTCCGCCCCTGTTTTGTTGCATCGCCTGTACAAGCAGGACTTTGCCTTTAGATGTTATTTGTCATGGGATTCCAAGTTCCGATTCCGTTTATACTTATATTTTCTGCTTTCACGTTTTGTGGTATACTCAACCGTAAGACAGTGTGTCCGAACAGACCCTGAAAGAGTACAGCGAGGAGGTACAAGCAATGATTTGTCCAAAATGCGGTATTGATAATATTCCCGGCAACAGATTCTGCGGCAACTGCGGAGCACCCCTTCCGGCAGCAGGTACTCAGGATGCATCCGGAGCAGCAACGCAGCAGGCAGACCGGTCGGCGCAGACCGGCGCAGCAGGAAAGAAGCATCCGGAGATACCTGCAGAATATAAACCCATCTCTGCATGGGGCTATTTCGGTTACAACCTCCTGTTCGTCATCCCGATCGTAGGCACAATATTCCTGATCGTGTATGCACTGGGAGGCACCGGAAATAAAAACCTTAAAAACTTTGCGCGCAGCCAGTTCATATGGCTCATTATTGTAATTATCATCGCTGTCATCACAGGCATCTTATATCTGATAGGAGCTAAGTATCAATAATGAATATTATCACCAAAGACGATCGTTATCTTTACGGCAGAGGCGTGCATTATGAGATATACAGGAAGCTTGGTGCACACCCTAAGACCTGCCGGGGCAAAGCCGGCTTCTATTTTGCTGTCTGGGCACCCCATGCGAGGGCAGTAAGCGTAGTCGGAGATTTCAATAGCTGGGATGTTAACGCCCATGCGATGTCGTCTCTCGGTACGTCCGGGATATGGGAGAGCTTCATCCACGGTATCACATCCGGAGAGCGCTACAAGTACGCCATCCTTACTGCTGAGGGTGAGTGGATATACAAGGCAGACCCCTTTGCAGTATATGCGGAGGTACGCCCCGCAACAGCTTCCCTGACCTTTGAGCCTGCGGCAGAGTGGAGTGATGATGAGTGGATGCGGGAGCGCAGCTCGGGGGATCCGCGGCGCAAAGCCCTTTCCATATACGAGTGCCATCTGGGTTCATGGAAGAGAGGTCTTAATTATCGTAAATATGCCCGTGAGCTCGGTAAATACTGCAAGGAAATGGGCTATACCCATGTTGAGATCATGGGCATAGCAGAGCATCCCTATGACGGCAGCTGGGGATATCAGGTAACCGGCTATTACGCACCCACATCACGTTACGGCAGTCCTGATGATTTTGCATATTTTGTGAATTACATGCATAAAAAAGGAATCGGCGTGATCCTTGACTGGGTACCGGCGCATTTTCCCAAGGATGCTCACGGTCTGGCTGATTTTGACGGTGAGCCGCTGTATGAATATCCGGACCCGCGTATGGGAGAGCATCCTGACTGGGGTACCAGGATATTCAATTATGAGAAAAATGAGGTTCGCAATTTCCTCATCGCAAATGCACTGTACTGGCTCAATGAGTATCATATCGACGGACTCAGGGTAGATGCAGTGGCATCGATGCTTTATCTTAATTACGGACGTAAGGATGGTGAATGGGTACCCAATAAGCATGGCGGCCATGAGAATCTGGACGCGGTGGAATTCTTCAAGCATCTCAACTCTCTGATCCAGAAGCGCGGCGACGGCACCATGATCATCGCGGAGGAATCAACTGCATGGCCCATGGTGACCCACTCAGTGGATGACGGCGGACTGGGCTTTACGTTTAAATGGAACATGGGATGGATGCATGATTTCCTGGAGTACATGAAGCTTGACCCATATTTCAGAAAAGGCGCACACAACATGATGACCTTTGCCATGACCTATGCGACCAGTGAAAACTATGTACTGGTGCTCTCTCATGACGAAGTGGTGCATCTCAAGTGTTCCATGATATCCAAGATGCCGGGTATCTATGAGGACAAATTTGCCAACCTTAAGTGCGCATATGCCTTCATGTTCGGACATCCCGGCAAGAAGCTCCTATTCATGGGACAGGATTTTGCTCAGTGGCATGAGTGGGATGAGGAGGCAGAGCTCAGCTGGGAGCTTAAGGACAACCCGCTCCATCAGGGTATCTCGGATTTTTATGCTGCACTCAACAGGATGTATAAAAAGCATTCCTGCCTGTATGAGCTTGATGATATGTGGGAGGGCTTTGAGTGGATCAACGCAAATGATGCATCCAGATCCATCTACAGCTTCGTTCGTTACAACAGAGAACACAGGAAGTCACTTCTCTTTGCCATCAATTTCACGCCGATGGAAAGAAGCGACTATATGGTCGGAGTACCGGTGCCGGGCAGATACAGGCTCATCCTTTCGGAAAAAGGAGCAGAGAATACTGTAATTGCTTCGCAAAAAGGTGAGTGCGACGGATATGCAGATCATATAAGCTATCCTTTGCCGCCATATGGCATAGCAGTATTTGAATTTTAATAGTCAGACAGTAGAAAAACACATAGTAAAAAGTATATGTAATACATAAAAATCCCGGGTGGACTTTTGCAGGTGCAATTGTTGACCCGGGATTTTTCCTGTAATAAAATTCTCGCACTATCTGAAAAGCTCATTTAATACTATCTAAATCATTCCCGACTGACACTTCCGCCGTCCTCAAAAGAGGAGGCTCTTTTGCGTAGAATTATTGCGGTGATAGATCCTGATTCTGAGTACGCTCAGAAATTAGCTGAATATATAAACAGACACGATTTTGGCGGCCTCAGGGCGGTGACATTTTCCGGTGCCGACAGCTTTAAGAGACTGGAGGAAAGCTATGACACAAGGATGATGCTGATCGACGAAAATGAGGTCACAAGGCTCTATGAAGGCAGCTTTGCACCCGGTGCCGGATCGGGCAGTCCTGCATCCGGTACGAAACCGGCTTATGCGATGCCGGGAAGTGAGGACAGATATTTCACGATCTGCCTGTCTGAAGACAGCTTTGCTGCTACCCATTACGTGACTATTAATAAATACTCCAGTGCAGAAGCTATTGTCCGGTTCATGCTGGCAAAGTATGCTGAAGTGTCCAAGGATGTGCTGACACGCACATCGATCAACAGAAGTCATGTGATCTCAGTATACTCTCCGGTCGGAAGATGCGGGAAAACCTCTTTTGCTATCACTGTCGCACAATATCTGGGCAGGGACTGCCGCTGTCTCATGCTCAGCCTTGATGAATACTCGGGAGTGTTCAGGCATATCGCGGATGGTGCGGAAAGTGATATGTCGGATGTGATCTATGCATATAAGCAGGGGAAGTATTCATGGGCCGGACTTGCACAGATCGTGTGCCGTTTCGGGAACATGGACTATATTCCTCCCGCACGGTATCCGGAGGACATTTCTGTGCTTACAGGGGATCAGATGGCTGATCTTCTGGATAAGATATCCATGGAGAGCGG
>DCHJ01000075.1:217-8073 GCA_002314805.1 Lachnospiraceae bacterium UBA1755 | reverse complement strand
GAGATGTCCAATGAGGTGTTAATGCCGGTGCTGGAATCATCCTTATGCATGTGTAAGGTTGAAGAATTCAGAGAAATACTTAATGAAAGTGGGAGAGGAGAGATCATCGGCAGGATTAAGACGGTAAAGCTCCCCTTTGAAGAAAGGTTTGAGAATACACTGACAAGAGAGGAAGATTACAGCTATGGGAAGCTCTTTGAGTACACAAGAAATCTTTTCAATGATACAGGACAGTCTGACCAGGCAGCTGACGGATATGCGCAATGTCAGTGACGATGAACTGTTTGCACTGATAGACGGGGAAATAGAAAATGCGGAAACGGACAATTATCTGCCTGTTGCGAGAAAGCTTCAGATAAGGAACCGCCTCTTTGATTCGTACAGGCGCCTTGACATCCTGCAGGAGCTCATTGACAGACCTGATGTGACAGAGATCATGGTTAACGGTCACGATAACGTATTTGTGGAGCAAAAGGGTGAGATGGTAAAGTGGCCGCTTAAGTTCAAGTCACGGGAACAGCTGGAGGATATGATTCAGCAGATAGTATCACGAGTCAACAGGGTCGTCAATGTGAGCCAGCCGATAGTTGACGCAAGATTAAGTGACGGCTCCAGAGTACATGTGGTACTGCCGCCTGTCAGTCTGTGCGGACCTATAGTAACCATCAGAAAATTCCCTGAGCCGATCACCATGGAAAAGCTTATCGGGTACGGAGCAATAACCAGAGAAGCAGCAGAATTTTTAGGACGGCTCGTAAGGGCAGGGTACAACATCTTTATTTCCGGAGGAACCAATTCAGGAAAGACTACCTTTCTCAATGCTTTGTCAGGATATATCCCTCCTGAAGAAAGAGTTATCACCATTGAGGACTCTGCGGAACTGCAGCTGAGTCATATCAGAAATCTGGTATCGCTGGAGGCAAGGAACGGAAATCAGCAGGGTGATAATGCGGTGACTATATCAGATCTGATAAAGGCATCCCTGAGGATGAATCCTGACCGCATAGTCGTGGGAGAGATAAGAGGCGCGGAAGCAATTGATATGCTTCAGGCCATGAACACAGGACATGACGGGTCCCTCAGCACAGGCCATGCCAACAGTGCCAGAGAGATGCTTACAAGGATCGAGACCATGGTCTTAAGCGGCAGCGCAGGCGCGGGACTTCCTCTTGCAGCGATACGCGGACAGATAGCAGGAGCCCTCGATATCCTGGTGCATCTGGGGAGACTGAGAGACCGGTCAAGAAAAGTATTGTCGATAGTGGAGATACTCGGTTATGAAAAGAACGAAATCAGCACAAATACCATATACGAATACCGCATCGAAGAAGGGAGGCTTGTTAAGACTTCCTCACTTACAAACAAAGAAAAGCTTATCGCAGCCGGCGACGGATTACTCGGTATATGAATTAAGCGCAGCAGAATGGATAAGATACGGACTGATGGGAGCTGCCGGAGCAGGGATCATTGCCTATGTATTTTACAGGAGCTGGATCGCATTTGCCCTGCTGGCTATACCTGCCGCAGTGCTGTTTCCTATGTATAAAAGAAGGGATCTGCTGTATAAGCGCAGACGCAGGCTGGCTGTAGAATTCAGAGAAGGAATAACTGTACTTGCATCTGCGCTTGCAGCCGGATATTCCATGGAAAATGCCATGTCGGAAAGCGAAGGTGAATTACGGCTCCTTCTGGGTGACGACTCCATCATAGTAAGGGAATTTAATTCGATCAACAGCAGGATCAACATGAATATCCCGATAGAAGCAGGCTGGCAGGACTTTGCAGACCGCAGCGGCATCGATGATATCCGCAATTTCGTACAGGTCATCAAGGTCGCAAAGCGCAGCGGAGGAGAGCTGAATGCGATCATTGCCCATAGTGCCAATACCATCGGTGACAAGATCCAGATCAAAGAAGAGATCATAACCATGACTGCGGCCAAGAGCTTTGAGCAGAAGATCATGACAGTAATACCGGTCGCCATAGTGCTGTATATCGACTTCACCTCTCCGGGTTTTTTTGACTGGCTTTATTCAGGCCTTGCAGGACGGCTTATCATGACTGCCTGCCTTCTGGTCTATCTTGCTGCCATAGCCATCTCGGCCAGGATCCTGCGAATCGAGGTGTAGGAAAATGCTGACTCATTCAGGAAACCATGTCGCGTGAGCGATTTTTCAAGATTCAATAATTCATTAACTTAAGTATATGAAAAACAGATTGGATAAAAAAGCTATAGAAGGCTTTATTTCGAAATACAGACTCCAGCTGATATGCGTGGGTGCAGGCTTTGCGCTCTTTGCCATTGTCACGGTCCTTCAGGTCGGAAAAGCCGAAGAGGTCAGGTCAATACAGCGCGCCGGATACTCAGGCAGCAGGACAGAGCATCTTTATGTTGAAGGTCTTGAGGAAGCACCTGTTTCCATGGATATCAGTGTGCAGCCGCGGCGGTACAGGGACGATGAAGTATATGATGCCATGGAAAGCTGTCTTCCCGAAGCTGTGAATATGGCCCGTGGAAAGAATAAATCAATGGATGAGGTATACTATGACCTTGATCTCAGGGAGTCGGTCGGAGATTACGGCTTTCTGCTGAGCTGGACTCCGCGGGATCAGGATATCATCAGGTTTGACGGAACGGTCCTCAATGAGGAGCTCAAGGAACCGGTGCAGACAGAACTTAGACTTACAATATCCAATGATCAGGCGGTGACGGATCATGCCGTACCCGTGACAGTGATGCCCAGACAGTATACCGATACTGAGGTTCGCAGGAAAGCCCTGACCGGCAAGGTGGCAGAGGCCGACGGAAAGGCCGCGACGGAAGCTGCGGTAACACTTCCTGATACATATCAGGGTCGCAGGCTTATATATCGCTCAGGAAAGGATACAAATTACAGCTTTCTGTGGATCCTCGGGATAGTATTTGCCATTCTCCTGCTGCTGCGCGATAAGGAAAATGAGAAGAAAGCCGATATCATCAGACTTAAGCAGATGCAGATAGATTATCCTGAGATAGTAAGCAAGCTCATGGTTTTTGTCGGCGCGGGCATGAGTGTACGTATGGCATGGAATGCGATAGCTGCTGATTATGAGCAGTCCCGGGAGCGCATGCCGGGTGAGCATGAAGAACGTTACGCATATATTGAATTGTGCAAGACCGATTCACGTATCAGGACCGGTACTCCCGAGGGTGTTGCGTATCGTCAGTTCGGACATGAATGCAGATCCAAACAGTACATGAAGCTGGCGTCTCTGCTGGAGCAGAACCGTAAAACCGGAGTTGCCAATATGAAGGCACTCCTGCAGACCGAAATGATAGAGGCCTGGGCAGAAAGGAAGAACCTTGCGCTCCGTCAGGGAGAAGAAGCATCTACCAAGCTCATGCTCCCGCTGATGATGATGCTGGTTATCGTCATGGTCATCATTATGATCCCTGCTTTGATGAATATGTAGAGTGGCACCCTTTAATAAACGCACCATGATTTTCAAATGCAGAAATACCATGGTTTCATCTGAAAGCGCGGCAGATCCTTGCAGTTTAATCAGCGGTTCTCCGGATGAAATAGAAATATTCACCATAATAAACAGATATAGAAACAGCATTAACAATGGAGGAGGAAGAAAATATGTTGGAAAAGCTGTGTTATCAGGTCAGGTATGTATGGCAGCCCGGGCTGTCAGATAAGCTCTGCGCTGAAATGAAGGCTCTTAAGGATGATGAAAGCGGCATGGGTACCATCGAAGTTGTCCTGATACTGGTAGTGCTCATTGCTCTCGTGATCATATTCCGTAAGGCGATCACGGAGCTTCTTAATAACATTTTTGAGCAGATCAACACCGATGCCGAGAGTGTATACAAGCCGTAACCGGTGAAATGAACTATGGATAAGCAGGTAATAACAAAGGAATACAGCGGTGCGATAACCGTATTTCTGGCACTGATCTTCGTCTGCGTCTGTGCCCTTGTGCTGACTCTTGTGGAATCAGCACGTGTGATGGGACTGCATTATCATGTCAAGGTAGCATCCAATTCCGCACTGGAGTCTCTCTTTTCGGAATACAACAATGAATTATGGGACCGTTATCGTATTCCGTCTTACGAATGCAGATCCGAGGATACTGCAAAGGAGAGCATAGTACGGTACATGCAGCCGTATATGCAGGCCGGCAGCTGGATGCGCATGAACAGCGCGCAGGTTCAGATCACAGATATGAAGACTCTGCCCGACGGTGAAGGCCAGTACTTCGAGCAGGATGTGCTCAGCTATATGAATTACGGTCTGGCGGAATCGCTTTTTGATATTGAAGTATCAGGCAGCGTTGATAAACTCTGGGATGATCTCAAGGAGTCCAGAGCGATCAGGGAGATCACCGACGATTATGCGGAAAAATCGGCAGTTGCAATAAAGGCAGAGGAGGCTCTCGATAAGGTTGCGGCTTCACTGTCAGACCAGCAGGCTTTAAAAGCCAGAGCCATCGACGCTCTTCGCAGGGGCTCGGGCACAGCCTTTGACCGTATTGCCGATGACATGGTAAAAGAGATGGACCGCATGGCAGGGTCAGATAATGAGGGCAGTCTTATCTGCGAGTATGAGACGGCATCCTATGATCTGGAGGAGCAGATGGATGCGGTGGATGAAAAGCACGCAGACCGCTACGGGGATCTGAGTGAAGAAGGACGAAATATAGTTGCGGGTGTGAAAGCCGATTATTCCGGATATTCTTCAGCGGAAAAAGGGCGCCGTACGGAGGTTGAGCAGATCTATGCAGTGACTCAGGATAATGAAGTACTCATAGATAATGCAAAGGCCGCTGCAGATATGATAGAAGCACTGGAAGAAGAAATGGCGGAAGAAAGGGCTGCTGCTGCCGCGGCAAATTCTGATGATCCGGATTTTGATCCTGACCCTGCTGACTATTATGAGATACTCTATGATCTGTGGGGTGAGCTTGCCGATGCTTTTGACTCGGTAGATATCAGGACAATCCAGTCAGCGCACGGAGTGGCTGATAAAACTAAGAAGGGCTTTCTGGAGACTGCAAAAAGCCTTCTCTCAGGAGAAATACTGGCATTGGTGGTTCCTGAAGGCACTCAGATCAGCACCACGGCTCTTGCTGTAAAGGGCGATACAGCACAATACGGCAGGACACTTCCGTATCTGACTGTCACGGAAAAGGCAATCATAGCAGAATATATCGGCAGGTATTTTACAGAGTTTACAGACGAACGTACAGGAGCAGCTGCGTACGAGATGGAGTATATCTGTGCAGGGAGAAGTACGGACCGGGATAATCTTGCGACAGCTGTCGCAGAAGTATTTGTGATAAGGGAAGGACTCAATTATCTGCACATCATGATGGACTCGGCCAAGCGCAATGAAGCACGCCTGCTGGCACAGGAGATAGTGCTGGGGACGACCGGAGGGACACTGGAGGCACTGGTACCGGTCATAGAATGCCTGATCATCGGTGTATGGGCAGGAGCAGAGTCTGTCATTGACTGCCGGGCGCTGCTAAGAGGAAACAAGGTTGCATTATACAAGAATAATGACCAGTGGAAGACCGCTGTTTCAGCGATCCTGCAATGGGGAGAGAGCCGCAGCCTTTCCGGATCCAATAAAGGTGATGAGGACGGACTCGTGTATGAACAGTATCTTAAATTTCTGGTACTGCTGCTAAATCCCAGAGAACGGAATTCCCGCACCATGGATATCATTGAACTCAATATCTGCCGGAACGATCCGGAGTTTCTTATGAGCAGATGCATATACGGTATGGATACAGAAGTAACCGTGGGCTGCACTCACATCTTTACGTCGCTGCCTGTCATATCGGGAGAGGTCACCGGACTTTCAAGGAATTTCACCATAAAAACCGGAGCAAGGAAGGAATACTAGCCAGGCATCTTTGACCGGCAGTATTACACTTTGTTGTTCCCCACCGGCACTGCATATATATGAAAACTGATTTGTGAAGATAACTAGACGAAATATCAGTGCATTTATAAAGCGAGGTCTTAAGAGATGTCCTCTTATCTGTCTGAAACAATAAAATCCTATGATTCAAAAAACAAAAAGACTCTCCAAGTGTGTCCTTTAGACATATATCATTCCGATGGGAGGGCATGTCTTAAGGCCTCGCTCACTGTAGAAGCAGCACTGGTACTGCCTCTGATGCTTTTCTGCATGATATTGCTGCTGATGCCGCTGCACATGATGAATGCAGATCGCAAGGTTCAGAAGATCTGTGAGGATGTGGCGGGTGACGTGAGCAAGTATATGTACACGATCAATGAATACAACCGGGGCAATACCGGTAACAGAGGATACTCTTCAGGTACGGATCAGAGCGGTAAAGGTGTACAGCAGGGAGCCGAGGGCAGTCATGGAGGTGCAGCCGGTTCCGACAATATATTGTCAATGTATAAGGATATCGGTGACGGTCCCTCGCTTGGGGCATTTGCGGCAGCCAGGATAAAATCCGGGATCGATGACGGGCGGCTCAAGATAGTCAATGTCCTTAATTCTGATATCGACAGCCGTGACGACATGATAACGATCAGGATAGATTATGCATACAAGCTGCCCTTTAAGGTTTTTGATCTGGGATTTCTTCAGCAGGAGGCAGTTGCCAGCCGGAGAGCATGGGTAGGAGCTTCGGGCAGTACAAAGACAGAAGGCGGTACAGCAGAGGATGGGACTGAAGAGGATGAATGGGTCTATATCGGCAAAAATCCGACCAGATATCATCTCACGTCAACCTGCCATTATCTCTACAATGACTGGAAAAGTGCTGTTGTTGGTACTAATGGAAAAGCAAACGGAAAGGGCCCCTGCGATATCTGCGGCAGTGGTGCCGCTCCGGGGCAGACTGTTTTCATTACACCCGGTGGTGATAAATTCCACACCGGTACTGACTGTACGGCTATGAAGTCATATCCGCAGATGGTACGCAGATCCGAGGTGGAACATCTGGGCTGCTGCAGCTACTGCCGGAAGCACAGTACACAGTAGCCACGGGCGGTCAAAACCGGTCCGGCAGCAGCCTTCACCGGCATGGCCTGACTTACAGCACCGGTAAAGAATAGCTATGAGACGAATATTTCGAGGAGGAAAAATAAAAGTAAAATGTTAGCCCAATATTTATACGGAAAGATTATCCTTGCGATTTTTATGACATTATGTGCAGTCCTTGATCTGCGGCACATGAAAATAGACCGTCGGGTCTTTATAGCAATGCTGCTGCTTGGTCTTGGAGGCTACATCTGGATGGCGGCAGCAGGTAAAGAGATATTGTGGGTGCGCATACTGATAGGGGTCGGAGTGGGAGTATTGATCGGAATACTCAGTCTCATCACAAAAGGAAATATCGGAATGGGGGATGCGTTATTCTTCTGCCTGACGGGTATGGTGATGGGCTGCAGGACGGTACTGGTTTTTGCAGGAAGCATACTCCTGTGTGCGCTGATTTCTCTTATCATATGCGCTGTCGGTCTGATAAAGGGGCAGGGAATTAAAAATAAGGCAATACCTTTCCTTCCGATCGTGTGGCCGGTGGGAATGATAATACTGTTTTTCGGCGAGCGAATAGGCTTGGGATAGGATAGGACTGGGAAAGCATATGAATACAGTTGAGGCATCTGTAATAATGGCAGTGGTATTCTTATCAACAGCTTTGATGATTTCCTTTGCATACCAGAGGCGCAGTGATGTAGTTGACCACTATAAGGAAGCCATAACAGCGATCGATGAGGCAGACGAGTTAAATGAAAATGAGGCAGAGGACTATATGAGACTCACTTCGGTGGTTATTGATTTTGTGAATCAAGGCAAGAATACTGCAGGCAAAGAATAGAG
>DCHJ01000075.1:0-154 GCA_002314805.1 Lachnospiraceae bacterium UBA1755 | reverse complement strand
GAGCCGGCAAAGCAGTACAGGTAAACAGAGCCGGCAAAGCAGTGCAGGAAAGCAGAACCGATAAAGCAGTACAGGCAAACAGAGCCGGCAAAGCAGTACAGGCAAACAGAGTAGGCAGGCTGGTCAGGCAAACAGAGCCGGCAAAGCAGTACAG
>DCHJ01000065.1:41904-60346 GCA_002314805.1 Lachnospiraceae bacterium UBA1755 | reverse complement strand
CCGGTCCTACCCGTGAACAGTAACCAATGCTTAACAATGCTTAACCTATTATAGTTAACGGCTTGACAATAAGGAGTGTGCGGTGTATGATGTGGTAAATGAATATTTGGCACAGCCGGAGCGATCCGGTGTCGCAAAGCTATAGGGACTCATTGAACAGGTGAGTCAGCCAGTTGCAATCAATTGTTGTGGCACTCCCGGTGGCTTATTTGTTTGGAGTACCATTTTTTGTTGCTTCTGCGAGCTGCAGGTCAATTGTATGCTAATTAAGGTCAATATGGAGCGAATCGGATGATAGATTCAGAGAAACAGTTGTATATCAGAGAAACCGAGGAAAAGCCGAATTATCTGGCAGTGATCGTGATGGCTATTTCGCTGGGTATTGTATTCTTGTGTTGGATAGCCAACGAGATCGGCTTTTTCAGGCTTGACAGGTGGACGATGAGGATAGGTATGTTCATATCAGTCGTGGTGACTGCTATCCCGCTGATTATTCTGGCGCTTGACCGGAAGCAGTACAGCAATCCAAAGATTAAGTATCTCATTCTGCTGGCCTGCTTTGGATATACCATGACTATTACGACTATGCTTACATTTCATTCGGAGATCCTGCTGATCCTGCCGATGTTTCTTGCTATGCTTTACCGATCAAAAAAGCTGGGTGCAATTGCAGTTGCGGTAACCATCGTTTGTACCGTATGCTCACCTGTGTTGGGATGTTTTCTGGGTACATGGGATGTACCGCTTTTTGAGGGGCTTATCCGTATAGCAACCGGTGGAACAGTTAAGACCGTTGATCCGACATACATAATAAGCATGGCGGGCGTTGGTGAAATACTGGCGTATATTGTATTGCCAAGACTTCTGTTAATCACACCGTGTACGGTCCTTATGTTCCATGTAATATCGATAGGTACAGATCATGTAAGGAGTGAGATTCTTCTTAACCGTATCAATAACCGCGATATGCTGACCGGGCTTTACAATCAGAATTATTTCAAGCAGATGGTTGAACATTCACCACTGAAAGGAAACGTGGGTGTCCTGTTTTTTGATGTTAACGGTCTTAAGGCCGCAAATGATAAGTACGGACATGAGTACGGTGATATGATGATCAAAAAATGTGCCAAGAGTGTCAATGCGATATGTGCTGATGGAAGTGGTATTGCTTTCAGGCTGGGCGGAGATGAATTCCTGTCGGTCTTTGTGGGAGCCGATGAGGATATGGTACAGCGTAAGATAACTGAATGGCAGGTGGCTCTTGATGCTGTCAATCGGGAAAATATCGAGGAGCGCAATGGTTTGGAGTGCTCGATGGCAGTGGGATATTCGATCGGTGATTTTGCCGAGATCAACTCGCTGACAAGGTTTGCTGATGCAAATATGTATAAAAACAAGATGGCATCAAGACAAGGTGCACAGGGGGCCTAGGACTGGTGCAGACGGACATGCGTCCCCGCAGTCGGAATTTGTGCGGTACATTGAAGCGTTGGACGTAGCAGAGCGTGCAGAGACCGGACGGCAGCTGGATGTATTAGGACTGCGGGTAGTAATATGACAGCGGATAGTACTACTGCAGACATTTCTGGAAAGAAAAGATAAAACTAAAAACATCGGAGGTATCAAGAGTAACAAAGTACCTATTGATATAGACATGCAGCATGTTTTGAGAAAAGTTCACGTGATCAATAATTAACTACTGAATTTAAGAAAGGAGATATACAGGATATAGGGTCGTATCCCTTTATATCTGTATTACTGTTAAGATGACTGGATTTGTATCTCAGGACAAGCCTCAATATCGTTACTATAAGTCTGAACCGTGCAGGGTGATAAAAGCGGAGCAATCGCTATATGATCTCGTTACTGTAACAAACAAGAATAATCCCAAGTGGATGGCCATAAGATATGGTAATCGGTCATGGACATTCGGTGAGCTCAAAGAATTGACGGACCGGTTGGCTGATGCTTTGGTTAAGGCCGGATTAAAACAGAGTGAGACAGTTCTGGTAGCTCTTAACAGCGGAATTGAGTCAGTGCTTTGTCTGTTGGCAATCAACAAAGTCGGAGCAGTTTCGAAATGGGTCGATGTGCGTGCCAGTGAAGAGGATTATAGAGAGTATCTTGTTTCAAATGGCTGCAGGTTCGCATTTATGTTTGAGCCGGCTCTGCCTGCTGTAAGTGGAGCCTTCTCGATGCTGGAAAAAGTGGTCACAGTTTCTCCGGTTGAGATGCTGTCACCGTGGACGAGATTAGCATATTACCGGAAAAATCCGAATACTGGCATAGCTGAGCTGAGTGCAAAGAAAGAAGTGATCGGGTTTAGAAAGTTTCTGCTTTCAGGAGATCCAAAGAGTAAAATCGAGCAGATGCCATTCGATAAATCAAGACCGTCAGTTATCGTACAGTCAAGCGGAACGACGGGAAAACCTAAAAACATTGTTCATTCAGATTATTCTATTGTGTGCAGTGTCCGCAATATGACATATTCTGATCTGCCTATACTCCCGAAAGAATCTGTTCTCAATAATCTCCCGCCGTGGATAGCATATTCACTGGGACAGGGAATTTTATGGCCGCTGTCCTGTGGTGCGAGCGTTTTGTTTGAACCGGAGTTTGCAAGAGAGGATGCTGTATATAAGAACATCGGAAAATTCACAGTCAGTTTTGGTGCGCCGTACCATTACAGATGCGTACTGGACAGATTTGAAAAAATGCCGGAGAGTAAAAAACAGGGGATTTACAAGACAAGGGCACTCATTTCCGGTGGAGATAAGATAAGCCCGGATGAGAACGAGATATTTGACAATGTGTTCCGTACACCGGTAATAAACGGCTATGGCAGTAATGAATGTTTCGGTTGTCTGACTGCCAATTGTACAGGCCATAACAGGTACGGATCGGTGGGAATACCTAAACATGGAGAAGTCCTTATCAGTTATGACAACGAAAAGGAATGTGAACTGCCTTATGGAGAAGTGGGAGAGATCTGTGCCTGTATTGACAGTGAGTTCCTCTGTTACGAAGGAAATGAGAAAGAGACTGCAATCGTCAAGAGAGTCCATAAGGACGGAAAGACCTGGATACATACAGGAGATCTGGGCATGATAGATGAGGATGGCTTTGTATTTCTCAAGGGCAGGATACGCAGGGTAATTATCAGGCGAGGCTTCAAGATCTCAGCCTACACTATTGAGGATGCAGTAACCAAGCTTGAGGAAATAAAGGAATGTATTGCCGTACAGGTCAATGATCCCGACGATGGACATGCGCCGATGATATTTGCTGTTCCGGCAGAGTTGGGGAAATTTACTGATGAAGAGCTGAAAAGAATTATCATTGAAAAATGCTACAAGGAGCTCAAGACTTACGAGGTACCTAAGCATATAGTGATCGCAGATGCATTGCCCTACACTGACAATAAAAAATATGATTTCAAGAAGCTGGAAGAGCGTGGCAACGAATATGTGGCATCGCTTAAAGAATAAGGGCGTATCAGCAAAGGTAAGACATGCGGATATGGCTTAGATAGAGAAATACTTTGTGATGCTTTATCGCCTGTTTCGTGTCTCAATAGCATGAAACAGGCTTTTTATCTGAAACTTCAAAGGTTTCATGATGTTTTTTGTAATGAGCATGCGGCATGTGTTAGAAAAAGCATGTGATCATTAATTAAGTATTACAGGGGGGAGATTTGCAGGATATAGGACAGTATCACTTTATATCTGTAAAATAGTAAATATGACTGGATATGTATCTCAGGATAAACCTCAATATCGTTACTATAAGTCAGAACCGTGCAGGATGATCAAAGCAGAGCAATCACTCTACGATCTCGTGACAGTGACCAACAAGGACAATTCCAGATGGCCTGCTATTAGATACCTTGATCGGTCATGGACCTTCGGGCAACTCAAGAAATTGACAGACCGGCTGGCGGACGCGCTGGTAAAAGCCGGGTTAAAACAGGGTGAGACAGTTCTTCTCGCTCTTAATAGCGGGATCGAGACTGTGCTTTGCTTGCTGGCTATCAATAAAATAGGAGCTATTTCAAAATGGGTCGATATGCGCACAAGCGAAGATGATTTCAGGGGGTGTATTACTGCAAGTGGCTGCAGGTTTGCGTTCGTGTTTGAGCAGGCGCTTCCCGCTGTGAGGGATGCCTGCTCAATGGTGGAAACAGTGATCACGGTTTCTCCGGTTGAGATGCTGCCTTTGTGGGCGAGATTAGCATATTACCGTAAGAATCCGGTTACAGGCCGGGAAAATCCTGGAGAAAAGCCTGCGATAACCGGGTTCAGGAGGTTCCTGCTTTCGGGAGATCCGAGGAGCAGGATCAAGCAGCTGCCCTTTGATAAATCAAGACCGTCTGTTATTGTACAGTCAGGCGGAACGACCGGAAAACCAAAAAATACTGTCCATTCCGATTATTCAGTTGTGTGCAGTGTCCGCAACATGACATATTCAGATCTGCCTATACTTCCGAAGGAAACTGTACTCAATAATCTCCCGCCGTGGGTCGCATATTCATTGGGACAGGGTATATTATGGCCGCTGGCCTGTGGCGCAAGCGTTTTGTTTGAACCGAAGTATAACAGAGAGGATGCAATATATAGAAATATCGGAAAATTTTCAGTCTGCTTTGGGGTACCGTATCAGTATAGAGGCATTCTTGCCAGGATGGACCGGATGCCGGAGAGTAAAAAACAGGAGCTATACAAGGTAAGGGCATTCATTTCAGGCGGAGATAAGATAGGACCGAGTGAAAACAGGATCTTTGAGAGTGTGCTGCGCGATCCGGTGATTAACGGCTATGGTAAAAATGAATGCTTCGGGTGTCTGACGGTTAACTGTATGGGACATAACAGATATGGATCGGTGGGAATACCTAAGCACGGAGAGATCATTATCAGTTATGATAACGAGAGGGAATGTGAACTTCCTTACGGAGAAGTGGGAGAGCTATGTGCCTGCGTTGACAGCGAGTTCCTTTGTTACGAAGGAAACGAGGAAGATACTGCTCTTGTCAAGAGAGTCCATAAGGACGGAAAGACCTGGATCCATACGGGAGATCTCGGCATGATAGATGAGGAAGGCTTTGTATTCCTTAAGGGCAGGCTGTGCAGGGTGATTACCTGGAGAGGCGCCAAGATCTCAGCCTACACTATTGAAGATGCAGTAAGCAAGGTTGCGGAAATAAAGGAATGTATTGCTGTACAGGTCAGGGATCCCGAGGACGGGCATGCGCCGATGGTATTTGCTGTTCCGGCAGAGCCGGGTAAATTCACTGATGAGGAGCTTAAAAAGCGCATCATTGACCGGTGCTACAAGGAACTTAAGACTTACGAGGTTCCTAAGTATGTAGCGATAGAGGATGAATTGCCTTATACTGCCAATAAAAAATATGATTTCAAACAGATGGAAGAGCGCGGCAGCGAATATGTGGCATCTCCTCAAAAAAGAGAACAGTATAGGCACAAGCAATATTTATAGATAGTGCCTGTATTTCAGCGCCGCTTATACATAATGAAATACTTTGTGATGCTTTATTGCCTGTTTCATGTTACAATAGCATGAAACAGGCTTTTTATTCAGGAGAAATATAATGGGAAACTTTTTCAAAGATTACAAAGAAAAAAAAGCAGCTGAGGATGCTGATTACAAAAAAAGGAATCCGGACAGGCTGCCGACCAAGTTTCAGATCATCTGCAGGATAATCGTAGGAGGCTATCTTCTTTATCTGGTCTATAAGATGTACAGAGACGGGGCACTGGTGAATACTTCCGGAGGCAATAAGATTCTGATGGTCGCTGCAATGGTGGTTTTTGTTGTCGCAGGTGTCTACTCTCTTGTAAAGGGTATCAAGGCCTACAAGGATGGTAAGTTCTTTGATCCCAGCAAGGATGACTATTCAGAGGAGGGACTTGCGGAGCAGGAGGCACAGAAGGAGGAAGAAGAAAAACAGCAGGCAGAGGCGATTGAGGCAAACGGTGGAGTGAGACCGGGTTCAATGGCATCCTTTGCCAGGCTGACATCCGCATCCTCGGTTTCTGAGGCTGATCAGGAGGCTGCATATGAGGAAGCCAAGGCTGCCAATGAAGAAGCAGAAGCAGCAGATGAGGCAGCAGGTTCCGTACAGGTAAAGAACCCGGAGGAGAAGCCTGCATAAACGAAAGTACAGAATGACACAGTCAGGAAGCAGTAAGAAATAGAGCAGCAGGCTCTTGTACATATCAAAAGGAGATTTAGTTATGGAATACACAATGGAAAAAATCGTAGCACTCGCAAAGCAGAGAGGTTTTGTATATCCGGGTTCAGAGATATACGGAGGACTTGCAAACACATGGGATTACGGCAATCTCGGAGTTGAGCTTAAGAACAATGTCAAGAAGGCGTGGTGGCAGAAGTTTGTCCAGGAATCACCATACAATGTCGGCGTTGACTGTGCGATCCTCATGAATACCCAGACATGGGTAGCATCCGGGCATATCGGAAGCTTTTCAGATCCCCTTATGGATTGCAAGGCCTGCCACGAGCGTTTCCGTGCAGATAAGGTGATCGAGGATTTCTGCAGTGAGAACGGCATCACTCTTGACAGCTCTATCGATGGCTGGTCACATGAGAAGATGCAGGACTTCATCAGGGAGCATGGTATCGCATGTCCTACATGCGGTGCAAAGGACTTCACAGATATACGTGAGTTCAACCTTATGTTCAAGACCTTCCAGGGAGTTACCGAGGATGCAAAGAATGTAGTTTATCTGCGTCCGGAGACAGCACAGGGTATCTTCGTAGAGTTCAAGAATGTACAGAGGACATCGAGAAAGAAGATCCCGTTCGGCATCGGACAGATCGGAAAATCCTTCCGTAACGAGATCACTCCGGGCAACTTTACATTCAGGACCCGTGAGTTTGAGCAGATGGAGCTTGAGTTTTTCTGTAAGCCGGACACAGACCTTGAGTGGTTTGAGTACTGGAGAAGCTATTGCGTTAACTGGCTTAAGTCACTTGGCATGAAGGATGAGCAGATGAGACTGCGCGATCATGACAAGGAAGAGCTTTCCTTCTATTCAAAGGCAACAACTGATATCGAGTTCCTCTTCCCGTTCGGCTGGGGCGAGCTCTGGGGTATCGCAGACAGGACAAATTACGATCTCGGACGTCATCAGGAGGTTTCAGGTGAGGACCTTACCTACTTCGATGATGAGACCAATGAGAAATATATCCCGTACGTAGTTGAGCCGTCACTCGGTGCTGACCGTGTAACTCTTGCATTCCTCTGTGCAGCCTATGACGAGGAAGAGCTTGAGGGCGGTGATGTCAGAAGCGTACTCCGTTTCCATCCGGCACTTGCTCCGGTCAAGATCGGTGTGCTCCCGCTTTCAAAGAAGCTGGATGAGGGTGCCATGAAGGTATGGACAGAGATGAGCAGATACTGGAACTGCGAGTTTGATGACAGAGGTACTATCGGCAAGAGATATCGCCGCCAGGACGAGATCGGTACACCGTTCTGCATCACATATGACTTTGATTCGGAGACAGATAACTGTGTTACGATCCGTGAGAGAGATTCGATGGAGCAGGTAAGGGTTCCGATCGCAGAGCTCAGGACATACTTCCAGGATAAGTTCTTATTCTGATCACAGCCATATGTGGAGAGGATAAAGTACAGTGGATTTTTTTAATATCATAACTTTATTCGGCGGACTGGCCTTATTCCTTTACGGAATGAGGGTAATGGGTGATGGACTTAAAGAGGGGTCCACCGACACCTTGCGCAATGTCCTGGGTAAAGTAACCAATAACCCGGTAAAGGGCTTTCTGGTAGGCATGCTGATGACGGCCATTATCCAGTCATCTACAGCCACGATCGTAATTACATCCGGACTGGTGGGCGCCGGGATCATGACGCTTCACCAGTCTGTGGGTATCATACTCGGTGCCAATGTAGGTACCACAGTCACAGGACAGATCATAAGGCTCCTTGATGTAGATTCCTCGGGTACTGCATGGCTTGAAGTCTTCAAGCCGTCGACGCTGGCTCCCATAGCAGCGATCATCGGTATCGTTTGTATCATGTTTCTTCAGTCCAGGAAACCTAAGTTCAAGACTGTCGGAACTGTTGCAATGGGCTTCGGTGTATTATTTACGGGACTTCTTTCCATGACTGCGGCGGTAACTCCGCTGGCGAATGATCCGGCCTTCTGTGCACTTTTCGTTAAGTTCGGAGACAGTCCGCTGCTGGCATACCTTGTCGGTGTGGCAGTGGCATTCATCCTTCAGTCATCTTCGGCCACCATAGGTATACTGCAGGCTTTTTCGATTACGGGAGCACTTACCTTCAAGTCCACATATCCGATAATCATCGGTGTGTATCTGGGAGACTGCGTCACAACAGCTATCGTGTGCTCGATCGGTGCAAAGGCCGATGCAAAGAGGACCGGTATTATCCACATTATGTTCAACCTGTGTGAGACCATCCTGGTATTCCTCGGAGTGGGTATCCTGCATAGGACCGGGGCCCTCGACGGGATCTGGAATATGACGATGACTTCAGGTACCATTGCAAATACACATACAGTATTCAACCTTTCATGCGCCGTGCTGCTCATGCCTCTTGCAGGGGTCTATGAGAAGCTTGCGGTTAAGATCATACCGGATGATAAGCAGATCGGTACAAGCATTGATCATGAGCTTGCACTTCTTGATACCAAGCTTTATGCATCACCCGCACTTGCTCTTCAGGCTGCAAAAACTGCGATTGCCGCAATGGCAAGGCTTGCGCAGGAAGCGGTAATCAATGCAATGAATACGCTGGATGAATACAATAAGGAAGCTATAGATGTCATACTGGCCAATGAGAGCAGTATTGACAAGCTGGCTGATGCGGTGGATCACTATCTGGTAGGTCTGGGATCGCACATTCCTGAGGGACGTAATAACGATCTTCTTAACTATTATATGCAATGCTTCAGTGAGTTCGAGCGTATCGGTGACCATGCTGTCAACCTTACGGAGAATGCAGCAGAGATAAGGGAGCGCGGTGCGGACTTTACGCCTATGGCCAAGAATGAACTCCTTGTTACGGAAAGCGCACTCAGAGATATACTTGCGGATACTCTGGCCGCCTTTGTCAACGAGGATTATGAGGCAGCAAGAAAGGTGGAACCGATCGAAGAGGTGATCGATGATCTGGTTGCGACTCTGCGCAACAATCATATCAAGAGACTGCGCGAGGGCAAATGCAACGTGTATTCGGGACTTGAGTTTCTCGATGTCCTGGTAAATGTTGAACGAATCAGTGACCAGTGCTCTAATATAGGCGTATATACGCTGGGACTTACCAATGACTATATCCAGACCTCACATCATGATTATATTCATGAGCTTCATAAGGGCAATGATGATTTCTTCAATAAAGAGTATACATTAAAGCATGATTATTATTTCGAGGCTCTTTCAGCTGCTGAGCATACCTTCTGACCGTGCGGACCGGATGACAGCATAGGACTGTGACAGAGTCGGCAAAGCCGGTATCGGGAGAGTGATTTTTGTACCTGAAGCCTGACCGGACGATAATACATCGCAGAGGCGGAACCGGATTACGTACCGACCTACTGCCGGTATTGATAATCTCACGGAGGCAGTAAATGAATTGTGATACATGTACATATTTTGCATGGGATGAGGACAGTGAAGAATACGTCTGCGAGGTGGATATGGATGAAGACGAGGTCTACCGTCTTCAGATGAACCATTATAAGGAATGTCCGTTTTACCGTAACGGTGACGAGTATCAGGTGGTAAGACATCAGCTGTAGCGGATCCGGGGAGTTATTTGTCAGATTTTCACAAAAGGCGATGCCGAAAGGGTATCGCCTTTTGTGCATCCGGTGGTATAATTTACGTGATGTCAGTAACAAAAGCAGAAATCACAGACAGGGAGAAAAAGGCGCAGGAGCTGGCGTCTGATATTATGGTGCTTGCCCGCAATCAGATACTGGTCCATCTGCGCTTTATGGACCGTGCGATCGCCAATATCAGGCTTGTCCCCAATGGGGAGGCCACCTTCTGTACTGACGGGCGCAGCATATATTACAGCCCCTGGTTCGTCATCAGCCTGTATCAGAATGAGCAGGCTGTGGTGACAAGAAATCTACTGCACTGTATCCTGCACTGTGTATTTCGTCACAACTTCGCAGGTAAGGCTCTCAGGAGAAATGCGTGGGATCTGGCATGTGATATTGCCGTTGAAAATGCTGTCAGCGAATTGAATCAGGCTGCCTTTACCGCACGCAGAGCGGAGAGACAGAACGATCTCATCTCCGGGCTTAAGGAAGAGCTTCCGGCACTGTCCGCAGAGAGGATATATCACTGGCTGCGTACCGGGGATTTCATTGATGCAGTCATGGATAAGGAGCGTGTGCCATTCGTGGGCGACGACCATTCCCCGTGGTACAGTGCCGGATACTCAGATGCGGGTGTGCAGTCCGACATAGATCTGGAAGAGCTGTGGGAGAGTATCTCAAAGCGTATGGAGACCGAGCTGGAGGCTGTGATGGGCAGGGATGATGCGCTGACACAGAACCTTAAGGATATCAACAGAGCCAGATACAATTACACCGAATTTCTGAGGCGCTTCGGAGTGCATGGGGAGATAATGAGGCTCTCCGACGAAGAATTTGACAATAACTACTATACATACGGTCTGGAGCTGTATGGCAGCATACCGCTTATTGAGCCGCTGGAATACCGGGATCAGAATAAGATAAGGGATTTTGTCATTGCAATAGATACCTCCGGAAGTGTGGAGGGGGAGGTGGTGCAGAAATTCATCCAGCACACCCATGACATACTTGCGCGGCAGGAAAACTTTTATACTAAGGTAAACATGTACATCATCCAATGCGATGACTGCATACGTGATGTGGCATATATAAATGATAAGGATGATTTTGACAGATATCTCAGGGATATGAAGATACTTGGACTTGGCGAGACTGATTTCAGACCTGTGTTTGCATATGTGGATGATCTTGTGGCAAAAAAGAAGCTGACCGACCTGAGAGGAGTGATTTATTTCACTGACGGTAAAGGTATATTTCCGGCGGAAAGACCGGATTATGATGTGGCATTTATTATACATGATGACGGCTTCTCCAACGTATGGACACCGGAATGGGCGATGAAGCTGTATCTGGCAGAGGACGATATACTGGATGAACGATTCGGAGCTTAGAGAAAAACAGGAAGAGCTGAACCGGCTTGGAGTAGAGGAATACTCGTGGATGGAGGGCGTATTTGCAGATGACCTCGGCAATGGAGTGTCAGAAGTGCAGAGTCTGATCTCCGACGGAAGACTCATGGAAGGAGCTTTTGCCCAGAACCATAGTCTTGAGGAGATAGTGATCCCCGAGGGCGTGACGGATATCGGAGAAGTGGCATTTTTCGGATGCATCAATCTTAAGAAGGTCATACTGCCGCAGAGTCTTAAGACGATCCGCGAGGAAGCCTTCGGAGAATCGGGTATAGCGGAGGTCGTGATCCCCGCGGGAGTGGAACTCATTGAAGAAAAGGCTTTTTTCTCCTGCCATCAGCTGCGGCGCATAGAAGTGCCGGGTGAGCAGATCAAGATCAATACAGATGCATTCGGTGACTGCCCGCTGCTCCTGGAAGGATATGTGGCCTGCGGCTATCCGCAAAAATTCAATCCGCCGGAGGAACTGCAGTATACACTGCTCTGGTGCACCTGTCCGCAGCGGCACGGGAAAGAAGTGGGTGACCACGCCCGGAGCTTTATCAGCAGCAATGAAGAGCTGATTATGGAGAAGATACTCAAATCCAACAATGTGGCAGCCCTCAGCGGGCTTTCGGGGCTTAAGCTGCTGCGTCAGGAAAACATCGGTAAGTACGTTGCCGCAGCCAATGAGAATAATCAGACTGAACTTGTTGCGCTGCTGCTTGCGGCAGCCGGCAGAGGCATAGATACAGGGGAGTTTGATCTATAAGCTGCGGCGCCTCCGGCTGCCCCGGAGCAGTGGGTCTCTGCCTGCTGAAAGTGAGTTTTTAATGCTGTTTGCGCCGCGGTCTGTCCGCGGAATGGAGATTAATATGAACATAGCTCAGGCAAAAGAACAGGTATTCAATACGATCAGGGCATATTCCGCCAGAGATGAGTACGGCGGTTACATCCTTGACCCGGAACAGCAGAGACCGCTGTTTCTGATGGGCCCGCCGGGTATCGGCAAGACTGCGATCGTAAAGCAGGTCGCTGAAGAAATGGGCATCGGGCTCGTGACCTATTCCATTACTCACCATACGAGGCAGTCCGCGCTTGGACTCCCCAAGATCGTACACAAGCAGTTCGGTGATGCCGAATATGATGTCTCCGAATATACGATGAGTGAGATCATCTCCTCTGTGTATGACTGCATGGAGGATTGCGGGTGTGAAAGAGGCATTCTTTTTCTGGATGAGGTAAACTGTGCGTCAGAGACGCTGACACCGACTATGCTGCAGTTTCTGCAGTTCAAGACCTTCGGGCGGCACAGGGTACCTGACGGATGGATAGTTGTGACGGCAGGCAATCCGGTTGCATACAACAGGAGTGCCCGGGAATTTGATATCGTGACCTGGGACAGACTGAAGCGGGTGGATATCGATCCCGATTACGATTCATGGAAGGCATATGCATATCAGACCGGTGTCCACGGAGCAGTACTTACATATCTTGATGCAAGGAAGGAAAATTTCTATCACATTGAAGAGACTGTGGATGGAAAGCGCTTCATCACTGCCAGAGGCTGGAGCGATCTGAGCCGGATAATAAAGCTCTATGAGTCTATGGATATCAGGGTCGACAGGACCCTTATTGCTCAGTACATCCAGGACAAGGATATCGCAGAAGACTTTGCGGTATACTATGACCTGTTCAATAAGTACAAGTCTGATTACAGGCTGGATGAGATACTTGCAGGCAATGCCCCGCAGGAGATCGCAGACAGAGCAGAGGCGGCGGCCTTTGATGAGCGGCTGAGTCTCCTCGGACTCCTTATGGATAAGGTCAATGAAGCTATTGCCGGAGTGATGAAGCAGGAGGATGTGGTCACCGAGGTGCTTGGAGTACTTAAGAAAGTAAAGGATGGGGCCGATCTGAAGGAGGCAGCGGAGCAGGAGGAACAGCTCTATAAACGCTTCCGCAGGATGGGAGTCCTCAGTGCGGACAGCCGTGAAAAGTATGAAGCCGCGCTTCATATCCTTAATTCGTTTATTTCGTCACATAAGAGCTTTGATGAGATCAGTGCGGAATACAGAGAGATGGTCGGGACGATGAGATCAGACGCTCTGGCAGCGGGGAGAAAGCTTTCGGAGATCTTCACCTTTGTCGGAAAGGTATGGGGTGACGGTCAGGAGATGCTGATACTGGTCACGGAGCTCACCATAGGATATTATTCCTCACGTTTCATAGCGCGCTATGGATGTGATGAGTATTATAAACATAATGAATCTCTTAAGTTCTATGAAAGAAAACTTGAGATATTAAAGAAAGGAGAGGCTTTATGGCAGCAAAGTATGATGTAGTGGTTGTTGGAGCCGGCAACGCGGGAATAAGTGCTGCAGTCAAGGCAGCACTTGAAGGTAAGAAGACACTTCTTATCGAGAAACACAATCTTCCCGGCGGATGCGCATCCAGCTTCAGGAGAGGACGGTTTGAATTTGACCCGAGTGTTCATGAGATCTGTGACTGGGGTCCGGATGACAACAAGGGTGATGTAAGACTCCTCTTTGAGAGAAACGGTGTGAAGATGGACTGGGTCACTGTCCCGGAGTGCTATCGCTGTATATCAAAGTATTCGGACGGTACACCGATGGATATCTCAATGCCGACGGGCCGCGAGCCGTTCATCGACAAGATGGAGGAGTATGTGCCCGGTACGCGTGAGGCAATGAACAAGCTCTTCGACCTCTTTGCAGAGATGAAAGCGGCTGTCAAGTACATGAATGACGGTACACCCAATGATTCCAAGTACATGCAGACCAATTTTCCCAATGTGCTCAGGACCTGCGGATATCCTTCACTCAAGGTGCTCCAGGCTCTTAAGCTGCCGCAGAAGGCAATTGATATCCTCAGTGTTTACTGGTGCTATCTGGGAGTTCCGCTGGATGAGCTCAATTTCCTTCACTTCGGAAACATGCTTGATATGTACATCTGCAGGAAGGCAGTTATCCCGCATCATACATCTCATGAGATCTCAATGCAGTTCATGGAGAGATTTTATGAGCTGGGAGGAGAAGCATGGTTTAACTGCAGGGCAGAGAAGTTCCTCTTTGATGGTGACAGGATCTGCGGTGTAGAGACCAACATGGGTACCATCGAGTGTGAGCAGGTACTGGCAAATATCAACCCGGATATCATCTACGCAAAGATGATGCCCAAGGAGCTGGTTCCGGAGAGAGAGAAGAAGCTTTCCACAGCCCGTAAGCATAACTATTCCGCAAGAATGTGCGTTGCATATTTTGCGCTTAACAAGAGCAGGGAAGAGCTGGGGATCGATGATTATACAGTATTCTTCCCGTCCACATCGGATACACGCAGGGAGTATGAGAGCCTGGCTCATATAGATACCAATAAGTTCTCCATCCTTCTCTGCTACAATAAGCTGATTCCTGATTTCTCTCCGGAGGGTACCTGTGTTGTAAGCTTTACGACAATGTACGGACCGGATGACTGGAATAAGATCACTCCTCAGGAATATGCCGGGATCAAGGATAAGTTCGCCAAGCAGTGTATCGAGACAATGAAGGAGAAATACGGAGTCGATATCGAGCCTTATATCGAGGAGATGGAGGTATCGACACCTATGACATTTGCAAGATATCTGGGTACACCTGAAGGCTCTACCTATGGCTACGAGCTCTCCGGCTGGGACGGAATGCTCGCCCGTATGATGCTGATCCCGGAGGAATTCCCGATCAAGGGACTCAGACATATAGGAGCCGCATCCTTCAGAGGTGACGGATATTCATCAACATGGATCAACGGAGATATGTGCGCGGCTATGGCCTGTGCAGAACTTAAGGAAGGAGGAAATAAGTAATGGCACTTAATATAAAAGTAGGTCTTATCGGACTCCTTGATATGCTTAAATTTGCCAATCTCGGAAAGGTGCGTAAGCAGGCTATCGATGCTGCACCGGCCAATGAGATCACGGCAGAATACAAGATCAATAACTTTGCTAAGGAAATGCATCCGGATTTCCAGGAGCTGGTCGTAGACCAGATCATAGATCACGGGGATGCCGATGCCAGGTCCTTCATCTTAAAGAGAGCAGACGGAAAACCCGCAGCATACTTCAGAGCAGGTCAGTATATTTCTCTTAAGCTGCCTATCGGTGAGAGCTTTGTGACACGTCCGTATTCAATTTCATCATCACCGGAGTGGACTAAGGAAGGAAAGCTTGCAGTGACGATCAAGAAGAATCCGGAAGGCTTTGCTGCTGATTATCTTCTTGCCAATCTTAAGGTCGGCGATAAGGTGATCGGTTCGGAAGGACTCGGAAGCTTCTATTATGAGAAGCTCCGCGATGCTAAGAATGTGATCGCTCTTGCAGGCGGTTCGGGCATCACACCATTCCTTTCAATGGCATATGCTATCCGCGACGGGATCGAGGATTTCAATCTTACTATCCTCTTCGGAAGCAGGACAGAGAATGCTGTGCTTTTCAGGAAAGAGCTTGATGATATCTGCGCGGCAACACCAAAGGTCAAGGTAGTACACGTACTCTCTGATGAAGAAAAGCCCGGCTTTGAGCATGGCTTCATCACAGCTGAGATTATACAGAAGTATGCAGCGGGAGAATATTCGGTATTTATCTGCGGTCCGGAGGCAATGTACAGATTTGCAGCCGGTGAGGTTGCAAAGCTCGGCCTTGACAGAAAGCATGTACGCCGTGAGCTCCTGGGAGCTACAAAGAAGGTATGGGAGCAGCCGGGTTATCCGCAGGATAAAAAGGATCAGGTATTCAAGCTTACAGTTAAGCAGGGAGAGAAAGAGATCGTCTGTGACTGTCCGGCAAATGAGCCTGTGCTTGTAGCAATTGAAAGAGCAGGGATCAAGGCTCCTTCACGCTGCCGCAGCGGTGAGTGCGGATGGTGCCGTTCAAGACTTACAGAAGGCGAGGTATTTATCCCTGAAGAGACAGACGGCAGGCGCTGGGCAGACAAGCAGATGAATGAGATCCATCCATGTGCAAGCTTTGCTCTCAGCGATCTTACGCTTATTGTACCGGGTGAGTACTATTGATATGCTGATATGAACTGATACTGCGCTGCCCGCCATATAAGGTGCCGGGCAGCGTTTTCATAAAATTGTCATAATGAGTACTGGATTGAGCAGATCGTGGCTGAAGGATGCTGCCGGGCGTTGGCAGTATGATGCCTTATGCCTGTAATTCCTGCAATATCAGATACATGGCAATGCCAGATACATTGGCAATACGCAGTCTGCGGAAATGCTGCTTAAGAGATCGTTGTTTCAGGAAGCATTCTTACTATAGTATTATTTTGATGTGCATTCGACCGAAACATATTATAGGAGACATTTAATCGATAGGTATTTTCCTGATGGGTTATCTTTGAGAAACATTTATTGCGCTCACGGGAAGAGACGGAGATGGAAAGTAATTGAAACTAAGCTTTAAAATTGCATTCAGCGGTATGATGGCCGCTCTTGGTACGGCCATAATGCTGGTGGGCGGTGTGGTGCCTGTCATGACATACATATCGCCGCTCCTTGCCGGTGTATTCATTATTCCGGTCAGGGTGGAGTTAGGCAGAAAATGGGGTTGGATGGTCTGGGGTACAGTGAGCATCCTCAGTATCGTGCTCTGCGCTGACAAAGAGGCAGGTTTTTTTTATGTGTTTGCAGGATATTATCCGCTGATAAAGGAATACATTGACAGGATAAAAGGCAAGGTCATAAGTATACTTGCCAAAGCCGGCATATTTACAGCATCCATGGGCATGATGTATCTGTTTCTGATTTATGTTATTGCGCTGCCCTCTGTAATTGCAGATTTTTCAGGAGTGAGTCTTGTCGTGAACATTCTGATTTTTGCGGTCATGATATTGATCCTGATCTGTTTTGACAGGATGGCTGCCATTGCTGCGTGGTTTTATGCAGCGCGCATAAGACCTAAAATGAAAAGCATACGGAGACGCGGATGAAATGAGACCTGAAATGAAAAGCATACGGAGGCGAGGATGAAAAGAGACCTGAAATGAAAAGCATACGGAGGTGCGGATTAAATGCGACCTAAAATGAAAAGCATACGGAGGCGCGGATGAAATGAGACCTGAAAAGGATATCAGAAGCAGAAAACGAAAAGCTCTGTGGCGGCAAAGCCGGCAGTTCGGACCCGGATCGTAAATTGTGAAGGATATCTGCGTATCTGCGGCGGTATGCCGTTTTTTTTTACGCATGAATATAGCTATTATAATAGCTAGACAAATAGCTGTTAAAGTTGTACAATTATCCCAATTGTACGGAGAGTAAATTATGAAAATTGACGCAAAAACCATAATTTCCGTTACCGACGCCAATCAGAATTTCTCCAAGGTAGCAAAGATGGTGGACGAGAACGGACACGCCCTGATTTTTAAGCGCAATCAGCCAAAGTACATGATGCTGGATGTCAATAATTCCAAGGTCCTTGACAGCGCAGTCAGGCAGATCAAAGAGTGGCAGAAATCATCGGACAGCTGACACGGCATTTGTGTCCGGTGCTGTACGGCAGATCAGGAAGCGGCAGAAATTGGAGGTCAGCTGAGACTGAGCTTTTGTACAGCACTGTCCGGCAGATCTGTGAATGACAGAAATCATCAGACAGCTGAACACAGCTTCTGAACAATGCTGTCGGATGGTGAAGAGGACGGCAGAACTTTTAAGCCGGGCGGGCCGGAGTTTAGATCCTCACATAGGGAGAGATATGGTGAAGAGAGGAACTGCAGGAAAATTAAACAGATGGATGATACCGGCACTGGTCAACCTGTGTCTTGCTGTTGTCTGCACGGCGACCTTCGGAGCCGGTGCCCTGAGTGCACGGGCAGACACATCCGTAACAGATGATAAGATTTCTGATGCTGCGGATGCAGGTGAATGGTATCAGATAAGCGATGACGGAGAAGTGCTGTTAGTTACACTCGGCAATCATGTGAGAGATTATTGCTGGAGATATGGCTCATCCAATGAAAAACTGCGTCAGCTCCATGATTACGAGATAAGAAGAGTCGTTTTTAATACGCCCGAACCGGATACGTGGAATCTTTATCTGACACCGCGAGATGAGGAGGAAGGTGATGTGACGGTTACATTCGTGTATGTCAGAGATGCTGAATCCGATTCGATCGATACCCGGACGATCACGGTCTGCATACGGGACGG
>DCHJ01000065.1:9855-41844 GCA_002314805.1 Lachnospiraceae bacterium UBA1755 | reverse complement strand
GATCACGGTCTGCATACGGGACGGAGAAATGACTATCACAGATGGTAAGCCGACCGGGCCGCTATGATATGATTCAGAATATGATTCGATCGATACCCGGCCGATCACGGTCTGCATACGGGACGGAAAAATGACAATCACAGATGGTAAGCCGACCGGGCCGCTATGATATGATTCAGAATCTGATCCGATCGATACCCGGACGATCACTGTCTGAATACGGGACGGAAAAATGATTATCACAGATGGTCAGGCAGTTCAGCAGTCATGACGCAAATCATGATACAGAGCAGAGAAATAGGAAACAGAAAAGATCTGTGAGGTATTCTCGTGACTTCAGACCAGAGTCAGACACCGTGTTTCGTATTTTGGAGGTACATTCGCAAGACTGACCGGAAGCATGCGCTTTGGTCGTTTGAGGCTTCACGAAAGGGATAAGACTTATATGAAAGAAGTGATAAAGGAATTTACAGAAGAAAAGATGAAATATCTGCGGCTGCTTGCTCAGCGTTTTCCGTCAGAGCAGTCAGTATGTACTGAGATAGTCAATCTCACAGCGATACTTAATCTTCCCAAGGGCACCGAACATTTCATGAGTGACATCCACGGTGAGTACGGAGCCTTCAAGCATATCCTCAATAACTGTTCGGGAGTCATCAGGGAGAAGGTACTGCTGGCTCTGGGTGACGAGCTTGCCGAAAGAGAAGTCAATGATATGTGCACCCTGATCTATTATCCGAAAGAGAGACTGGAGCTGCTTGAGCATCGGGGGACGCTTTCCTATGACTGGTATGCAGAAACACTGACCCGACTGATCAAGATTGCAAGGACAGAGTCAAGCAAGTACACCCGTTCAAAGGTGCGTAAGATGATGGACAGTGATTTTGCATATATCATCGATGAGCTTCTGCATGCAGTCCCGGACGAAGATGATAATCAGGTGCGCTACCATGAGAAGATCCTCGATACTATAATAAGGATCAGGAACGGTGACGCTTTTATCATTGCACTGTCTGAGCTTATCAAGAAGCTTGCCATAGACAGACTGCACCTGGTGGGCGATATTTATGACCGGGGACCTAAGGCAGACCATATCATGGATCTGCTGATGCAGATGCCGCGCCTGGATATACAGTGGGGCAACCATGACCTCCTGTGGATCGGAGCCGCATGCGGAAGCTATGCATGTATTGCCAACGTGATCCGTAATAATATCCGCTATGATAATCTCAGGATACTGGAAAGCGGCTACGGCATCAGTCTGAGAAAGCTGGCTACCTTTGCCGAAAAGCATTACACAGGCAATGTCATCGAAGCATCCGTAAAGGCCATTAATATCCTCACTCTTAAGCTGGAGGGTGAAGCCATCCTGAACAATCCTGAATGGGAGATGGATGACAGACTTATGTTCAATAAGGTCAATTTCAGGGAGCACACGGTCAGGATAGGAAATGAAGATGTGAAACTCAATACCGATGAATTTCCGACTGTGAATCCGCGGAATCCGTACAGGCTGAGCAGAGAAGAGCTTGAGGTCATGAAGGACCTGGCATATTCCTTTACTCACAGCGCAAGACTTAAGCAGCACATGGATTTCATGCTTAAGAACGGATCCATGTATCTTATTTATAATAACAATCTCATGTTTCATGGCTGTGTACCCATGGACAGTGACGGCAGCTGGTACAGCGTAAAGCTGGGAGGACGCAGCTATCAGGGAAAGCTGCTTATGAATATCTGCGAGAAGAAGGTACGTGAGGTATACGGAGGGGAACGCAGCAGGGAGAATCTTGATTTTATGTGGTATATGTGGGGCGGAGCACATTCACCGGCCTGCGGACGTATACTAAAGACATGGGAGAGGACACTCATTGATGACGAGTTCTGGTGGAAGGAACCGGAGGATCCTTATTATGTATACTGCAGGAAGGAAGAGACCTGTGTAAGGATACTTGAAGATTTCGGCATCGATGAGAAGGTTTCCCATATCATCAACGGACACACTCCGATCAGGGTCACCAGAGGTGAGAGCCCGATCAAGGCAGGCGGAAAGCTTATCGTCATAGACGGAGGATTCTGCAAGGCATATCATAAAAAGACCGGCATAGCCGGATATACGCTGGTATACTCATCACACGGTATGGCAATAAAGGCTCACGGAGCATTCACGGATATACATTCCGCGATCACAAAGCAGGCGGATATTCTTTCAACAACAGATCTCTTTGAACCGGAGAAGGAACGTGTGCTGGTATGCGGCTCAGATGTAGGAGATGAAATAAACAGTACACTTCAGGATCTGGAGGAGCTCCTCTGGGCATACCGCACGGGTATGATACGGTAATATACCGTGACAAGCCAGGGGCAAGCACTTACTTAGCGAATAATTGAAAATTGGTCTGATGTAGTTATTTACAGGATGAAATACCGGTCAGGCAGTGAAATTAAAGAAAATGTTTTGGCAGGGAAGGATTCCGGACTGCGATAGCAGCATAAAAGTGATAGCAGCGTAAGAGCAATAAACGCAGAAGCAGCCTTACAAAAAATCAGGGCAGAGGGCACACTATATAACTGTGAGCACTCTGACCTGAACGGACTTATAATTGTTGCGGCCAATATACCTGGATCAGAAATTGAATATCTTATTGAATTCCTCATCTGTGAAATGTCCGCCGTATTCGCAGATCTCGAGAGCCTCTGCGTATTCGCAGGTCCTGCCCTGCTCACCGTATTTTTTTATGAGGGCATCGCGGCAGTCATCTGCAACGCACTTGAGCCCCTCGCCCCTTGTGGCAAGGAGCCATCTGAATCTTTCTTCTTCTCCCTCAGGCACGACCACATGATCCTTGTCCGTGTCATCTCCGTATACTCCGTCGACCCACGGAAGCCATTCATACATCTGTGAAGTGTACTGGTGATAGAGACGCATCTTCTGCTCAAACACATCTGTGATATCAAATACATGATCCGGACAGAATCTGTATGGCCTTGTAAAGGAGTCATACATATAAAAGATCACCGGCATATATCTGAGCGGGGCAGTCATCGGACATACATTTGGAACCTGTACGAGGAAGGAAGAATCCTCCACCAGTATGGAAGTATTTCTGTGGTCAGGATGATAATCATTGGGACGGTGCGTGATAATGACATCCGGAGCCCACTCGCGAATCGCGGTGATCATCTTGTAACGCTCCTCCAGAGAGGTAGTAAGGAAACCGTCCTTATTAGGCAGAAATTCATACTCGACACCGGCAAGTTCAGCGACCTTCTGTGCTTCCTTCCATCTGCACTGTGCAAGTGTGCCGCCCATCTTCTCGTGATGCCCGGACTGGCCGTCAGTAGCAGACAGGAACTTGACCGAATGTCCGCGGGCCTTCATCTTCAGCGCAATGCCTGCGCACGCCTCACAGTCATCCGGGTGAGCACCTATGATCATAAGCCTGATATTATCCTTGCTGAACGTCATTTTTCCTCTTACATCCTTCATAACAGCCCCTCCTGAATACGATCAACTATCTTCACAAATTATATTATTGCCCTTATAATTAGTCAATAAGAGGGGCGTGCGGAGCCACAGACAATGCAATGTCATTGTTCCGGTATCTGATTGAGTCAGTAAGTGGGGAACAGGCGGATCCCCGGACAATGCAGTGTCATTGTTCCGGTATCTGATCAGTCAGTAAGAGGGGCGCGGAGCCACAGACAATGCAGGGTCATTATTATGGTACCTGTATTATTCAGCTAAGGAGGAAGAAGAATGTTCAGGATCGGTACTTTGGCAGATTGGTTCGGAGTGGGACTTATCGAGGGAATCAAGGAATCAGAGAAATGCGGGGCTGAAGGAATACAGGTATATGCCGCGGAGGAATTTGACCCGAGAAAGGTATCTAAGGAGTTCCTCCGGGAAGTGAAGCAGACAGCAAAGGATCACCATCAGGTATTTGCAGCGCTCTGCGGAGATCTCGGCGGCTATGGCTTTGAGAAGGCAGAGGGAAATGCTGAAAGACTTGATTATATCAGGAAGGTCGTTGATATGGCGCAGTATCTTGACTGCCATGTCATCACGACTCATATCGGGGTGGTTCCGGCGGATAAGAGCCATCCCAGATACAGGATCATGTGTGATGCTATGGCTGAGGCCGGCAGGTATGCTGCAGCTCATGACTGCTTCATAGCAGTGGAGACAGGACCGGAGAAGATCACGACGCTCAGTGAGCTGATCGATGAGGCAGGTGAAGGTGTTGCCATAAACTATGACCCTGCCAACCTTCTTATGGTAAATGCGGATGACCCCATTCAGGGAGTCTATGATGCAGGCAGCAGGATAGTACATACGCATGCAAAGGACGGCATCAGGTTCTTTGATGTGGATCCTGAGGAGCATTATCATCTTTTCGCCGAAGGCGGACTGGAGTGGTCAAGACAGCAGCCATGCGCAGAGGAAACACCGCTCGGCAAGGGACAGCTGGACTGGCAGAAGTATCTCAGGGCTCTTAAGGATGTGGGGTTTGACGGCTTCCTTACAATTGAGAGAGAAGTAACCAACGGAGCAGCTGATATCGTAATGGCAGTTGATTTCCTTAAGGAACAGATCAGCAGGATGCGATCATAATAACAGGTGCGGGCCGGTACGCAGCATTTAAGGGAGCGCAGCCTGACCGTAAGGACGACAGATAACGGCCATGCAAATAATTAAGAAGCCGCTGATTAAATGGTAATTTGCTGCAGTATTCTCAAGTGAAGCCTTGATTCCTGTACAGTTGTGAAGATAATCGAATGGTATTGTTTATTAAATCAGCGTTTCCTTAACTGCCGGATTTTTGTGCGAAATAGAATAAGAAAATATAGAGAGGTATATATATGTTAAAGTTTGGTCTTAACACAGCAATACTCCCTGATGAAAGCTATGAGTCAGTTATCGATTATATGGCAGGCCTGGGCTTTGTATGCGCAGAGGTATGCTGCTGGCCTGTCGGCAAGGCAGTCCGCAGATATGCAGGTGTCACACATCTGGATGTCAACAATCTGACGATTAAAGAGCTTGAGGCAAAGAAAAAATATGCAGAGAACAGAGGCATCGCCATCTCATCGCTTGGCTATTATCCCAATGCGCTTGATGCCAATGAGGAGGCAGCTCTTGCTGCACGTGAGCATATCAATAAGCTTATCGATGTGTCAGCAGACCTTGGCATAAACATGGTGACTACATTCATCGGAAGGGACAAGTCAAAGAATATCGAGGATAACCTTGCACTTGTGCCCGCTGCATGGGAGCCGATCATAAGGCATGCCGAGGACAGAAAGGTCAGGATAGGAATCGAGAACTGTCCTATGTACTACACAAAGGATGAGTTCCCCGGCGGCAGCAATCTGTTTGCTTCCCCGTATCTCTGGGAGGAGATATTCAGACTGCTTCCGAGTGATTATCTCGGAATAAACTATGATCCGTCTCATCTGCTCCTTACCGGATCGGATTATGTAAAGCCGATATATAATTACAGGGATAAGATATTCCATGTACACTTCAAGGATATCGCTATCCTTCAGGATAAGGCGGATTATTACGGACGTTTCCTGTATCCGGCACTCTGGCACAGTCCGAGGATCCCGGGCATGGGAGATATCGATTTCGGTAAGATGATAGCAGCGCTTAACCAGATAAAGTATGACGGCTACGCTGTTATCGAGGTCGAGGACAAATCCTTTGAGGGAAGCCCCGAGGATGTTAAGAGAGGAATTGAGCAGAGCTGCCGGTATCTGAGGCAGTATCTGTAACACCCGGTGAACTGCTGATCAAAGGTCAATTAATTGAGTGTTTTCGGGTGAAGCCCTGATTTTTGTCCATATGTGAATATAGCATAATGGAAATGTTTATTAAATCTGGTTTTCCCTGAGACAGTAAGGTGACGGAAGTGCTTGTTGTTAAGAATTTATATAAGAAATACGGAGAGCATGTCGCACTTGACGGCGTGAGCTTCTCAATTGAAGAAAACGGAGTAGTCGGACTTCTCGGACTCAATGGTGCAGGCAAGAGTACGACTATGAATATTATCACCGGATACCTGAGTCAGACATCCGGTGATGTTTTCGTCGGTGGGCACAATACCCAGTCAGACGCTATAGAGGCAAAGAAGCTGATAGGATACCTTCCTGAGCAGCTGGCATTTTACAATGACATGCGCATAGGGGAATATCTTGATTTTGTATGCGATATCAAGGGACTCACGCGGGACAGGAAAGAGCGGAAGGAGCTTATTGAGCGCACCTGCGGGATGGTCGGTATCGGAGGCATGAAGAAAAGACTGATCCGCAATCTCTCCAAGGGCTACAGACAGAGAGTGGGCTTTGCCCAGGCTCTTATCAATGACCCGAGAGTCCTCATTCTCGATGAGCCTACGGTGGGACTTGATCCGTCCCAGGTGCTTGATATCAGAAAGCTTATCAGCGATATGGGCAGAGACAGGATCGTGATCATTTCCTCGCATATCCTTTCTGAGGTGCAGACCATGGCTGACCGCATCATCGTGCTCAACAGAGGGCATCTGGTGGCAGACGGATCAGAGGATGTATTAAAGGAAGCCCTCGGCTCCAACAGCCATATTGCGATAAGGGTACAGGGAGATGCTGCTCAGGTCAGGGCAGTGCTTGCGTCCACAGAAAGGATCGATTCAATAATCGAGCTTCCATCCCGAGAGCAGGGTACCTGTGAGTTCAGTCTTGAGAACCGTTCGGGTGCTGATATAAGGGCAGATGTATTCAGGGCTCTGGCAGCAGCAGATCTGCCGCTGCTGTTTACTTATGGAAGAGAGTTTTCGCTTGAGGATGCGTTCCTGCAGATCATCAGTGAGAGCAATAAGGAGGTGGGAGCATGAGAGGAATAATCAGGAGAGAATTCCGCGCATATTTCCAGTCGCCTCTGGGATATGTCTTCATTGCAGCATTTGTTTTTCTGACAAATTATTATTATTTTACCTACAATCTTTACGGAAACACCACGGATTTTTCCAGCCTGTTTTCGATGCTGTTTTCTGTAGTGCTGTTCCTCTGTCCAATCCTGACCATGAGGCTTATGAGTGAGGACAAGAAGAATAAGACGGATCAGCAGCTGCTTACGGCTCCGATATCTCTGTCAGCAATAGTTGTGGGCAAATATCTGGCAGCCTTAAGCGTATACTGCATCGCCTGCTGCGGAGTGCTTATCGATGCAGTGATCACAGCCTGCTGTGCCGGGGTCGAATGGTCAGTGATACTTGGCAATATGGCAGGGCTTCTCCTGCTCGGAGCGGCACTTATTGCAGTATGTCTTTTCCTGTCTGCACTGACGGAGAGTCAGGTGATCGCAGCAGTCAGCGGGTTTGCTGCGAGTCTCTTCCTGCTGCTCATAGGCAGCCTTGCCGATGTAGTAACAGCTCCGTGGCTTAAGGCAGCCATCAGCTATATGTCCTTCAATAACAGGTATCAGCCCTTTACATGCGGGATATTTGATCTGGCCGGCGTGGTATTTTTCCTCAGCCTGGGAGTACTGTTTATCATCTTCAGTACCCTTACTCTGGAAAAGCGCCGCTTCAGCTAGGAGGTGAATGGATATGAAGAAATTATTCGGTAAATTCAGCTTCTGGCTCGCAGCACTCGTGGTGCTTCTTTCCACTTCGTTTGTGCTTCTCAATGTGGCCACATCGATCCTTGGCGACAGATATTCACTGAGCTTTGATCTTACTGCCAACTCGGCGTATAAGCTGGGAAGGGAGACAAAGGAAGTGCTCGCCAACATGGATAAGAATGTGAATATCTATGTTATGGGAAACGAAAATTATTTTTCCGGCAATTCATACATAGTGCAGGCCGGTAAGATGATCTCGGAATATCCTAAGAATTCCGGACATATTAAACTGTCATATATTGATTATGAAAGCGATCCTTCCTTTGCGGCAGCTTATCCTGACCTTACTCTGACAGCGGGAGATGTGCTCGTAACATGCGGTGATAAGGTAAAGCAGATCCCGGTCACAAGCTTCTTTAATTATGTATATGATTACGATGGCAGCTTCAATATCGAATCTTCAAGAGCAGAAGAGGTCATGACCTCGGCCATCCTGTATGTTTTAAATGACGATACAGTCAAGGTAGGGCTTCTGACCGGTAACGGAGTATTTGATACATCATCGCTTAAGACGGTGCTGGCAGATAATAACTTTGATGTGGCAGAGATAAATATGGTATCAGACAGCTTTGATGACTGTGATATCCTTGTGCTTGCATCGCCGACGATCGATATATCGGAGGAGATCCTTGCCAGGTTTGATCAGTTCCTGAAGAACAACGGACAGTACGGAAAGCATATTCTGTATACCACAGGTGCCGCCCAGCCCGAGCTTCCTGATCTTGAGGTATTTCTGAATGAATGGGGAGTTGATATTAAGGGAGGTACGGTATTTGAGACTTCCAGGGAACGTACATATAACTATCAGCCATACTATGCTATTGCAGGATATGAAGATAATGAGATTACCGACAGGCTCAGGGATACTGATTCACCGATGGTAATGCCGATCGCAAAGTATACGGAAACACTTTTTGAGTTTAAGGATAATCATTATACCGAGACACTGCTTTCGTTCTCTGATACCGCAGGAATCAGACCTGAGGACGCGGATGACAGCTTTGCGGCAAGGAATGCTACTGAGTGGGGACCGTTCCCGGCTATGATACTCTGCTCATACAGGGTACAGGATAAGGAAACGCCTGAAGGATACCGTCAGTCAAGCGTAGTAGTGAGTACGTCCACACATATGCTGGATGCGTCGATCCTTCAGAATTCTTCACTGGGCGATATGGAGTATCTTATAGACCTGTTCGGCTATCTGACCGACAGAGAGCAGACAGTGACTATAGCACCTAAGACCCTGGGAGGGAATGCTCTGGGTATCAGTACATCTCAGGTGTCTGCACTGGGAGTTGTCCTGTGCATAGTGATCCCTGTCCTGATCCTGGCGGCAGGCATTGTAATCTGGCTCAGGAGGCGATTCAACTAATGAAAGAGATCAGGAAATACACATATATTGCATTAGGTGTTGTAATGGCTCTTGCGATCCTTGTCGCTGTGCTGAAGGCTGATACTGTGACAGTGGAAGACAGTACGACCGTACTCAGCAGCAGAGAACCGACTGATGTCATAGCAGTTAAGGTCAGAAATGCAGGCGGAAGCTATGCCATAGCATATAATTATGAAGAAGGCGGATATACTATTGATGATCTGCCGATGGAATACGTAGACATCAGCGGGTTCATTGACTATATGACTATATGCGGCTCGGTCACGGCAATAAGAAAAGTTGACACATCGGGCGCTGATCCGGCTGCATACGGTATTGAAGAGCCGGCTGCCGAGGTGGGCATACTTTATGCTGACGGGGAAATACTGAACATGAAGATAGGAAACCGGGAACCCGTATCAGGCAATTATTACATGAGCACAGACGATGGCAGTACGGTTTATATGTATCCCGGAGATTATGCAGTAAGGTTCCTGGGAAAGCGGACGGATTTCCTGAGCAGGAACGTTACTTCACCGGCAATCATGAGCAGCCCTCTTTCAGAAATAACAGATGCTCATTTTTCAGGAAAGAAATATGATTTCCCGATCAGCATTATTGCCGCAGGAGCTGATCCTCAGGCCAGGCTTGATGCGCTGAGCTTCGGTGCGGCCACGCATATTGTCCGCACAAAAGGAGTGCATCAGCTGGATCAGACATATGGCATTGAAGTGCTGGGATCACTTCTCGGAGTACAGTCAGTAGATGTGGCAGGCTACAATGTCAATTCGGATGAACTGGAAAAGATGGGTTTCGCGGATCCTGATGTAGCTGCTGTATTTGACAGAGTGCTGCAGGATAAGAGCATACAGAATACAGAGCTTCTTCTGGTAGAAGATACAGAGGAAGGCGGATACCTTGCTACGGTTAACGGCACAGGTCTGGTGTACCGGATAGCGCCTCCCGAATTTGCGGATATCAAGGTGGAAAAGCTGCTGCTCAGATGGTTCCTTACTCCGATGATACTGGATCTTGACAGTATCGATGTAAGCGACGGAGAGAATGAGATATCCTTTGAACTGCTCCATGGAGAGAATAATGATGTCACTGTATTAATGGATGGCGAAGAGCTTGACATCGGTGTATTCAGAAAGTTCTTTTCACTGCTTACAAGCGCCACATCTGCAGACGGAGAGTATCTTGAGAACTGCAGTCCTGAGGGCGAACCACTTTTCAGACTTACATATGGTTACAGGAATGAGGCAAAGGAAGACGATGTTATGGAGCTTTTTGAAGGTTCTCTCAGACGTCACGATGTTGCCGTAAACGGGACAGCCGAATTTGACATGGCAGAAGGATGGCTGAGAGCAGTCAAAGAAGCCATGAGAGCGCTCAAGGCAGGGGAAAATTTTGACATTAATTGGTAGTCTTGCACAAAATATTTAACTATGGATATACATATTAAACAAAAAACGTGGGATTATTCCCAATGTTTCATATAGCAATTGCACAACCGGCTACACAATGATACATTTTTGTTATCATAGATACCGATGCTTTAAGATAAAAGGCGGGAATTCTCGGTTACTTGTATCCGAGTAATTCACAGCTTTTATCAGCCGCAGGCTGCAAGAACCGGCAGGTGAATGGCAAATCGTATATAAGGAGTTTATGCCGGCAGGTCTTTGACATCAGGAAAGAGAGATCTGAATAGTAATATTGTTTTTATAACGGAGGTAGTCTTATTATGGCAGACAAAATCAGAGTAGCAGTAATCAGCGCAGGAATGATTGCAAACGCAGCGCACATCCCGGCATACAGGCATCTTGCAGACCGGGTGGAGCTTGTGGCAGTAAGTGATACCAATCCGGTATCGGCGCAGCAGACAGCAGAGCGTCACGGGATACCGAACTGGTATACGGATACAGAGCAGATGCTCAGGGAGCAGAAGCCGGATCTGGTCTCAGTGTGCACACCCAACAGGTTCCACAAAGAGAATACGATGCTTGCGCTTTCATACGGATGCAATGTAGCCTGTGAGAAACCTCTTGCGCTTACATATGCAGATACAAAGGAGATGTTTGATTACGCAGGTAAGCAGGGGAAGATGCTGATCGCATGTCAGACCTTAAGGTATGACAGACAGTTCTCAGTAGCACGCGAGTTTTATGACAACGGTGAGCTGGGAAGGATATACTATTCAGAGTTTTCCTGCATCCGCCGGAGAGGCATACCTAAGTGGGGTACCTTCCATAAGAAGGAGATGAACGGCGGCGGCGCGCTCTGCGATCTGGGAGTGCATCTTCTTGATGCTATCCTCTGGATACAGGGATGCCCGAAGTTTGAATCAATAACCGGCGCAAGCTCAGCATGCCTTGCGCGCAAGGAAAAGGATATCATTACCAGCCTTGCCGAAAGCGGAGCTCCTTCAGGAGTTTTCAATGCAAGACCCTATGCCCCGGAAGAATTCAATGTTGAGGAGTTTGCAGCAGGCTCGATAAGGCTTGAAGGCGGACAGTTTATGAACTTCAAGACATCATGGGCAGTGAACCTTCCTCCCGAGTTCAGGATGAACATCTGCGGAGACAAGGCCGGCTATCTGGTTGCTGATAATAAGATACTTTCAACCATGGGAAGATATCAGGTCGACATTGAGCCTAAGATATTTGACGAGGATCCGTTAAAGGATGAACCGTTCAGCGGACATTTCTACCTCATGGAAAACATCGTTGATCACCTTCAGCACGACGCAGAGCTTTTCATCAAACCGGAGGAGACTCTCAATGTGGCTAAGATCATAGATGCATTCTATATCTCGGCAGCGGAAGGACGTGAAGTGAAGGCGTCAGAGTTTGACTGATCATCTGAGGGACCGCATAATAAGGGGTAATTCATTACATTGCTCTGTTCAGGAGTCTGAATTCATATTTTTATCTGTCCGCAATCAGGCGACAGGGTTTTTAAGTGTCCTTGACAAGGGGTACACATTAAAGTGTTTTCATGTCAATGGTTTTTATTCACTTGTGGAGATAACAGAATGGAATTGTTTATCAGATCAGAGTTACCCGGATCATGTTCAGGAGGTAAATAATGGCAGGAAAATATAAGGCAGTCCTTATCGGTGCAGCGCATATGCATTGCCTGTACCTGTCCCGTGACATAATTGCATGTGAAGGTCTTGAGTTCTGCGGCTTTTCGGATACAGAGGCGCTGACAAAGGAACCTGTGGAGCCGGTACCCTTTACGCGCAAGTGGAACAAACAGTATATTACCGAAAGACTGGGTGTCAGATATTATGATGACTGGATCGCAATGCTGGATGAGGTCAGACCGGACCTGGCAATAGTATCGACCGAGACATGTCTCCATCCCCTTGTATTTGAGGCCTGTGCAGAGAGAGGCATTGCGGTGAGCATGGAGAAGCCTATGGCTGTCAGCTACGCAGAGGCGCTTAAGATGGCAAGGACAGCAGAACGTACAGGCACGCCTCTCATGGTCAACTGGCCGATGGCATGGATGCCGTTTATGCCGATCTACAAGGATATCATTGAATCGGGACGCATAGGGCGTATAGTTAAGATGCATGTGATCGTGGGACATCCGGGACCGCTGGGACGAGGGGTACGCCATCCGCAGGTGGATGAGACCTCGGACAATACCACACCGGCACAGAAGGCCAGCACCTGGTGGCACACAAGGGAGCTGGGCGGAGGAGCGATGCTGGATTTCTGCGGATACGGTGCGATGGCATGCAACTATCTTGCAGGGCAGAAGGCAGTCATGGCAACGGGCATGAGAGCCAATACCATGAGTCAGTTCGGAGATGCCGATGACAACGGAGTCATCATAGTAAGATATCCGGAATTTATGGCAACACTGGAGGGATCATGGACCGTGCCGGTAGCGACACAGCTGCCTCCGGGACCGACCATCTACGGGACGGAAGGTCTCGTGAGAGTATCCGGTTCAGGCACGGGAGATGATACGGTTATCGAGATCGTAGGCTATGACGGAAGGATAGAAAGGGTAGCCGCTCCTGCTCCGAGGAAGGAGCTTAAGAATGTGCAGGAGGCATTCGTCCATCACATGGACACGGGAGAGCCTCTGCCGGTATTCCTTGACATGTATGAAAATCTTGATGTAATGGCTATCCTTGACGCCGGAGTAAATTCGGCAATAAGCGGCAGAGTGGAGCCTGTACAGACAAGAGCGTGGGGTAACAGATAGCAATGGAAAACGGTTATGACATAACAGGAAGACTGGTCAGCATCCAGAGATGCTCGGTGCATGACGGCCCCGGTATCAGGACTACCGTGTTTGTAAAGGGATGTCAGCTGGACTGCGCATGGTGCCATAATCCTGAAAGCATCGCATTTGAAGAAGAAGAATTCTTCTATCCTGAAAAATGTATTCACTGTGGTAAGTGTGCTGAAGGCTGCTATGCAGGTGCCAGAGAGAAGTGCGGCCGCGAGATGTCTGTGAGTCAGGTCATGGAAGAGGTCCTGCAGGACAGACCGTATTACGGAGATGAAGGCGGGATCACGATCTCGGGCGGAGAACCCTTGTGTCAGGCAGAATTCACCGGAGCGCTTCTTGATGCATGCAGGAGTGAAGGGATCAGCACAGGGATGGAGTCAAATCTGTGTGTCCCTGAGACTCTTATAAAGGATGTGCTTCCGAAGCTGGATATGCTGATGGCAGACTGCAAGTTCTGGTCACCGGAGCTTCATGAAAAGTGGACGGGCAGATCCAATGTATCGATTATAAAGAATTTTGCAGCCGCCGCAGCGGCCGGAGTTCCGATAATTATGAGGACACCTGTGATCGGCGGCATCAATGATGACGAAGATGAGATCGGGAAGATAGCGGAGTTTGCCGCTTCTCTGCCGACCCTTAAATACTATGAGCTCCTTGCATATCACCCTCTGGGTGTAGGAAAGGCAGAAGCTCTGGGGAAAAAGCAGGAGAGGTTTTCAACACCCTCCGGCGAAAAGATGAAAAGGCTGGCGGAGATCGCCGCCGGCTGCGGTATTGAGGTTCTGATAAATTCGAAGAGGTATACCAATGATTGAAGTAAGACCTATGCTCACATATGAAGAGAGGATGAAGCTCCTCCATGACAAAAAGGTGCAGCATACATTTGAAAAAAGAAAGCAGCAGGGCTATACGGACGCCGATGATTACGGTACAGTCCCGGTTCCTGAGGAGTATCATTTTGAGCCCGTGGCGTACAGTATCGAGGGCGGATTATACGGGGCAATGGTAAATGCGCTCAACTTTGCAGCTATTATGGATGCGCATCCCGTATATGTGGATCCGCTGGAGATCATGTGCGGACGCTGGAGAAAGATGCTCACGGAGTACAGGGAGAGATCCGCAACAGGAACCTGGAACAAGGCAAAGTATCCTTATGATGAGCTTGTGCCGTGGCATAAAAAATACGGAATAGTATGCGGTATCGGCTCAGACTCACACTGCGCACCGGATTTTACCATCGGACTTGAGCTGGGCTTTGGCGGACTGCTTGAGAAAATTGCCAGGTACAAGGAGATCAATCCGGGTCACGATGAGTTCTATGATGCGGAGAGGATCTGCGTCGAGGCGATCCAGAGGACGATAGACAGGCATGTGGAGGAAATAAAGCATCAGCTTGAGACTGAAGAGAGACCTGAGCTCCGTGAGACTCTGGAGATGATGCTGCACGCCAATGAAAATATACGCGATAAGGCTCCGCAGACCTTCCTTGAGGCATGTCAGTGGATGTGCTGGTACAACGTGGCAACACGAATCTATGACAGGGACGGTGCAGGCTGTCAGCTTGATGTGATCCTGCTCCCGTATTATGAGCGTGATGTGGCAGCGGGCATACTCAGCGATGATCTTGCAAGATTCATCCTGGCAGATCTCATGCTCATAGAGACACATTACTATCAGATATCAGGTGTGGATGAGAATGACAGGGATCAGACCAATAAGCTCAGCTATCTTATCCTTGAAGCAGCTCATTGGCTCAATTCATCGGCCAATGTCACAGTGAGGATGCATCCCAATGTGGACAGAGAATTCCTGAAGAAGGCAGTTTCATATCTTTTCATCGACAAGATGGCATGGCCGAGATTCTGTGGAGATAATGGGCTGGTTGACGGCTTCATGAAGAACAGGGGAGTTGACAAGGCAACCGCCCGCTCAAGGATAGCAGTAGGCTGCAACTGGATGGCAGTGCCGGGAAGAGAATTCCCGATGAATGACTGTGTCAAGATCAATATTGCCAAGGTATTTGAAGTTGCATACGATGAGATGATGGCTGAAAATGCCGAGCCTTCAACACGGGATCTGATGGACCGTTTCTCAAAGCACCTTAAGCTTGCTGTAGAGAAGACTGCTGAAGGCATCAGCTTCCATCTTGCACATCAGCATGATGTGATGCCTGAGCTCATTATCAATCTCATGATGCAGGATACTATAGAGAAGGGAGAGGATATCACCCAGTGTGCTCAGGTCAAGACAGTAGGACTTGACGGCGCAGGACTTGCTGTAGTTGCAGATTCCTTTGCGGCACTTGAGCAGAGAGTAGAGACAGACAAGGTCCTTACATGGGATAAGGTATATGAGGCAGTAAAGAGTGATTTTACCTGCGAGGACGGTGAGAGGATCCGCATGATGCTTCAGTCATCACCAAGATACTGCGGCGGAGATACGATCGCAGATCAGTGGGCGAGAAGGATAACGGATGTATGGAGCGATTATGTGACCAATCAGCCTATGGAGGCTGACCGTCAGCTGATCCCGGGATGGTTCTCCTGGTCCAATACCATCATGTTCGGAGAGATGGTAGGTGCCACTCCCAACGGACGCCATGCGCACAAGCCCATATCACATGGTGCAAATCCAAATCCGGGCTTCAGAAAGGACGGTGCTGTCACGGCTCAGGCCAACGGTATTGCAAGGGTACAGCCGGGATACGGCAACACGGCTCCGCTTCAGCTGGAGTTTGATCCCAGGATGAGCATGGAAGAGGGCGGACTTGACAGAGTACTTGATATCCTGGAAGCTCATGTCAATATGGGCGGCACGCTTATCAACATCAATATCCTGGATGGAAAGAAGCTTATGGAGGCCAACGAGAATCCTGATCTGCATCCGGATCTTGTAGTAAGAGTCACAGGCTTTACAGCGTACTTTATATCACTGTCACCGGAGTTCCGTCAGCTGGTGGTTGACCGCTTCCTGGACGGAATGTGACAGGACGGGTCTGTGATCGTGAGGCATCAGTCCACGAATGCAGAAGAAACAGGAAACATCCGGCAGGCATAGCGGCTGCATGCCGGACAAAAAATATTAATGGAGTCAGTTATAGGAGGAAATTATGAAGGTAGGTTTATATTCAATCTCATGCTCAGGCACATGGTTCAATGACAGACCGGCACTTACGGTAGAGGAGTTCATGGACACTGCAAAGAAGTACGGCTATGAAGGCGTGGAGATCGATCTCAAGCGCCCCCATGGATCACCGCTTGATCTTGATGAAAAGAGATGTGCAGAGATCAAAGCATATGCAGATAAGCTCGGACTTGAGATATATGCAACAGCGGCAAATAACTGCTTCGCATCCATTGTCCCGGAGCAGATCGAGAATGAGCTCCTTTATGTACGCGAGCAGATCAAGGTCACGGCAATGCTCGGAGCGCCTGTAATGAGAGTATTCGCTGCATGGAGAGGGATCGTTAAGAGAGACGGCATCGCAACCTATGAGGTGACCAGGATCCCCAATTACTGGGGTGCGCTTCCTCACCAGCTCCATCAGTCAGTCACGGCATGCCTTAAGGAAGCTGTTAAGTGGGCTGAGCAATACGGAGTGGTGCTGGCACTCCAGAATCATGAGCCGGTCATCAAGGATTACCGTGATATGATCGACTTCGTAAAGGAAGTTGATTCACCATGGCTCAAGTGCTGTTTCGATGCGCCCTGCTGCGGATATTATGAGGCAGTACAGACTGATGAATATATGCGTAAGGCTACTCTCGATGTGGGGGATATGCAGGTGCTTTCACATGCAAATGCCGAGTTCAGGGAGAATGCCGACGGATCGGTTGAAATGATCAAGTATGACAACCAGATGGCACTCACCAATTATCCTATGTTCATAAAGACTCTCAAGGAAGTCGGATATGACGGATACATCGGGTATGAATTCTGCCATATGCCGTTCCATGGCGGAAAGATCCTCGGATACAATGATTACATTGAGAACCAGATCAGACTGGCAAAGAAGTATTTTTCTGATCTTATTGAGAATGCATAAATGAGATATGACATCCGGAGCGTTTGCGGAAATGCTTCGGATGTCATTTTCCGACAGGGAGAAGCCGATGAAATATTATCTGGGATCGGATGTGGGCGGCACCAATATCAGCTCTGCAGTGGCAGACCGGGATGGGAATATCGTTTCGAGAGTGACCATCCCTGCGGGTGCGCACAGAGGCATTGAAGAGATCACAAGGGATATATGTGCATCATCCATGGATGCTGCCGGGCAGGCAGGGCTGGGGATGGATGCATTTTCATACTGGGGCATAGGAATGCCGAGCTGCATCAATCCTAAGACAAGGCTGCTCGTACATGCCAATTGCTTCAGATGGAGAAATGCTGATGTCTTCAGTTATCTTAAGAAGTATGTCAGTCTGCCGATATATATTGAGAATGATGCAAACTGTGCAGTACTGGGAGAGCAGCAGGCAGGCGCGGCAAAGGGCTTTGAAAATGTATTGCTCCTGACCATAGGAACAGGCTTTGGAAGCGGCATAATCATTGACGGGAAGATATTTGCCGGGGCAGACGGTATGGGCGCGGAGCTGGGACATACCAAGCTGGTATATGACGGTGTGCAGTGTACCTGCGGACAGTACGGCTGTGCTGAAAGCTATTGCTCCGCAACAGCTCTTATCAGGCAGATGAGAGAAAAAACCGGAGATTATGTTTCGGATATCACAGCCAAGGGTATTATGGACAGAGCCGAAGGCGGAGATCCTGCCGCACTTGAGGCAGTAGATAAGTATACGGATTACCTTGCCTGCGGCATGTCTACATTTATCACCATACTCCGGCCCGAGGTCATCATCCTGGGCGGAGGAGTCTCACAGTCCGGAGAGTTTTTCTATGATATGATCAGAAAGAAGCTGCCGGGCAGGACCTTTTCCGGAGCGGAGATCGGCGTACCGGAGATCAGAAGAGCGTTACTGGGAAATGATGCAGGGATTATAGGAGCAGCATTTCTGGGAGAACACAGAGGAAGGCATTTAATACCGGGATAATAAGGAGGGCTATATGATTTCAACAGGAATTTTTACTGGTTACTATCCGTTTACTGTCGATGAGACCATCAGGAGGATCAAGGACGGCGGTTTTTCCTGTGTCCAGCTGGATGTATCCTTTAAGGACTGTGATGCTGCTAAGGAATACCTGACTAAGGAAAATGCCAATATGATCAGGGACAGATTCCGTGATGCCAATCTTCCGGTCGTGGCAGTGTCGGCATATACCAATATAATCCATCATGATAAAGAGAAGAAGAAAGCAAATCTGCAGTACATGAAGAACCTCATGGAGCGGGCACTGGATCTGGGCTGTCCCTATGTTGCCAGCGAGACCGGTACCAAAAATATCGACAGTGACTGGGTATGGGATGAGGCAAATGATACTGAGGCTGCATATGAGGAAGCAGCCGAGACGATTTATGATATATGTAAGTTTGGCAGGGAAGTCGGTGCCACATTCATAGTTGAGAACTATGTCAACAATGTCATAGGCTCCATAGAGAAGCTTCAGAGGCTTTTTGCTGATGTCAATATGCCTAATCTGAAGCTGATATGCGACCCCACAAACTATTTTACGGAACCTCTTATGGCAGATATTGACGGACAGCTTAACCGCATCTTCAATGCTCTTGCAGATAAGATGGTCATCGCTCATGCCAAGGATATCAAGCTTGCAGCGGATCAGTCGGCAAAGGCAGCTGCCATAGATGCAGATGAGTCGCACTGCTTCAGAGGCGCAGGCGCTGTTGAGCTGCCGGCACCGGGACTTGGTGTGCTTAATTATGAGCTGTATGTGAAGCTCCTTGCAAAGTTCCATCCCAATATCCCGCTCATCATCGAGCATCTTGATGAGGGAGATATCCCGAGAGCAAAGAAGTTTGTAGATGGAGTACTCAAGGCTCAGGGAGTATGATGTCTCATGAATTTTACTAAAGATCGTTTTGACAGATTAAAACCGGTATTTGAAGACTGGTGGGAGCACAGACTGGAGCGTCCGGTGATCCAGGTCAGTTTAGATAAGTCATCACCCGATGGCGGAGATTATTTTGCAACAGATTACCGGAAAAAGATCCTGGATGCAATGTACGATTTCAGTATTGCTCCGGAGCAGGTGGCTGAGGCAGTAGACAGGGCCTACGATGCGGTGGATTATCTTGGTGATGCTCTGCCTGCATTTTATATGAGACCGACGGGCGTATTGGGTGGTTTCCTGGGACAGTCATATTCCATCAATCACGAACAGGGCACTGTATGGTTTGAGCAGCAGTTTGATGAGATCGGTCCTATCGGGGATATCGTGCTTGATGAGAGTAATCCGCTGTTTCAGAGAGCGCTGGCTCTGACAAAAGCAGTGCAGGAGCATTTTGACGGCAGTATTGCCATAGGTATACCGGATCTCGGCGGGGTGATGGATGTGGTTTCTGCAATGAGGGATGCCTGCCCGATGATGCTGGAGATGATCACGGATGAGGATGCCGTAAAGGATGCCTGTATGAATATCCACAGGCAGTCAGAGCGGGCATACCGGATATTCATGGACGCAATAGATGTGAATAAGATACCCGGCTATACCTGCTGGGCGACCATGCTTTCACAGAAGCCGTACTTTGTGCTTCAGAATGATTTTTCCGCGATGATCGGACCGGACATGTATGATGATTTCTATCTGCCGATACTGAGGGAGGAATGTGCATCCATACCGAGGACCATATATCATCTTGACGGACCAAATGCAGTAAGGCACCTTGATTCCATCCTCACGGTCGAGGAGCTCGACGGAGTGCAGTGGGTCAATGGTGCAGGTTCACTGCCGCTGGATCAGTGGCCGGATATCTATAAGAAGACCGTCGCAGCAGGCAAGCTGTGTCAGGTCTTTATCAGCGGAAGCGCGGAGCTTAAGTATATTGATTATATTACTGAGCTGCTCGGAAGCACCCGCGGGCTGTGCTTTATCTGTACGGGAAAAGAGCATGAGAGGGCTGTCTTTGAGAAATACCTTGATAAGTACGGCATCATCTGAAGCCGCCCTAACAAAAGCGGCAGGGCAGATGAGCTGAAAAGGACTGTTAAGCAGAAGCGGCGGAAAGAAAAGGTATAGATATAATTAAAAATGCCAATACTAGTATCATATTGTGGTCCGGGATGACCGGACAATATGGAGGAAAATGATGGGAAGATACGACGATATCAGGAGAGAGCTGGAAGAGGCAACACTGCCTGTACTTCCGAAGAACAGGGATTTAAGGATCGGCGTCATAGGCTCCGGCTTCATCATCGAGGGCTGCCATCTCGTGGCTTATCAGAAGACGGGATACAAGGCAGCGGCGATCTCTTCGCTGGATATGGAACGCTGCAATATGCTTGCTGAAAAATTCGGGATCCCGAAGGTATACGGGGACTGGCACGACATGGTGGATGACCCCGGGATCGACATAATAGATATTGCGGTACCGCCTCATGTACAGCCTGAGATGGTTGAGTACATCTGCACGAAAGCACCTCATATCAAGGGCATTCTCTGCCAGAAGCCGATAGCTATGTCGGTGGAGGATGCTAAGAAGATAGTGGCTCTTGGCAGGGAGGTGGGAAAGCCGATCGCCGTCAATTCCAATATGCGCTACGATCAGGCAATGCGGTGCATGAAGCATATTATTGATAAGGGATATATCGGAGAGCCGGTCATTGCCCAGATCAGCATGCACGCTATCCCGGACTGGCAGGAATTCCTGAAGCAGTACGGAAAGCTGGAGATATATTCGATGGGGGTACATCACGTGGATATCTTCAGATATCTTTTCGGAGATCCGGAGAAGATCACTGCAGTATGCAGGACAGATCCGAGGACAAAATTCCCCCACAGGGACGGAATCACGCAATATACCTACAAGTATGCCAACGGTATGATGGCTACCAGTCTTGATGATGTGTGGGCATGGCCCGAGGAGCCCTGTCCAAAGGCTAATTATATCAGCTGGCGTATCGAAGGCACAGAGGGCTTTGCAGAGGGAGAATTCGGCTGGCACAGGCGGGCCAATGAATTCCAGGGCAGCACCCTCAGGCTGGCATCCAGACAGTTCCCCGGTGAGTTCATCGAGCCGAAATGGGATACCTGCTGGTTCCCTGATGCATTTGTAGGTACGATGTCCAATCTCATGGTAGCCATAGAGAACGGAAGCCTCTATCCGGAGATAAATGCAGAAGACAATGTGCGTACGCTTGCATGCGTCGAGGCCTGCTACAAGTCGATCGATGAGGAAAGGACAGTAAGACTGGACGAAATCATCTGATGAGCGGCCGGTCTGACCTTGTGCTCAGACCGCAGCGGTCCGTCCGGGCCGGAAAAAGCAGCAGAGTCGGGCCGAGCTGTCATATGTAAGGTTCGCTGGTATGTGCCTAAGCGGATCGATGACGAAAGGACAGGGCGACCGGGAGAAAATGCGCACAGGAAAACGCAGTGAGGAAGCAATAGCGAGACCGTTTTTGTATGGTTTTGTTTGACTGCGGCTGATATATGAAGTAGAATTATACGGGTGTGTAAGCACTCACAGGGTGGTTGTGAAATCATACGGGATAAACCCGTTTGGTGAAATAAAAATGGAGGTAAAAATTTTATGAAGAAAGTCCTTGCAGTAGTACTTGCTTCAGTAATGGTACTCTCTCTTGCAGCCTGCGGCGCAAAGCCTGCAGCTACAGAAGAGGCAGCACCTGCAGCACCGGCAGCTGAGGAGGCTGCACCAGCAGCTGAAGAAAAGGCAGAGGAAGCAGCACCGGCAGCAGAGCTTAAGGCTGAAGCACCGGCAGAAGGCGAAGTAGTTACACTTAAGCTTGCATCTCACGATGCAGCAGTTGAGGGCAACAGCTATCGTGTACGTTACGAGAAGGATATCCAGGATTCAGCAGCAGCTGCGATCGATCACGGATTTGATGTTCAGTACAACTCATTCGTATCAAACTGGGATCCCACAGTAGAGGCACAGCAGCTTCAGAACTCAATCAACGAGGGATATGACATTATCCTTACAAACCCTGTAGCAGCAACAGGTCTTGACCCGATCATTGAGAAGGCTCAGGATGCAGGTATCGTTTACATCAACTGCGACTGTGAGTATATCTCACCTGACGTAGAGATCCTTAACATCTGTACAGATCAGTATTACCTTGGATACACAACTGCAAAGTATGCAGGTGAGGTTCTTGGTAAGGGCGCTAAGGTTCTCGTTATGGCAGCTCAGGAAGGCAACGCAGCAGATACACAGCGTCAGCAGGGTGTTAAGGACGCTATGGAAGAGTACGGACTTGAGCAGGTTGGCTACTACACAAACGACTGGGATACAACAGTTGCTATGCAGCAGGTTACAGAGTTCCTCGGAACAGGTACAGAGTTTGACGGAATCATTTCCTCACAGTCAGCTGCAGCTTGCTACCAGGCACATCTTAATACCAACACTCCACTTCCCAAGTTCATCGGTTTCGAGGACAGCGGTACATGGATGAAGGAAATGTATGAGCTCAACAAGGACGAAGTTGTAATGCATTATAACGTAGTTTCCAACCCTCCGGGCGTTGGCGGATCAGCTCTTAACTTCGGTCTTAACCAGATCATGGGCAAGACACTTAAGGATGGCGTTTACAGCAACGAAGAGTATCATTCAATTTATCTTATGCCGAGAGTTGCTTACACAGATCAGAATCAGGAAGAGTATAAGGACATCATCGAGAATACAGCTGATTCAGATGTAATCTCATACTGGCTTACAATTGATGAGGTTGCTGAGCAGTTCTTCAACTAATCAAATCAATTTCCAACGCAATATTGCGTCGGTGGTTTCAACCGGCTCATAAAGAGCCGGTTGAAATGCTATAATAACAGAGAGTTTCACGGCAGTTCTGTTATGACCGGATGGCGCAGATAAGTGCCGTGCCTATAACGGTTACGCCGCATCAGGTCCTGTCATGGTCAGATGGCGCAGATACTTATATGACAAAACAGTTTACAAACATGAATCGGGAAAATACATGTGAGGGATCACATGATTTTATAGGAGAACACGAGACAAAATAATACTCGGAGGTGGTTAGTTTTGATTGAGATGCGTAATATTAACAAGCGCTTCGATGCCGTCGTTGCACTTCAGGATGCCGGTCTTACCATAAGAGACGGTGAGATCATGGCACTTCTTGGTTCCAACGGATCCGGTAAGTCTACACTTATCAAGATCCTTGCGGGAGTGTATGGCGCGAATTCAGGAGAGATCCTGATGGACGGAAAGAAAGTAACAATTAATTCCGGCTTTGACTCCAAGAATCTTGGGATAGCAACCGCTTTCCAGGAGATGAGTCTGATCCCTACCATGAGCGTAATTGATAATATGCTTCTTGGGAAGGAACCTACAAAGGGTCCGGGATTTGTGGATCACAGTCAGGCCAAGGCTGAAGTTCAGGCTCTTCTGGACAGATTCCACATCGTGTGCGATCTGGATGACTATGTCAATACACTCATGCCGTCAACTCAGTACCTTCTTGAGCTTGCCAAGGCAATTGCCACAAAACCCAAGGTGCTTCTCCTCGATGAGGTCACAGCAGCCCTTCATGCAGATGAGGTGGATACTGCCTTTCAGATCCTCAGGGAACTCAAGGCAGAAGGTGTGGGCATGGTATATGTTACGCACAGGATGAAAGAGATCTATGAGATATGCGACCGTGCCACTATCATGAGAAACGGGCAGACCATAACAGAGGCTCCGGTATCTGAGCTGAGTCTTAACGATGTGGTCTACTATATGACAGGTGCCCGTATTGATCAGAATGTGGGGTCGGCAGTAAGTGAAGAATACAACACAGAAGGCGCAGAGCTGATGTTTGAAGCAAAGGATGTCAGGCTCTTCCCCAGGATCAAGGATATTTCCATGAAGGTCTACAAGGGCGAGATCGTCGGGATCGGCGGACTTGAAGGTCAGGGACAGTCTGAGTTCATCAGATCCGTGCTCGGCTCCTATCATTTTGAGGAAGGTACGGTAATGTATGACGGTAAGACCGTTTCCTTTAAGAATCCGTCAGAGGCTGTCAATGCCGATATCGGCTTCGTATCCGGCGACAGATCAAGAGAATCCATCTTCAAGGACCGTACGATATCGGAGAATCTGTTTGCCGGCAGGGCAGTCAGAGGAGCACTCTTTGCTTTCCTCTCATCAAAGATGGTAGATAAATTTTCGGCAGAGGCAGTTGAGAAGTACAAGATCAGGATCGGTTCTCTGGCACATGCAGCAAAGTCGCTGTCAGGCGGCAACCAGCAGAAGCTGGCAGTTGCAAGATGGATAGCGTCACAGCCCAAGCTCCTGCTGCTTGATGACCCGACTAAGGGCATCGACGTACATTCCCGTCAGGAGATCCACGAGATCCTCAAGGGATGTGCCGCAGAGGGTATGACGATAATAGTGACATCTTCGGATACAGATGAGCTTATAAGCCTCGCTGACAGAGTATACATCTTCTATGATGGCAGGGTATCCGGAGAATTCGCAGGCCAGGCCAAGAACAATGAGAATATCTCGGCAGCTATGATGGGAATCACGTCAGGAAAGGAGGAAGCATAAATGCAGAAGATCAAAGATGCTTTTAAGCGGTTTTATAAGCAGCCGGCATTTACAGGTTTTATCCTCTTCATGATCGTGCTCATCCTCAACCTGATTTTTGAGCCGCCAGCTAAATTTTTCTCACTTAATTATCTCAACTCGCTGTTTGTAAGCAATACGCCTTTTCTTCTGGTTACGCTGGGACAGGGTATACTGATGCTGGCAGGACTTCTTGACTGCTCCATCGGTATGCAGGTTGCGCTTGTCAATGTCATCAGCATCATGACAGTACAGGAGTGGGGCATTCCGATCTGGATGGGCTGGATACTTGCTATACTCGGTGCGATCGCAGCTTCGGCACTGATCGGTGCGCTGGAGTCAGCAGTAGGTCTTCCGTCATTCCTGTGCTCATATGCAATGACAACTGTTATCAAGGGTGTGAATGTACTCATCATGCCTATCGAACAGGGTAAGGTTCCTAAGGCAGTATATAAGGTATATCACAATCCTCTCGGAGGGATCTTCCCCACTGCAGCGATCATCTTCTTCGCAGTGCTGATACTGCTATATCTGATCTCAAGGACAAAGTTCTGGAAGCATGTATATGCAGTAGGCGGAAACAGGCAGAATGCTTATGCCGCAGGTATCAATGCGGTAGGTACGCAGATGAAGGCATCCATCCTCAAGGGAGTAGTTGTCGGAATAGCAGGTATCTGTCTTACACTTATGTCGGCATCAGGAAATCCTATCCAGTGCGAGGAATACGGAATGCGTTCCCTTGCAGCCTGCATCATGGGCGGTATGGGATGGGGCGGCTGGGGCTCCATCGGATGTGCGACCTTCGGAGGATGGTTCTACGTACTTATCAGTAACTTCGTATACTATCTGTTTACCTGGCTTGCCAAGATCATCCCGGGGTTCAAGGTTTCATCATATTACAACAATCTGGCAGCAGATGTTATCGTATTCCTGGGACTTCTGGTAACGGTTATTACCAACAAGCGTCAGAGGAAGAGCCTGAAGCAGGGTATCAATGAGACCCTGAAGCAGCTTTCAAAAGAAGAAGAAAAGGAGGATAAGTGATATGGCTAAGACAGGTATTGCGGATACATCCAGTATGACCTTTGGCCAGAAGGTCAAAATGTTTGTCAACAATAATCAGGCCGGCGTTGCTCTTATCCTTGCAGCTTTGTTATATATCATCACGATAATATGCAATCCGGGTTCACTGAATAAGACTGCATTCGGCAACATCATACTTCTTACGATCCTCCTTGCCATTCCGGCAGCGGGATGTACCATCGTGCTTATCGGAGGCGGTCTGGATTTCTGTGTCGGTGCTGTTATGTCTGCAACGGCTGTTGTTACAGCCCAGACCATGATGGGACAGAACGGACATTTCATCCAGACACTGGCTCTGGCACTGCTCGTCGGACTGCTCGTAGGTCTGGCAAACGGTATTACCATAGTAGCGACGGGACTTCCTCCCATGATCGTATCGATGGCAATATGCAACGTGCTTACCCGTCTGATGTACGTGTTCACAGGCGGCAGCTTTGCAGGTCAGCCTTCACCGGCCCTGATGCAGACAGTTACGGCACGTTACCTCTTCGGATTCGTTCCCAATATCGTGATCTATGCGGTCATACTCTTCCCGCTGATCTTCTTTATATTGAAGTTCTCACGATTCGGAAAGCAGCTTTATCTTATCGGCAATAATGAGACAGCTGCCCGCCTTACCGGAGTAAAGGTAGAGAAGGTCAAGATCATTTCCTATATCATCTCAGGTCTTCTTGCAGCATTTGCGGGTGTCATCGGAGAAGCATATATCTACGGTGCCCGTATGCAGGCATTTGATGATTACGGTTACAAGGCACTGCTTGCTGTTATCGTAGGCGGTACGTCATTTGACGGAGGTGTGGGATCCTTTGAACAGACCATCTGCGGCTGTCTGCTCATGGTGCTTCTCAGCAACTGGATCACTACCATGCAGTTCAGTGTTCCGGTACAGTACATAGTAAACGGTGCTGTCCTCGTAGCTCTTATGGCACTCTACAACAGATCCGGTGCAGTAAGACAGTAATATCGGTTTAAGCGAACCCGGAACCTCGGTTTCGGGTCCGTTTTTGAGGAGAGAAATGTGACTATCCTGCGGCGGATACTCAGTCAGCTCATCAGAAAAGATGCAGCGGCAGACCGACAGAGAGTTTGCAGACGGACAGCCTGGCAGCGGGCGCGCAGACATACGGTCCGGAGCCGCACATATGACGGGGCGCAGCAGTGCCCCCGGAGACTGCTTTGATGGACAGAACTGACAGTTCGTCAGAAAAAACGCAGCGGGACAGTCAGGCAGACGGCATTTTCTCCGGATCAGATTACAGCATAAGAAAATAAGCGGGGATATGGTCCATAGTATAATGTTCATGGCAGGTATATTTATGAGCAGGAAGACAAAAATTACAATAGCAATATTACTCGGAATAGCGGCACTTGCCTACTGTGAGCAGGTACCCAGTGTACTCATCAACCAGATATCAGATGCCTTCGGTCTGGAGGGTGCTTCAGTGGGACTTTCCAACACAGCGCTGAGCGGCGGGTGTATGATCGCGATGTTTGTGGTGCCGCTCCTCCAGGGACGCATCACCAAATTCAATACGATCAGGATAGCACTGCTGGTGATAGGCGCAGCGCTGATTGCCGCAAGCTTTATGCCGGTATATGCAGCCTTCTTTGCCATGATACTCATCATGGGACTTGGCGCAGGGAGTCTTGATACGCTGTGCAATTCCTCAATGGTGGACATTCATCCCACAGATAATGCAAAGTATCTGGGTGCACTCCACGGCCTCTTCGGAGTGGGGAGCCTTACGGCACCGCTGCTCATCCAGGGACTGATAGACAGGAACGTGAACTGGACTGTGATCTTTATCATAGTCGGATGCATATTCGGGGCGGTTTTTGCAGTATTCTCTATACTTACGGCGTCGGCAAAGCAGGAAGGTATCAGTAAGGCAGAACCGGTTTCGGAGAAGGAGCAGAAGATAACGGTCACAGATATCAGGGAGTTTTTCAGCGAAAAGAGAAATCTCCTGATCACTCTGGCAGCGGTAATGTATTCCTTCTTCCAGAGCACCATGCTGGTGTGGATCGTAAGATATACTACCATCAGGTTTGACAATGCAAAGGCAGGTTCGATATGTCTTTCAGTGTTCTGGATATTTGCAACCATAAGCAGATTTCTGGGCCCGCATATCAGGATGGATAAGCTGAAGCTTTATATTGCAGGTATACTTACCGGCGGAGCGGCACTGCTTGCGGGTATCCTTATCGGCAGACCGGAGGTCATGATAGCGGTATATGGTGTGATAGGACTGGTCAGCGGCTTCAGCATGCCGGTACTCATCAGTGCCATCACCGACGGGCAGGGAAGCCGTACATCACTGGCAGCATCATCCATAATGCTGCTCATGAGTATCCCCAGGATGCTGACACCTGTCATCCTGGGCGCACTGGCAGCGGGGATATCACAGGACTGTGCGCTCTCACTTGGAGTCGTGGTATCGGTACTTGGTGCCATTGCGGCATTTTCAGCCGGAAAGGTCAGTGCTCATGCTTCATGATACAGCAGTAGCTATTGCAGAAAGATGGGTTACAGATATGATATTAAAGGAGATCGCAGTAAAAATGCAGGAGGTCAGTCCTGCGGGTATCAGAGCCATGCTGGGCTTTGATGGTTTTGTTGACCAGATCGTGCATGTGGTGGATACAAGATATGATATCGACCGTTTTGAGAGAGTGAAGACCCTTGATGATTACGGAAAGAAGATCAGCAATGCTGCGGGACTTAGTCTTAACGTCGAGATGGTTCCCATTCAGACTAAGATCGGGGGGAATGGCCCCATCCTTGCAGAAGCGCTGGCTGCTCATGGCATGAAGATCACATATGTGGGTGCAATGGGTAAGGACGGCATCCACCCGGTGTTCCGCACACTGGCTGAAAAAATGGAGCTCGTCTCGCTATGCGACCCCGCATTTACTGATGCAATTGAGTTTCTGGACGGGAAGATCATCAGCAGTAAGCTTGAGAGCTTTAAGGAGATAAACTGGGATACCATTGAAAAAAGAGTCGGGACGGAGCGCTTCCGGCACATGCTGGAAAAGAGTGATATACTGGGTTTTGAAAACTGGACAATGATAGTCGGGATGACGGATGTCTGGGAGAACATGATAGAAAAGATCCTGCCGTGTCTGTCCAAAGACAGGAGGAAGGTGCTGTTCATAGATCTGGCAGACCCGGAGAAGAGGACGGATGAGGATCTGTCGTCAGCCATAGGCTGTCTGAAGAAATTTGACCGGTACTTTGAGACGATACTGGGACTAAATGAGAAGGAAGCCTACGAGGTGGCTGCGCTTTACGGGAAAGGGAGGGACGAGCTGCCCTGCGTGATGGAGGCAGCGGACTTTCTTAAGGAGCGGACCGGAATATCGGGGATAGTGGTACATACATTAAAGCAGGCGTGCGGAGCCGTGCAGAATGAAAGAGCCATTGTGGACGGTCCTTATTGCAGCAAGCCAAGGCTCGTGACCGGTGCCGGTGATAACTTTAACGCAGGATTTCTGCTGGGCAAGCTGCTTGGTTTCGGGCTTGAGGAGTCACTGCTTATGGGAACCGCAAATTCAGGATTTTACGTGAGAAATGCAAGAAGCGCCGGTTACGGCGAGCTGCGGCGGTTCATACTGGACTGGAGCGAGGGATCGATAGGAGCATAAATGCTTTTTGTTTCTGATAGCACTTGCGCTATTACATATGCAATCCAGAATAAACAATTGCGTTGAATTACTGTCTTACGCAATACTATATGCTATAATACAGACACGCCATAAGTGATTTAATATCCTTAAGGTATGTCTGTTTTTTTAATTTGGAGAGTGAAAATGAAGAAGATCAGAGCAGGAGTTATAGGGACGGGCTTCATCGGTCCGGTTCATGTCGAAGCCATACGCAGGCAGCCAAACGCAGAGGTAACAGCCATATCCGCGACAAGCCCGGAAAAGGCAAGGACCAAGGCAGACAGCATGGGTATAGAAAAGGCCTATGGTGATTACAGGGAGCTGCTGGCAGATAAGGATATAGATATCATTCATATCTGCACACCTAATAATCTGCATTATCAGATCGCAAAGGAAGGAATACTTGCGGGTAAGCATGTCGTGTGTGAGAAGCCTCTTGCAATGTCCGTTGAACAGGGACAGGAACTGGTGGAGCTTGCGGCAGAGCACAATGTGATCTGCGCAGCCTTTCTCAACTGCAGGGCGTATCCGCTGGTGCAGCAGGTCAGGGAAATGATCGCAAAGGGGGATCTGGGGACGATACTTGCAGTCAACGGATCATATCAGCAGGACTGGCTCTTTAAGGATACTGATTACAGCTGGAGGCTTGAGAAGCAGCTCAGCGGTGAGTCAAGGGCTGTTGCCGATATCGGTACCCACTGGTTTGATACTATCGAGACAGTAACAGGACTTAAGACAGAGAAGGTATGCGCAGACTTTGCGACTTTTTATAAGACAAGAAAGAAACCGCTTAAATCGGTTGAGACCTATTCAGGCAAAGTGCTTGAGCCGGGTGATTATGAGGATGTGCCGATCGATACGGAGGATTACGCAACGGTCTTGCTGAAATTTGACAACGGAGCGCACGGGTCATTTACAGTAAATCAGGTTGCAGCAGGAAGAAAGAACCGGATGTATTTTGAGATATACGGGACGAAGTGTGCTGTCGCCTTTGACAGCGAGATGCCAAACCAGCTGTGGATAGGCAGCAGAGACGGAAATAATCAGATCATGATAAAGGATCCGTCGCTCATGTACAGGAATGCCTCGGAATACAACAGCTATCCGGGAGGACATACAGAGGGTTATGCGGATACCTTTAAGCATACGATCAGGAAGATATATGCAGCTGTTGAGGCAGGCAAGGATGCAGGACTGGATTATCCGCAGTTCAGTGACGGTCTCAGAGAGCTCAAACTCTGCTCTGCGATCTGCAGATCTGCGGCTGAAGAAAAATGGGTAAATGTAGAATGAACTACACACAGCCGACACCGTCGGATGCGGTTTTACGCGAACCGATGATAATGAAATGAAGAAAGGGAGAGGATGATATGAAACCGGCAAAGAAAGCATCGGAAATGACATTAAAGGAATTGGCTCAGTACATTGATTATTCTGTATTAAAGCCTGAATTCACCGAGAAAGAAATAGTTGAACTCACAAAGGACGGCGTCAGTCTGGGATGCGCAACCATATGCATCAATCCGGCATATATGGAATTATGCGGACCTTATGTTGAAGGCACTGATACGATGCTCTGTCCCGTAGTGGATTTTCCGTTTGGTACCAGCTCGACAGCATCCAGAGTTCAGCAGATCGAAGATGTCGCAAGGTATGATACAGTCAAAGAGGTAGATACTGTCATTAAATACGGACTTCTCCGAGAGGGAAATTATGAAGCAGTCATTGCAGATCTTAAGGCATGTGTGGCTGCGGTTCATAAGTATCACAGAGAGATCAAGGTCATCCTCGAGGTCGATGTGCTCAATGAGGAGCAGATCAAGGCGGGCTGCAGATGCTGCGTTGAGGCAGGAGTTGATTTTGTAAAGACAAGTACGGGCTTCCTCACAGGCTACGAGGCACACGGTGCTACTCCGGAAGTCATCAGGCTTATGATGGACGAGGTGGACGGCAGGGCTAAGATCAAGGGAGCAGGCTGCATCAGGACGAGAGAGCATTTCCTTAAGCTTATAGACATGGGTATCGACAGGATGGGCGTAGGCTACAAGTCAATACCGGTTGTGCTGGGACTTAATTGACAGTCTGAAACAACACAAACATATGACTGCTCAGGGTGGAATGCCGAGGCATCCTGCTCTGGGCTTACTTTTATCATCAAAAAAGTCGATTCATCGCAGCTGCCGCTGATAAAAACACTCTTATCAGTTATGAGCATTAATACAATCAGAGTCACCGGATGCACATGCCCCGGCATTTCTTCTCAGCTGACGGCTCGCG
>DCHJ01000065.1:8709-9777 GCA_002314805.1 Lachnospiraceae bacterium UBA1755 | reverse complement strand
TTAAGTAACGACGTCTCCAAAGGCATCTTCGAAGAAATGCCGGGACATATACATCCTGGATACCGGCAAAAAGAGTGTACATCCTGCACGAGGCAGACTGTACACTCTTTCTCTGACTATTGAAGCTGTCAGCTGATAGCTGTGATATCGTACGGTGTCTCCTGATATACGAAATAATTGATCCAGTTGCTGTACAGGAGATTTGCGCACGAACGCCAAGTATTGGGCGGGATCTGAGTATCATCATCGTTGGGATAATAGTTTACCGGAACCTCGATCGGGAGACCGGCATTTTTATCACGGAGGTACTCGGCCTCAAGAGTACGGGCATCGTACTCTGAATGACCTGTGATGAAGATCTGACGGCCGCCGGCCGTATGCATCGCATAGATGCCGGCTTCGTCGGACTCAGCTACTATCTTGATCTCCGGATGGCGCAGTACATCTGACTTATGAATAGTGGTATGCCGTGAATGAGGCACAAGGAATTCATCGTCAAAGCCTCTGAAGAGTATCGGGTAATGGTGCACCAGCCTGTGTCTGAATACTCCGAAGAGCTTTTTATCCATCTTGTATTTCGGAATTCCATAGTGGTAATAGAGTGCAGCCTGAGCACCCCAGCAGATATGGAATGTTGAGTACACATTGGTCTTGGACCATTCCATGATCTCACAGAGCTCGTCCCAGTATTCTACTTCTTCAAACTCAAGGAGCTCAACAGGTGCTCCGGTGATAATAAGACCGTCAAACTTGCGGTTTCTGACATCCTCAAAGGTATTGTAAAAGTTGAGGAGATGATCCTGTGAGGTATTCTTTGACTCATGGCTCTTTGTGCGCAGCAGCTCGACATTGACCTGAAGCGGGGTATTTCCCAGCAACCTCAGGAGCTGAGTTTCTGTTGCTACCTTTGTAGGCATGAGATTGAGGATGGCGATCTCAAGCGGTCGTATATCCTGAGTTACGGCTCTGGTCTCATCCATTACGAAGATATTCTCGCCTGTAATGGTATCCCGGGCCGGTAATCCGTTAGGTATTCTGATTGGCATAGTATGTGCCTCCTGTGTAATG
>DCHJ01000065.1:7773-8632 GCA_002314805.1 Lachnospiraceae bacterium UBA1755 | reverse complement strand
CATTTTCAATTCCGCAGGAGAGACGGATCATATCAGGCAATACTCCGCAGGCGATAAGCTCTTCATCGTTCATCTGGCGGTGGGTCGCATTTGCCGGGTGCAGACAGCAGGAATGCGCATCTGCAACATGGGTCTCGATGGCAGCGATAGTCAGATGCTTCATAAGCGTCTCAGCCGCCTTTCTGCCGCCCTTGGGACCAAAGCTTACTACTCCGCAGGAGCCGTTGGGGAGATACTTCTTTCCTCGCTCATAATATCTGTCACCGGGCAGTCCGCAGTAATTTACATATGCGATCTTATCATTGGCTGCAAGGAACTCTGCCACCTTCTGAGCATTCTCACAGTGACGCGGCATCCTTACATGCAGAGATTCCAGTCCGAGACCCAGATAGAATGCATTCTGCGGGGACTGGATGGAACCGAAGTCACGCATCAGCTGTGCCGTGCACTTTGTGATGAAGGCTCCTTCCTTGCCGAATTTCTCTGCATAGGTGATGCCGTGATATGAATCGTCGGGAGTTGTAAGTCCCGGGAATTTATCGGCATATGCCATCCAGTCAAAATTACCGGCATCAACGATAGCACCGCCAACTGCACAGCCGTGTCCGTCCATGTACTTGGTTGTCGAATGGGTCACGATGTCGGCACCCCATTCGATAGGTCTGCAGTTGATGGGAGTGGCAAAGGTATTGTCGATGATGAAGGGCACTCCGTGTCCGTGTGCTGCAGCGGCAAACATCTCGATATCAAGAACCGTGAGGGCCGGGTTGGCAATGGTCTCACCGAATACTGCCTTGGTATTGGGTCTGAATGCTGCATCCAGCTCCTGAGGAGTACAGTCGGGTGATACAAAGGTAAA
>DCHJ01000065.1:6428-7761 GCA_002314805.1 Lachnospiraceae bacterium UBA1755 | reverse complement strand
TCGATGCCCATCTTCTTCATCGTAACTGCAAAGAGATTGTAGGTACCTCCGTAGATGGATGAAGAAGCGATGACATGGTCACCTGCATTTGCAATGTTGAATATCGCATAGAAATTGGCTGCCTGACCTGAGCTTGTCAGCATGGCTGCCTTGCCGCCCTCGAGTGCACAGATCCTGGCAGCAACCATATCGTTGGTAGGATTCTGAAGTCTTGTATAGAAATAGCCTGAGGCCTCAAGGTCAAAAAGCTTACCCATATCCTCGCTGGTATCGTATTTGAAGGTCGTGCTCTGAATGATGGGTATCTGCCTGGGCTCACCGTTATGCGGTGTATAGCCTGCCTGCACACATTTTGTCTCGATCCTAGCCATGAATTATTTCCTCCTCAGTATTCCAAATCAATTTATTATTTGCTATGCTTAACGAAGCATTGTGATTATTATAGCAGAAAAAGGAGAAATGTACATAAAATGGGCCTGCTGATATTGTTGATCGCCTTGGGTGTGTTTATCAATACCATACAGAACTTCTTCTGCAAAAACCTGTTTAAGACCAGAAGTGATAATTTTGTCTATTCGATCATATATTTTCTGGTGGCAGTTATCACAGCATTCATATATAACGGGTGCAGGATAGGACATTTGTCTGTATTCCTTGTGCTTGACAGTCTCCTGTACGGGCTTATGCTGACGCTGGAGCTGTACTGTGTACTGCAGGCATATAAATACGGCTCCATGTCTCTGACATCAATGTTCATCATGGCCTCGATCATGATACCTGTCATACCGTCATGGATCTTCTGGGGAGACCCGATCACATGGAATCAGGTGGCAGGGATAGCAGTGATGTTTGCTGCGATCGCCCTCATTCTGAATGTAGGCGCAGATGTCGGAAAGGTGAAGATGAACTGGAAGTGGTTTGCCTATTCCTTTTTTGCTTTTATCGGAAGCGGTACTGCCGCTATCGCAGAGAAGCTCCTTACCGTCTCGCCATATGCGGCTCAGACCAATGACTTTGTACTCACAGGACTCATGTTTGCCGTGATATCAATGGCAGCCGTGCTTCTTGTCCTCAGGAAAAAGGAGCCGGTCACAATCAAGATGAATGCAAAGGTCATAATACCCACGGCGGTGACCGGAGTGGGATACAGCTTTCTCTGTATCATAACGCTGCTTGTTGTGTCGATACTTCCGGCATCAGTAGCATATACGGTCAACAACGGGGCAAGGCTTATCCTGATCACGATCATAGATGTGCTGCTTTTTAAAGAAAAGATCACAAGGTCTCAGTATATCGGGCTGGGAATAGGCGTCATAGGCGTGGTATTATTATC
>DCHJ01000065.1:3228-6297 GCA_002314805.1 Lachnospiraceae bacterium UBA1755 | reverse complement strand
AATACACAGCATACAGGACAGAGAGGAAAACATGAGAATAGTAATCAAAGTCGGAACATCCACACTGGCACATTCCACAGGACGGCTCAACATCCGCCGTATGGAGGCACTCTGCAAGGTGATGAGCGACATGAAGAATGCCGGTCACGAGCTTGTGCTTGTCTCATCGGGAGCGATCGGCATGGGCTGCGGCAAGCTCCATATCAGCGAGCGTCCCTCAGACATGCCCACCAAGCAGGCCGCCGCGGCAGTAGGTCAGTGTGAGCTGATGTATACCTATGACAAGCTCTTCACAGAATATAACCACACAGTGGCTCAGCTTCTCATCACATCACCGGATGTCGAGGATGAGATAAGGAAGACCAACTTCCACAATACACTGATGCGTCTTCTGGATATGGGCGTGCTGCCGGTCATCAACGAAAATGATACGGTATCAACAGATGAGATCGAGATCGGAGATAACGACACGCTTTCAGCCATGGTGGCGGCGACGATAGATGCAGACCTTCTGGTGCTGCTCTCAGACATCGACGGACTCTTTGATGCAGATCCGCGCAGCAATAAGAACGCAAAGCTCATCCCGGTCGTTGAGGATCTGTATGCAGTTGAGCGGTTTGCCCTTGACTCCGGCAGCTCCTTCGGTACAGGCGGCATGGTGACCAAGCTCCACGCGGCACATATAGCCACCGAAGCCGGATGCGATATGATAATCGCCAACGGAAAGAATCCGAAGGTGCTCTATGACATCATGGACAATGTTCAGGTGGGGACAAGATTTATAAGCAAAAGATAACAATACTATCTGCGGAGGCATTCATGACCACAAAAGAAATGCTTTTAAAGACCAAGCTTGCGTGGAAGGACATAAGAGATAAATCAGCGGAAGAAAAAAATGTCCTTCTCGAAGCAATGGCATCAGGGCTTATACGGGAGCAGGATGAGATATTAAGGGCCAACAGTCTGGATATGGAAAAAGCTGCGGGCGGCATGAGTGATGTCATGCTGGACAGACTCATGCTGGATGAAAAGAGAGTGGCAGCCATGGCAGCGGGAATACGTGAGACAGTAAAGCTTCCCGACAATACAGGGAGAATACTCGCAAAGGTCGAGAGACCTAACGGCATCACCATCTATAAAAAGCAGGTGCCTTTGGGTCTTATCTCCATCATCTATGAAAGCCGTCCCAATGTGACCTCCGATGCAGCCGCACTGGCAGTAAAGAGCGGCAACGCCTGTGTACTGCGCAGCGGAAGATCGGCCTTTAATTCCGCATGTGCCATAACAGATGCTATGAAAAGAGGCATCAGCGCGGCGGGCGGAAATCCTGATATCATAGATCTGGTACGCGATACGGATCATAAAAGCGCAGATGAGATCATGCACGCAGAAGGGATAGTTGATCTCCTCATACCAAGGGGCGGAGTGGGACTTATCAGAGCCTGCGTGGACAATGCCACAGTACCCTGCATCCAGACCGGTACAGGTATCTGCCATGTGTATGTAGATAAAGCTGCCGACCTTGAGAAAGCCATCAGGGTCATCATTAATGCCAAGACAAGCAGACCGTCGGTATGCAATGCAGAGGAAGTCTGCCTTGTGCATAAGGATGTCGCAGAGGCTTTCCTGCCGATGCTCAGAAAGGCACTGACAGATGACCGCATAGAAGCAGGCAGGGTACCTGTGGAGCTGAGGCTCTGCAGTAAAGCCGCAGCCATTATTGACGGAACACCGGCATCGGATAAAGATTTTGATACAGAGTTTCTTGATTACATACTTGCAGTAAAGGAAGTGGACAGTCTTGAAGAAGCAGTTGAGCATATCGCTGCCCATTCCACCGGACATTCTGACTGTATCATGACTGAGGATGAGAAGGCCGCAGAGTACTTCACTGCATCAGTGGATTCGGCAGCGGTGTACGTGAATGTATCGACACGGTTCACTGACGGCGGTGAGTTCGGACTCGGATGCGAGATGGGCATATCCACTCAGAAGCTTCATGCCCGGGGACCGATGGGACTGGATGAACTGAGCACCTATAAATATATCATCACGGGTGACGGCCAGATACGCTAGCACAGACCGCCGCGGGCAGCCCGGACCGGCGGGTGATTCAGACGATGATATGGAGCTGAGCAGTGCACCGTGAGGGCCGCCGGGATGGATATTTCAGGGGAAGCAGACTGTGACAATACCACGGATGGAGGAAAAGATGTATAAGTACAGTGCAGGCTTTGTGGGAGCAGGACATATGGGAGGGATCCTTGCAGGGATCGCGGTCAGGACTGCCGGCTGCGGCAGGACAGCAGTCGTATGCAGCACTGAGGACAGCACCGAGGCAGCGGCACAGCGGCTGGGCTGCGCTGCAGATACAGCAGATAATATCCTTGCGGACAGCGAATTCATTTTTCTGGGGTTTCGCCCGGCTGATCTGGGCGGTTTTGCTCAGGCAAACCGATCCGCAATTGCGGGTGCGCAGGGTACATTTGTCTCAATGCTTTCCGGAGTGAGCATAGCAGCCCTTGAAGAAAAGCTGGGCGCTGATAAGAAGATAATACGCATCATGCCCAACACCCCCTGCGAGATAGGAAAGGGTCTCATCGGATATGTATGCAGCAACAATGCTGGGGACGTACAGGCTCAGGGGCTGAAAGCGCTTATCTCTCCGGCAGGGCTTATCGAAGGGATCCCGGAACGGGAAATGGATATGTTTTCAGTAGTTGCGGCATGCGCACCCGCATATACATATTTCTTTGCGGATGCACTTGCAAAGGGCGGAGAGCAGTGCGGTATGGACAGGGACAGGGCAGTGAGCTTCATCGCGCAGATGCTCGCCGGAAGTGCCGGTATGCTGCTTAAGGGAGACAAGGCTCCGGCTGCGCTCAGGGATGAGGTGTGCACGCCGGGCGGGACGACCATAGAAGGAGTGAACCGGCTCAGAGAAGGCGGATTTGAGGCACTGGTTGCAGAAGCAGTGAAAGCCTCATATAATAAGACGGTTGGGCGGTGACACAGGATCCTGCAGGAAGCGGACGTATATAGTAAAGTATAGTAAAACAGCGTGCGAAC
>DCHJ01000065.1:2893-3186 GCA_002314805.1 Lachnospiraceae bacterium UBA1755 | reverse complement strand
GCAGTATGGTCAGGATAGTAATGCAGCAGTGCGCACCCGCAGATCATAATTAATCAGACAGGAGAAAAGGAAATGGCAGAATTCAGATTCAGAGAAGCAACAGAGGCTGATACGGCAAAGATCCTTGGCTTCATCAGGCAGCTGGCAGAGTATGAGCATATGTCAGATCAGGTGGTAGGAGATGAGGAGCTGCTCAGGGAATGGCTTTTTGATAAAAAGAAGGCGGAAGTGATCTTTGCGCTGGAGGGGGATAAGGAGGTCGGCTTTGCGCTTTTCTTCCACAATTTCTCTAC
>DCHJ01000065.1:2558-2686 GCA_002314805.1 Lachnospiraceae bacterium UBA1755 | reverse complement strand
GGGGCTGCACCGATGGATGACTGGACGGTATACCGTCTCACAGGGGATACACTGAGGGCAGCGGCAGAGGGCAGGTGCTGACCGCGCAGGGTCTGTATCGGATAACGTCTGTCCTTCATTGAGGGCAG
>DCHJ01000065.1:362-2437 GCA_002314805.1 Lachnospiraceae bacterium UBA1755 | reverse complement strand
AGCAGACCTGTAAAAAGGAATCATACGGACAACGGGGGTATACAGCTTTGGAAAACAGAGAAAACAAGATGGGCACAATGCCCGTGGGGAAATTACTGCTGAGTATGTCGGCTCCTATGGTGGCATCCATGTTGTTTCAGGCATTTTATAACATTGTAGACAGTATTGTAGTTTCAAAGGTCAGCCAGGATGCTCTTAATGCGGTAAGTCTGGCGTTTCCGATGCAGATGCTTCTCATAGCGTTTGCAACGGGTACGGGTGTGGGTATGTGCGCGCTGATCTCCAGATATCTGGGAGAGAGGGACAGAGAGAGCGCTGACAGGGCGGCCAATACGGGTATATTTGTATATTTCATCACCGCGATCGTGTTCATGATAATCGGCTGGACCTGTGCAGGACCGTATTACAGGATACAGACAGGAAATGCGGAGATCATTAGGCACGGTACTGATTATATCAATGTATGTGTCGGCATCAGTCTGGCACTTTTCGGGCAGATGTGCTTTGAGAGGCTACTGCAGTCAACGGGACGTACTGACCTCGCAATGATCCCGCAGCTGGTGGGTGCCCTCATCAATATCGTGCTCGATCCCATCATGACGCTGGGCCTTTTGGGTTTTCCGCGGCTTGAGGTAAAGGGTGCAGCGATCGCTACCGTGATCGGTCAGACCGTGGCGGCCACGCTGGGGATAATCCTGAATATCCGGCATAACAAAGAGATCAGGCTGAGTATCAGGGAAATAAGACCTCATCAGCATATGGTGGGGCAGATATACAGCATCGGTGTTCCTTCGATAGTGATGCAGGCCATCGGTTCGGTGATGAACTTTGGTATGAACCAGATCCTTATCTCATTTACCGAGGCGGCAACGGCAGTATTCGGCGTATATTATAAGCTGCAGAGCTTTATCTTCCTGCCGGTATTCGGCATCAACAATGCCTATATTCCGATAGTATCCTTCAATTTCGGAGCAAGGCAGTCAGACAGGGTGAAGCAGGCTATGAAGTATACCATTATCGCAGCTATGTCGATCATGACTCTGGGGTGTCTGGCTTTTGAACTGATACCGGGAGTGCTGCTGAGCATCTTCTCACCAAGTCAGGAAATGATGGAGGTCGGTGTGCGAGCCTTCAGAGTGATAGGTATTCACTTCCCGCTGGCAGGCTTCTGTATCATCGCAGGCTCCACCTGTCAGGCTCTGGATAAACCGAAGTACAGTCTCATTACTTCGATCTGCCGTCAGCTGGTGGTATTGCTCCCGAGCGCGTATCTGCTGTCGCTGACAGGCAATCTGAATATGGTCTGGCTGGCGTTCCCGATAGCTGAGATATTCTCGCTGGCACTGAGCGGCTTCTTCCTTAAGAGGACGATAAAGGTACTGGAATAGATGAGATTAGGTGACCGCAGTGACGAAAACTGTCACCCCGGTACAGGCATTTGAGGGTCAACAATAGCAACAGGTTATGCAGCAGCAGAGAATGCCTGACCCTGGGGACAGGCTTTTGAGGATACCACAATAGCAGCAGTACCTGTAAAGGTAACGAGGGTCCGCCCCTGTCACCCCGGAGCAGGCTCTATCAGACACAAAAAAGCTCGCGGAAGCGAGCTTTTTGAATCCGTCGGGGTGACAGGGTTCGAACCTGCGGCCCCCTGGTCCCAAACCAGGTACTCTACCAAACTGAGCCACACCCCGGACATGCTTTTTCAGCACGGTCGTAATTATAGTACAGCCGGAAGATGTTTGTCAACATACCAGTGTACGGTTTTGGTAAATTTCAGTCCGGAGAGGAGTTTCACAATATTTCTGCGCAATAGCACAAGACATACTGGAAAAAATATTGAAAATAAAAAGTTTTTCGAGTAGAATCAAGCCAAGAGGTGGATGACATGATTGAACGGCCTGTATATTTAAGTCAGTTAATTAAACCCTAGTTTTGCAGTTACTGTGACATGCTAATGGCTACCAAACCTTTGATTTATAAGGCATGGAGCCTATTTTTTTATCTATTTTTAATGCATATATCTATTGCGTTTTGTTGCGTTATGTGGTACAATATATTGTAATACCTATTTC
>DCHJ01000065.1:0-213 GCA_002314805.1 Lachnospiraceae bacterium UBA1755 | reverse complement strand
ACCCCATCTCACACTTCAAGGAAGTAGTCGCTCAGATGGACAAAAAGAAAAAAGAAGAACAAGCCCCGATAGAGTTCTCCGTAGATTTCACAAAGCAGCTTACAAAAAATACGGACTGTGTACGCAACTATGGATATTTGGCAGCATCAAGCATATATCATCAGTTGGGAATCGATGAGTTCTTTGGAAACCGTCAAAGGAACACAAAAGCCG
>DCHJ01000113.1:53054-64040 GCA_002314805.1 Lachnospiraceae bacterium UBA1755 | reverse complement strand
TTGTAAACATATATTTGAGATTTTGTCTCATATCTTGTTTTATAACCTCTGTTCTATTTCAATTGGCTGAATTGGAATCCGAGGTTCCAGTTTGCAAGTTTAAGTTCTGATTTAGATAACCTCTTGCAAAAGTAAATTCTGGCAAACCAAAAAATCGTAATTTTTCCGGAAGTTAGTTTTGCAAAGTTATTTAGAACTGGAATTTACTATTAGAAACAAGTTGTTTTATGCTTCATATGCTGATATTCTTTTTTTAGATCTTAATCCTCTGAAAAAAGGGTTACATTAAGCGGAGGTCGAATTTTATTTCTTTTTTCGCAAGATTAAATTCCACCCCTCATTCGGTTCGATATTTCTTCCGAATGGCGTTATGTTTTCTTATTTTTTCAGCAATAGAGGTGTGAGGTTAATCTCATTAGCGGGAATGGATTTTATTCCTAACTTGTCAAGAATATCCCCGCCATTAATGAAGCTGAACAACTGGTGTGCCGACTGGTTATTCAGCTTTTTTCTGTTATAAGAATTGATATGACTCATCATAAGAGTGATATCATCCTGCGTTAAGTTATCAAAAGAGGTTTTCTTTGGAAGTACACGACGGATCATCTCATGTGTTACTTCACAACCGCCTTTTTGATCTGAACGCTGTGGATCACAATAAAAGATATGTGTCCTGCGTTCATTATCCTTGTTAAATTCGATTGCAAGCGGATTAGTGAACTCACTGCCCCTGTCGGTAATTATTACCTGGAAGAGGGTTGTGAAAGTATCGTGTCCTAACTGCTCATCCAACCAGTCGAATACTTCAGTAACAGACTTAGCGGTGTTGTTATCACGAATAAAAGCAAGCATTAAACTACAGTTTCTAAAATATATGGTTAATAAAACTTTGCCACCTTTACGGCCTTCCACAGAATCCATTTCCACTACTGGAATATCAGGATTTGCAACAAGATAAGCTTCAAAATCCTCGTAGGTACGTCCTACATGACACTGCTTGTCTACTCTTACAGGCTTCTTATGTGAGCGAGTCCGATAACGAACCTTTCTCGGAAGATCAATGTTATCAACGGTTAATAGACCTGCATCAATGTAGTTATAAATCGTTTTTTCATCAAGCATGATATCATCTGCATTATTGACACATATCATGTGAATAGACTGCCCTAACTTAACAAGCGGTGAAACAATAGCATCTACACGCTTTAATTCTTCTGGTGTAATCGCTATTCCCTGACGGCTCTCAGAACGAGTGAGTTCATAAGCTTTTTGAGCATCCTTTGCAACATATAAATGCTTCTCTAACTTGCATGACTGTCTCTGAAGACAACCATTACAGACATACGGTGGCTTCTTAAGCTTGTTACAGACAAGTACCTCAAACTGTTTGCAATGCTCATAACACTTTGCACTAGGACATCTCTTGCAGATTTTTGAATACTGCAACTTGCACTTTGAACATGCTGTGCCGTATTCATCACAGATACTTCGCTTGCTACAAGGATTAAAGGAATCTTTACGTACGGTCTGACTATGGAGTCTGACTTCCTTTGAGATGGTAGAAGGGTCCTTACCAAGTTCCCTACCTATCTCTGTAAATGAAGCTCGTTCTCTTAGACGAACTTCTATTGTGGCTCTTTCATCAAGAACCAGATGTGCATTCTTAACCATGGTATTCTCCTTGGATAACGCCATCCGGACTCTATTGCTGAGCCACTACTATAACTAGGTATCAAGAGGTTTGCAATACTAACTTCTAGGATATATTTTGCAATACTAAGTTCCAGTTTTAGGGTGAATGGACTGGAATTTAAGTTTCCAATTCACCCGCTGTTGATGACCACTATTGATGAGGGATGAGTCGGAAATATAAGTTCCGGTTTGGAAAAGTAAACCCCTGCTTGGCGAAATGTTTGCAGGATTTAATTTCGAATATCGAAGACGGAGGCAAAAAACCAGAACTTACGATCCCAAAGCAGAGTTACTCGTCATGCAACCCCGCAAATCTTATTCACTTATATTATCTGCGGTGCTATACTTGTCTTATGGCCGGGAAGAATTACGAAATGGATATGACGACAGGACCGATACTGGGAAAGCTGCTTAAGTATGCTGTCCCGCTTATCCTGTCAGGAATGCTGCAGCTGCTGTTTAATGCTGTGGATATAATTGTTGTCGGAAGGTTTGCGGGCAGCCGGTCACTGGCGGCAGTCGGTTCCACAACGGCTCTTATCAACATATTTACCAATCTGTTCATCGGTGTATCTCTTGGTGTCAATGTACTCACAGCCCAGAATTATGCTGTAAAGAATGATGCTGAGATAAAAAGGACTGTCCATACGGCAATCGTATCGGCGTTTATCTTCGGACTTTTCACCATGCTCATGGGTCTGATCTTCTGCAGAAGGGTACTGCAGATCATGGGGAGCCCTGAGGATGTCATAGACCTTTCTGCACTGTACCTGAGGATCTATTTCTGCGGTATGCCGTTTTTTATGCTTTATAATTTTGGCTCTGCAATACTTAAGGCTGTGGGAGATACCCGGCGGCCTCTCATCTATCTTGCTGTGGCCGGGGTGCTCAATGCGATACTTAATGTCATACTTGTGGTTGTATTCCATCTTGATGTGGCGGGGGTTGCCATAGCTACGATTTTTTCACAATGTGTCTCCTGCGTACTGGTGCTCATCAGTCTTATGAAGGCGGATGCGGCCTACAGACTCATTCCCGGGGAACTGAGGATATATAAGAGCAATTTCCTGCGTATGCTGAGTATCGGTATCCCGGCAGGTATCCAGTCCATGCTGGTAAGCCTCTCCAACGTGCTTATCCAGTCGTCGGTCAATTCCTTCGGGTCCGTTGTCATGGCAGGATATTCGGCTATCAACAGCCTCAGGGGGTTTTGCTATATCGCCGTCAATTCGATAACACAGTCGGCCATGAGCTTTATCGGTCAGAATTATGGCGCCGGCAATTATAAGAGGATCAAAAGGATCACCATTGAGTGTACGGTACTCACTGTGGTATTCGGCTCCGGGCTCGGATGTCTGATATGTCTGCTGGGAAGGCAGTGTATAGGGATATATTCTGCGGATGAGGCGGTCATCGAGGCAGCGCTTTCAGTACTTCCGGTCACTCTTGTGACCTATGGTATCTGCGGTATTATGGATCTGCTGCCAGGATGTATGCGCGGTATGAATTATTCGCTGATACCTATGCTGATACATATCTTCGGAGTCGTGATATTCAGATTTTTCTGGATACTGACTGTATTCCCGGGTAACCATACTCTGAATAACCTGTTCATGTCATATCCGATATCATGGATACTGACCTCTGCACTGCAGGCGGTGGCATTTGCTGTATGTTACAAACGGGTAAAGCAGAAGATACTCCATCCGGAGCTGGTGCCGAAGCATCATATGGGGAAATGACATTTTGATATATGATATTATGATCCGCGGGGCTGCCGGGGTGCGGTGTATATGCTTGGTCGGGCAGCGGCGGGAGTGCAGTGTATATAGCAGAATCGGCATCAGCATGGAAGAATGCATAGTAAATGCCACGCAGCCTGATGTGTATCAGAATATATGATCCGTGGGGCTGCCGTGGCGTGGTGCGCATAAAGAGGACCGGCTTCTGCGGGAGCGCAGTGCAGATAATAGGATCGGCAGCAGCGGGGCAATGCGGGGGAAAGCAGCGGACAGCCTGTGCCGTAATGCTCACATAGGAGGACATATGGCTTCAGCTTCAAAAGATGCGAAACCCTGGAAGGTTTTGGAATCACACATCAGAAATAAGGAATTCAGGAGGGCTTATCTCCTGACCGGTGACGAGCCTTTTCTGCTGCGCTCCTATAAGAAGAAATTAAGAAGTGCCATAGCGGGAGATGACGGTATAAACTATTCTTGTTTTGAAGGCATGGATATTGATATTAATGCAGTCATTGATGTGGCGGAGACCATGCCCTTTTTCAGCGACAGACGGCTCATCGTCATTGAAAATTCCGGGTGGTGCAAGAGCGGCGGGGATGCTATGGCAGACTATCTCGCGCGGGCATGTGAGACTTCATATTTTGTATTTATTGAGACAGCGATCGACAGGCGCAGCAGTCTCTATAGGAGGATATCAGAGGCAGGCTGTGTCTGTGAACTCAATCATCCGGCTCCGGACGATCTTTTCAGCTGGGCAGCACGTATACTTATGCAGGCAGGTAAACAGATAACCAGGAGCGATCTTGAGATATTCCTCGATGCGACCGGCAATGATATGGAACTGGTGAAGAATGAGCTTGAGAAACTGATCGCATACGTCGGGACAAAGGATAATGTGAATACTGCCGATATTGAAGCGATCACAACGGTTACTTTAAACAATAAGGTCTATGACATGTGCAAAGCAATCACTCAAAAAAAGAATGCAGAGGCTATGAGACTCTATGAGGATCTGCTGGCACTGAGGGAATCGCCTATGAGTATCCTTTACAAGATAGCACGTCAGTTCAATCAGCTGCTTCAGGTCAGGGACCTGACGGACAGAGGCTGCCGGCAGGATGCAGTGGCGGAAAAGCTGAGGGTCAGCCAGTACATAGCAGGCAGGCTTATGAAGCAGGCGAGGGGATATGACAGAAATGTGCTTGTAGGTTATGTGGAGAGATGCCTTCAGATGGAAGAGGCCTTCAAGACAGGCGAGATGCCGGAGCGGCTTGCAGTGGAGCTGCTGATCTGCGGGTGAGCGCTGTACGGGCAGGAGAGTATGCAGCTGAGGACATTGTATGGGCCTGCTGCGGCACAATAAAAAGCTCAGGGACGAGCCCCGAGCTTTTTATTTATCGATGTAAGAGTTACTCCATAGCATTTACAGCTTTAGCCAGACGAGAAACTTTTCTAGAAGTTGTTGTCTTAGGCATAACGCCCTTAGATGACGCCTTCTTAAGCTCTACCTCTGCTGCATGTAAATTTGCCTGAGCCAAAGCCTTGTCGCCTGCTGCGATAGCATTGTCAACCTTCTTGACAGCTGTCTTTACAGTAGACTTAACAGCCACGTTCTTCTCGTGGTTCTTCTCTGCGACAAGGATTCTCTTCTTAGCAGATTTAATGTTAGCCAATGTCCTGTACCTCCTGATTCATAAAAAGAGCGCCTAAACGCGCTTTTCTATTCTAGTATACAGGGTAAAGATTGTCAAGAACATTATGGCAAGAAGCGGGAAATTATGTTATTATTTGACCTATGGATAAATCTAAGATAAGAAATTTTTGCATAATAGCGCATATCGACCATGGCAAATCAACTCTGTCGGACCGTATCATTGAACAGACAGGGCTGCTTACCAGCAGAGAGATGCAGAATCAGGTGCTTGACAACATGGATCTGGAGCGTGAGCGCGGCATCACGATCAAGAGCCAGGCGGTAAGGACTGTCTACAGGGCCAAGGATGGCAATGAGTATATGCTTAATCTCATCGACACCCCGGGACATGTGGACTTCAATTACGAGGTATCAAGATCCCTGGCGGCGTGTGACGGCGCCATACTTGTTGTGGATGCGGCTCAGGGCATCGAGGCTCAGACGCTTGCAAATGTGTATATGGCTCTGGACCATGACCTTGAGATATTTACCGTCATCAACAAGATAGATCTCCCAAGCGCAAGACCTGATGATGTGGCGAGGGAGGTCGAGGATGTCATCGGCATCGAAGCCATGAGCGCCCCGCGTATTTCGGCAAAGAACGGCATCGGTATCGATGAGGTCCTTGAGGGTATCGTACACAGCCTGCCGGCACCGTCCGGAGATGAGAAGGCACCTCTCAAGGCGCTGATATTTGACTCACTCTATGATTCCTACAGGGGAGTCATAGTATTCATGAGGATATTTGACGGTACGATCCGCAAGGGTACCAGAGTGCATATGTGCGCAACCGGTGCGGATGTGGATGTGGTGGAAGTAGGATATTTCGGAGCGGGACAGTTCATCCCATGCGAGGAGCTTTCCGCCGGAATGGTCGGATATTTCACTGCAAGCATCAAGGACGTGCGCCAGACCATGGTGGGCGATACAGTCACAGAGACCGATAATCCCTGCGCGGAAGCGCTCCCCGGATACAAGAAGGTGACACCCATGGTTTACTGCGGGCTTTATCCCGCCGACGGAAGGAAGTATCCTGACCTCCGGGATGCCCTTGAAAAGCTGCAGCTCAACGATGCAAGTCTTTTCTATGAGCCTGAGACAAGCATCGCTCTGGGCTTTGGATTCCGGTGCGGCTTTCTGGGGCTTCTGCATCTTGAGATAGTGCAGGAAAGACTTGAACGCGAGTACAGTCTGGACCTTGTAACCACGGCTCCCAGTGTTATCTACAAGATATACAGGACCGACGGTGATATCATCGAGCTCACCAATCCCACCAACATGCCTGATCCCAGCGAGATCGAGCATATGGAGGAGCCGATAGTCAGGGCGGAGATCATGGTCACCAAGGAATATGTGGGTTCAATAATGACACTCTGTCAGGAAAGGCGCGGAAGATATCTGAGCACCGAGTACATGGAGATGAACCGTGCTATCCTCAGGTATGAGCTCCCGCTCAACGAGATCATATATGATTTCTTCGACGCATTAAAGAGCAAGTCCCGCGGCTATGCATCGCTGGATTATGAGCTTAAAGGATACGAGACGAGTAAGCTGGTGAAGCTGGATATCCTGGTCAACCGTGAGGAAGTGGATGCGCTCAGCTTTATCGTACATGCGGATACTGCCTACGAGAGAGGCCGCAGGATGTGCGAGAGGCTCAAGGAGGAGATCCCGCGTCAGCTCTTTGAGATCCCGATCCAGGCGGCTGTCAACAGCAAGATCATTGCCCGGGAGACGGTAAAGGCAATGCGCAAGGATGTGCTCGCCAAGTGCTACGGCGGAGATATCACGCGTAAGAAGAAGCTGCTCGAGAAGCAGAAGGAAGGCAAGAAGCGCATGCGTCAGGTCGGCAATGTTGAGATCCCGCAGCAGGCCTTCATGAGTGTATTGAAGCTTGACGAGGAATAAGCTGCTTTGTGTACTGATATGTGTCTGCGGTCGGAGAAAAGATGGGAAAAAGGATCCAGCTGTATATTCATATTCCGTTCTGCGTAAGGAAGTGCAGGTATTGTGACTTCCTTTCTTTTCCTGCGCAGGAATTTGAGATGGATATGTATGTACGCCAGCTGATAGAAGAGATAAAGGTTCAGAGCCGGTTCTATACAGATTATACAGTATCCACCATCTTCTTCGGGGGAGGGACTCCGTCCATCCTGAAATCGGTCTATATCACAAATATCATGAGTGCCGTGTATGCAAACTGGGTGGTAGAAGCGTCAGCGGAGATATCACTGGAGGCCAATCCGGGCACGCTGTCTCAGGAGAGGCTTCTTAATTATAAGGCAGCCGGGATCAACCGTCTGAGCATAGGACTCCAGTCGGCAAATGATACGGAACTTAAGGTACTGGGCAGGATCCACAGTTTCGAGGACTTTCTCACGAGCTATGAGTATGCAAGGGATGCAGGCTTTGACAATATCAATGTGGACCTCATAAGCGGCATACCGGGTCAGAATACGGACAGCTGGAAGAACAGCCTGCGCCGGGTGGCAATGCTTAAGCCCGAGCACGTTTCGGCATACAGCCTGATCGTGGAGGAGGGTACGCCCTTCCATGACATCTACGGCTCGGAAGAAGGCAGGAAGCTGCTGCCGGACGAGGATACCGACAGAGAGATGTATCATGCCACTGCGGCCATACTCAGGGAGTACGGCTACAGCAGGTATGAGATCAGCAATTATGCGAGGAAGGGCTGTGAGTGCAGGCACAATCTGGGATACTGGACAGGAGAGGAGTATCTGGGGCTGGGCCTCGGTGCTTCAAGCTATACGATGAACAGGCGCTTCCATGTGGAGAAGGATATCAATAATTACCTGCACATCGACATGAACCGGGATATCACACCGCTGTATGAGGATGTTCAGGAACTTACAGCAGAAGACCGGATGAGCGAATTCATGATACTCGGACTGCGTCTTACCAGAGGCGTATCATCAGCTGAGTTTGCGGAAAGATTCGGAATCAACATGATAGACAGGTATTTCTACGATATAGATAAGCATATACGTCACGGCCTTCTTGAGAGCAATCCGCCATATATCAGACTCACGGAAAAGGGACTTGACCTTGCCAACGTGGTGATGCAGGATTTCGTTTGATCCGTTCCGGACCTGAGGACAGCGTTAATTTTCAGGGACAGGACATACTGCCTGCACGCCCGTGTCAGGGACGGCTGAGGACAGCGCTGCTGTTCAAGGACAGGACTGGCTGCCTGCACGCCCCGTGTCAGGGACGGCTGCAGCAGAGTTACTGTTTACGGACAGCCCCCGGTATTGATCTGCAGCAAGGCTCCATAGCATGATGATCATAACCAAATCTGCGGGCAGCAAAAAAACACATGTAAAAATTGAAAAAAATGTTGCAATTCACACCCGCATATGCTAACATAGCAAGGTCGCTTAAGACATTGGGCTATCGCCAAATGGTAAGGCAACGGACTCTGACTCCGTCACTCTGAAGGTTCGAATCCTTCTAGCCCAGCTAATAGTACCCCGGAGGCGTCATTCTTTGGACGTCTTCTTTTTTTGTCCCATTATATAGTCACAGTTTCTTGATATTTTACTAGGTGTTGTGTTATTATGTATCCGTATGAGGAGGCGAAAGCTTTCGGTTTTGTTTTGTACGGAATTTTTTCCCTTTGAAGAGGATTAATATATGGCATACGGAGACAGCAGAGTAAGGCGCAGGAAAAAGAAGCGTTTTTCGGGAGTGAAGATAGCGATAGCGGTGCTGGTCATAGCGGCGATCATTGCCGGTGTGGTATTTGCCGTAAGAAAGGTCAAGTCTCCCGCGGAAGAGGAGACAGAGGTCGTGACCCTGGAGCCGGAATCAAGTCTGGAGAAATCAGTAAGGGTTGCGGGTGTGAATATCAACGGTATGGGCAAGACACAGGCAAGACTTGCCATCGGCAGGAAGCTCGGCTGGGATATGAAGGCAAAGCTGCCCGGCAGAGAACCGGATACCTATGAGATCAGCAATCTTCTCGACAGCAGTATCGAAAAGAAGCTGGATGAGATATATGCTCTTGAAGAGCCGGCAGAGTCCTACGAGATCGATTTCAGGATCGATGATGCGCAGCTTGATGAGGAGATCGAGGCAATGAAGCTGCTCTGGAACGTAGATCCGGTCAATGGCACTATCAGCGGCTTTGACAGGGAGACAGAGAGCTTTACGTATTCGGAAGGTCAGGACGGGATCGCGATCAACGAGGAGAAGCTTAAGAGTGATATCAGGGATGCCTTTGATAAAAAGAAGTACAATGCTTCCATCAATGTTAAGGCAGAGACTGTAACGCCGGTGATCGATGAAGAGGCGGCAAAGGCGATGTATACCACCATCGGCACGTATACGACCAACTCGACCAACAATGCAGCAAGAAACAGCAATCTCAACCTGGCATGCAATGCTATCGACGGTACGCTGCTGCAGGTGGGCGACGAGTTCTCTTTTAATCTCACGACCGGAAACCGTACTCCGGAGCGCGGGTATAAGGAGGCAGCGGCATATCATAACGGCGAGGTGGTCAACGAGCCGGGCGGAGGTGTCTGCCAGGTTGCATCGACTCTTTATAATGCGATCATCAAATCCGGACTTGAAGTAACAGAGAGACATGCCCATACCTACGCGCCCACATATGTGACACCGGGTGAAGATGCTACGGTAAGCTACGACGGCTTTTCCGGACCGGATCTCAGGTTCACCAACACAACTGAATCCGCAGTAGTGGTCAGGGCTCATTATGAGGACCGCACAGTTACCTGCTGGCTCATTGGTATACCGATCCTTGCGGAAGGAGAGGAGATCTCGCTCCATTCGGAACAGATCGCCACATCGGATGTACCGGCACCGGTTATCGAGGATGACCCGACTCTGGATGCGGGAGTCCAGGTGCTGGTATCGGAGGGTGACCAGGGCAGTACATGGAATACATATATCAGGCATGTGTATCCGGAAGGCAGCGGCATTGCAGACACGGATGAGCTTTTCCATGTCAGCAGATACAGGGGACATACTCCCAAGATAAGACGCAATCAGGCTCTCTGGACGGCCGAATTTGAGACTGTTCCGACCGACGCCGACGGTGAGACGCTGGAGCTTAAGACAAGGCAGGATGAGGCCGGCAATACTGTGATGTACTATGAGACCGAGGGCGAGACGGCTGATGAGACTGTCCCCGAAGGTCCCGGAGGAAATTCTGATACAGATGCTCCTAAGAATACGGAGACACAGCCGCACTCTCAGGAGGAGCCCGGGAGACCGGGAACCGAGGCTGCTGAGGACGATGAGGACGATCTGGTGCCCGGAATTCCGATCTTTCCGTAATATGCATAATTAAAAGAACAATCTAAACCACCTTTTCATTTGCAAAGATGCATAATCTTGTTATAATGATAAGGTGGTTTTTTGTAAATTTTTGTGGGAGGATAAACACATGGCAAAAAGAAAAATGGCTACTATGGACGGTAACCAGGCAGCAGCTCATGCTTCCTATGCTTATACTGAAGTAGCAGCAATGTACCCTATCACTCCTTCATCAGTTATGCCGGAGCATGTTGATGAGTGGGCAACAGAGGGAAGGAAAAACATTTTCGGCCGTCCTGTACAGATTACAGAGATGCAGTCTGAGGCAGGCGCAGCAGGTGCAGTACACGGTATGTTGTCTGCAGGTGCTCTTACAGCAACTTATACTGCTTCACAGGGTCTTCTTCTTATGATCCCTAACCTTTATAAGATTGCCGGCGAGCAGCTTCCGGGCGTATTCAATGTATCGGCACGTGCAGTATCGTCACATGCACTTTCAATTTTCGGTGATCATTCAGATGTATATGCATGCCGCCAGGCAGGCTGCGCTATGCTCTG
>DCHJ01000113.1:51818-53026 GCA_002314805.1 Lachnospiraceae bacterium UBA1755 | reverse complement strand
CAGGAAGTTATGGATCTTACTCCTGTAGCTCATCTTGCAGCTATCAAGGGTAAGGTTCCGTTCATCAACTTCTTCGATGGCTTCAGGACATCACACGAGATCCAGAAGATCGAGGAGTGGGATTATGAGACTCTCAAGAGCTTCGCTGACTGGGATGCTATCGCTGATTTCAAGGCTAACGCAATGAATCCTAACCATCCTAACCAGAAGGGCTCAGCTCAGAACCCTGATATCTTCTTCCAGGCACGTGAGGCCTGCAACCCGTTCTACGATGCACTTCCGGCAATCGTTCAGGGTTATATGGACAAGATCAACGCAGAGATCGGTACAGATTACAAGCTCTTCAACTACTACGGTGCAGCTGACGCTGAGTCTGTGATCGTTGCTATGGGCTCTGTAAATGATACTATCGAGGAGACTATTGATTATCTTGCATCAAAGGGACAGAAGGTAGGTCTTGTTAAGGTTCGTCTTTACAGACCGTTCTCAGTGGACGCATTCGTTAACGCGATCCCGAAGACTGTCAAGAGGATCTCGGTACTCGACAGGACCAAGGAGCCGGGCTCGATCGGTGAGCCGCTTTACCTTGACGTTGTTGCAGCACTCAAGGGTACAGAGTTCAATGATGTTCCTGTATATTCAGGACGTTACGGACTTGGTTCCAAGGATACAACACCTGCACAGATCGTTGCTGTATTTGAGAACACAGTAAAGCCTCATTTCACGATCGGTATCAATGATGATGTTACAAAGCTTTCACTCGAGACAGGCGCTCCTCTGGTTACAACTCCGGAAGGAACGACCAACTGCAAGTTCTGGGGTCTTGGCGCAGACGGTACTGTAGGTGCCAACAAAAACTCCATCAAGATCATCGGCGATAACACCGACATGTATGCTCAGGCTTACTTTGATTATGACTCAAAGAAGTCAGGCGGTGTTACAATGTCACACTTAAGATTCGGTCATAAGCCGATCAAGTCAACATACCTGATCACAAAGGCTGATTTCGTTGCCTGCCATAATCCTTCATACGTTCATAAATACAACATGGTTCAGGAGCTTGTAGACGGCGGTACATTCCTTCTTAACTGCGCATGGGATGCAGATAAGGTAGGAGAGCACCTTCCGGGACAGGTTAAGAAGTACATGGCTGATCATAACATCAAGTTCTACATTATCGATGGCGTTAAGATCGGTATTGCTACAGG
>DCHJ01000113.1:49948-51689 GCA_002314805.1 Lachnospiraceae bacterium UBA1755 | reverse complement strand
AGAAGACATACGGACGCAAGGGTGAGGATGTTGTTAAGAAGAACTGGGATGCTATCGATGCAGGCGCACAGGGTGTTGTTGAGGTTAAGATCCCTGCTGAGTGGGCTGACTGCGCAGACGAAGGACTTAATACAACAAAGGCAGCCGGCGACAGTGCTGTTGCCAGGTTTGTCAATACCATCCAGGCTGCTGTTAACTCACAGACAGGCAATCAGCTTCCTGTATCCGCATTTAAGGACTATGTTGACGGTTCAACACCTTCAGGCGCTGCAGCATTCGAGAAGCGCGGTATAGCAGTTAATGTTCCGGTATGGAATCCTGCAGGCTGTGTACAGTGTAACTTCTGTGCATATGTATGTCCTCATGCAGCTATCAGACCGGTTGCTCTTACAGCAGACGAAGCAGCTAAGCTTCCCGAGGGAACACCTGTTGCTGATATGATGGCTATGCCGGGATACAAGTTCGCTATCGTAACCTCAGCTCTTGACTGTACAGGCTGCGGATCGTGCGCAAATGTATGTCTCGGCAACGGCAAGGCAGAGGTTCTCGTTATGAAGAACGCAGAGGCAAGCACTCCTGTACTTCAGCCGGCATTTGATTATGCAGCAGCACTTCCCGAGAAGAAGGAAGCAGTTGAGAAGTTCAAAGAGGGCACTGTCAAGGGTTCGCAGTTCAAGAAGCCATTGCTTGAGTTCTCGGGCGCATGCGCAGGCTGTGGCGAGACACCATACGCTAAGCTGGTTACCCAGCTCTTTGGCGACAGGATGTATATCGCAAACGCAACAGGATGCTCTTCAATCTGGGGCAACTCATCACCTTCAACACCTTATACAACAAATGCAAAGGGTCAGGGTCCCGCATGGAACAACTCACTCTTTGAGGATAATGCAGAGTTCGGTCTCGGTATGTTCCTCGGACAGCAGGCTATCCGTGATGCGATCAAGGCAAATGCAGAAGAGATCGTGGCAAATACTGATGATGCAGCTGTAAAGGACGCTTGCCAGAAGTATATCGACACATTTACATGCGGCGAGTGCAACGGTGCGGCAGCTGAGGCTATGATCGAAGCAATCAAGGGCTGCGACTGTGATGCATGCAGATATATCGTTGCCAACAAGGATTATGCAGCCAAGAAGAGCCAGTGGATCTTCGGCGGCGACGGATGGGCTTACGATATCGGCTTCGGCGGAGTTGACCATGCTCTTGCATCAGGCAAGGACATCAACATCATGGTATTTGACACTGAGGTATATTCAAATACAGGCGGTCAGGCTTCCAAGTCCACAAAGACCGGTGCTGTTGCACAGTTCGCAGCAGGCGGCAAGGACATCAAGAAGAAGGATCTTGCTTCCATCGCAATGAGCTACGGTTACGTATATGTTGCTCAGATCGCAATGGGTGCTGATATGGCTCAGACAGTAAAGGCTATCAAGGAAGCAGAGGCTTACAACGGACCTTCACTCATCCTTGCATATGCTCCGTGTATCAACCATGGTATCAAGGCCGGTATGTCCAAGGCTATGACAGAGGAGAAGCTTGCAGTTGAGACGGGCTACTGGAACAACTTCAGGTACAATCCTGCAGCTGAGGAAGGCAAGAAGTTCACTCTTGATTCAAAGGAGCCGACAGGTGATTATCAGGCATTCCTTAAGGGAGAAGTACGCTATGCATCACTTGCACTCAAGAATCCTGAGAGAGCAGCTAAACTGTTCAAGCAGAATGAGGACGATGCAAAGGCTCG